>JBMLTP010000036.1:0-5959 GCA_049239885.1 Crocinitomicaceae bacterium
GAAAAACAAGCCATTTTAATAGATCCGAATACATTTTCGGGAGGAATTGGTAGAAATAGTATTTCTGTAAAGACTTTTAACTATGAACTGGGAACGTTTTTTAGGCAAAAATTAGGGAAGCGAAATGAAATGACTATTTCAGCTGTTTATTCGCCGAGTCAATCATTCAATACTACTTTTACGGAAGAACTTTTTACTGCTTCGAATATCAATACGCTGAGCACCTATGACACCCTTGATTTCGTTCAAACCGATGGAAAAGCAAGACTTGGAATGGAGAGTAAATATGGTTTATCTTACCAGTTACTGTTGCCTGATTGGAAACGTAAGACTCGTATGTTACATCCTCAGTTAACTATTTTGGCTTCTTACACTTCAATAGCCGCCTCTTCCCACGATTTTCCAAATCTATCTCCTTGGAACAATTTAAGTGCTTCTAAATTTGGTTTAGGCTTGCAATTTAAACCTGAAGCAAAATTATATGAGAACATTTCGACTCTCAAATTTTTGGAGAAAATTACTTATCGAATAGGTGCTTATTCCTCACTTTTACCTTATTCAACAGTTGCTGGAACTCAATATAATGAACAAGCACTAACAGCAGGTTTTGGTATGCCTATCTTGGCTCAACAGGGTCTTTCATCCTTGAATTTATCATTGGTTTTTGGAAAAAGAGGCGTAAATGAACCTGGTTATACATCTGAGGAATTTTTTTCATTTAATTTTGGACTCGTTGTGTCTCCTTCCAGTTTTGACCGTTGGTTTAGAAAACGTAAGTTGGATTAAATTATGAGATTTCCTCTTATTCTTTTATCATTTTTCATCTTGTTATTCTTTTCTTGTGAAAATGACTTGGAAACAATTAAAAAAATAACGTTTAATGCTAAATCGCCTGATGAGACAACGAAGAATTTGAAAATGATCTATTCAGATTCAGGTTATGCTAAGGTCGAAATATACGCTGCTTTGGCTGAAACTTATAGAAACAAAGGGTCAATCACCAAAATTAAAGATAGTTTACGTGTAAATTTTTTCTCTGAAAAGGGAGAGGTAGTATCAACTTTGAGTGCTCGCTATGGCGAGATAAATTATACGAAGGGGACAATTCTTGTTCGAGATTCTGTGCGGTTGTACAACTTTGCAAAGAAACAAACATTAGAAACTGAAGCTTTATTTTGGAATCAAAAAGATAGCTCGATCTATACACTTTCGCAGGTCATTATTAAATCGCCGAAAGGAATCGTTCTAGGGGATGGGATTCGAACAAATCAAAGTTTTAGTAAATACGTTTTACTCAAACCGTCGGGTAGGGTGGAGCTTGAAAAAGAATTAGAAATTGATTAATTTTAATATATGATTACATACGCAAATATCATGCGCTATTTTTGGTTGGTTGCATCTATAATAATGTTCATAGGAATTACCTACTTTGGGTTAAAAGAAGGATTTGAAAATTGGTGGTATAATTACATCTTTGTAGCTATTGCGCTATTTGCTTTTTTACTCCGAACTTTTATGATTCGTAGAATGAAAAAACACATGGAATATTTGAATGAGCAGAAGGTAAAAGTGGAAAATACAAAAAACTGATTTCCATTCGTCCTATTTATTTGCGATTCCTACTATTAATTGTATCGATTGCGTAATTTTCTCAAAATAAACCATTCTTTCAAACTATTTTTGATCTTGAACGTAACAAATTCACCTTATTAATTGTCTAACAATAGAATGCGCCATTTTCTCCTTGTAGTATTTAGTTTTCTAAATGTCATATTGTTTGCGCAGCAATTTGTTCGTGGGACCATATCCGATGAACGCAATGTAGCAATTCCTTTTGCTAAGGTTTTTGTTAAAAACAGTACGGACCAACGAACCGTTTCTGATGAAAATGGAACGTACGAGTTGTCGGTGATGCCAGGTGAATATTTTTTGGTTTTTAGTGCTACGGGATTTCAAGACAGAGAAGCATATGTTAGCATAAATAACACGGATATTGTTCGAGATATTCAATTATTTCCAATTAAAATTCAAGAATTACAAGGTGTTGAAGTGACGGTGAAGAAAAGTAATCCTGGTCGCGAAATCATGTTAGAGGTTGTTAAGAAAAGGGAACAGATTAATCCATGGAATTATCCGCACACGGTCGATGTTTACATCAAAGCATCTGAAAAACTTGATATCAAGGAAAAAGAGAAAAAAAACAGCGAACCTGAACGAACAGATGCTGATCCGCTTGAAAGTGCTGACAAGAAAGAAAAAAAGTTGCAATGGACCGACAAAATGAATCTAGTCGAAGTTCAACTTCAACGAAATTATGCTCCGGGTAATAAAGTTAAAGAAATAAGAAGTGCCTATACTCTTCGTGGAACTGATCAATCACTTTATTATACAACAACCGTTAAATCGAATTTCAATTTTTTTGAAAACTTATTACATCTAGATGATTTGCATCAAACCCCAGTAAGTTCACCCATATCGAGTCCTGGAATTCTTTCATACAAATATCGATTATTGGAAAAGTATGAAGAAAACGGGAAAATGATTTCCAAAATTAAAATAATCCCAAGAAACACGGCTACAACGACCCTTGAAGGATTTATTTGGGTCATTGATTCCGTATGGTTAGTTCAGAAGCTTGAATTGACTATGAACAAAGGGAATTTGTTGGTTTATGATTATTTCACAATTAGCCAAGAATTCGATCATCCCGGTGATTCAATTTGTGTTCTTAAAACGCAAACGTTAGACTACGGTGTGAAATATATAAACGAAACTTCGAAATGTCAAACAACAGCTTTGTTCTCCAATTACAACTTTCTGCCTGCATTCTCTAACAAATTTTTCAATACTGAGGTTGCTGTTACTGAGAAAGAAGCCTACGAAAAAGATAGTTCATTTTGGTCGAATGTAAGACCGGCAACCTTAACAGATGAAGAACGAAAATTTATCATAGCAAAAGATAGTATTAAAGATTATCAAAACCGAAAAGAATATTTGGATTCGGTGGACAAAATATTTAATAAGGTGACTTTTCCAAAAGTACTTTGGTTTGGAGTCGATCATCGTAATCGTGCGGAACGCTTCCAGTGGACGATAGGTTCAATTGCAACTGTGGTTCAACCTGTTTTTATTGCTGGGCCACGAATTACACCAAATTTCGATTATTTCAAGAAATGGAAAGATGAACGAACCTTGGATTCATATACGCGGATATCTTATGGGATTTTGAACAATGACTGGAAAGGTGATACGTGGTGGAAATATCGTTTTGATCCCTTTCATATGGGATTTTTAAGAGCTTCTTTCAATCATGATTTTGATGCCATCCGAACTTTTGATGCGATCTCACAAGTTTATAAACGCGAAAATTTCATTGAAGCAACAAAAATGCGATTGAGTCTCGAATACGAAGTTATTAATGGATTATATATTTCAGCGGATGGCGAGTTTTCAGAACGCCGAAGTTTGAAGGATTATACGTTTGTGACCATTTTTGATAATTCGCTTCCAAATAATGATCCTTTAGACTTTAAGACCTATCAGGCTTTCGTTTCCAATTTTTCAGTCAGTTACGTTCCTCAGCAAAAATACATGCGTGAGCCTTATCGAAAGGTAATTTTGGGTTCTGCTTGGCCGACATTTTCAGTTTATTATCAAACTGGAATTCCTAAGTTGTTTGGAAGTGATGTAAATTTTCAATACATGCAATTAGAAATGATGCAAACCTTTAAAATTGGAACATTGGGGACTTCTAATTACCGATTAGCTGGAGGTAAATTTTTAACTTCTCAAATTGTCCGTGATCCCGATTTTAAATACCAACGAAGAAGTGATCCAATTTGGTTTTCAAATCCTTTGTATTCATTTCAAGGTTTGGATTCGACTTTACCCTCTTTGGATTTAATTCTTGAGGCACATTTTGTTCATCACGACAATGGCGCCATCTTAAACAAGATTCCATTTATGAAAAAAACTCGAATTGGCTTGATGGCGGGAGCTGGAGCTTTGTGGGTTAAGGAAAATAATTACCAACATGTTGAAGTCATGGCAGGTTTGGAGCGAAATTTTAAGCTTTCTAGAAGACGTCTTCGAATTGGAATTTACGGTATTCTGTCAGATGGGAATTTTTCTACACCTAAAGCTCACTACAAACTTTCGTTTGCCATACTCGATGATCGAAATATGAAGTGGAATTTCTAGCTTAGCCTTTTATTCAACTGAATTTGATTCTGACTCTACTTGAGCCTCTATTTTCTTTGGAAAGAATGTCCGTTGACGAATGATAATCCAACCAATACCAACAGAGATGCAGGAATCTGCTACGTTCCAAATAGCGGGAAATACTTGTCCTCCACCAACAATAGGAACCCATTTTGGCCAAAAGGCTTCAAATTGAAACATATCAACGACATTTGCTAACAAAAACCCTCTATGCCGAACTTCAACTTGATACTCAAATCCGTAGTCTTTACAATTCATGAATTTCCCTGAGCCTGGAAGTTGGTTAAATCCTTCACACGGATTGAAGGTAAATAGAAAATCATAAACCATCGAGTCGATCAAGTTTCCTGCTGCTCCAGAAAGTATAAGTCCAACAGCCAAAAGGTATTCTGTCTTGACTTCTACTTTTTTTGATTCACGAATAATGTAATAAATGATGAATCCAATAGCTAAAATTCGAAAAATACTTAAAGCCAATTTGTGCCACATACCAGAACCAAAAGTAGTTCCAAAGGCCATCCCTTGATTTTCAATGTAGTGCAAAGAAAACCAAGTACCAAAAATATGTTTCACCTCATCGGAAGAAAAAGATGTTTTCACCCAAATTTTTACAAACTGGTCTAAAATCAGAAGAGAAATTACAAGAATGGCAACAAGGCCCAGTCTATTTTTCACCAATTATCGTTGAGAGTTTTTAGCGTCAATGCTCATCGTGGCATGCGGAACCAATCTAAGTCGTTCTTTCGGAATTAATGTTCCGTTCACACGACAAATACCATAAGTTTTATTTTCAATTCGAACCAAAGCCGCTTGCAAATTTTGAATGAATTTTTCTTGTCGAGCAGCCAACTGTGCTACTTCCTCTCGAGATAGAGTTTCGGATCCGTCTTCCATCATATTGAACGTTCTACCCGTATCATCTGTGCCATGATCGTCATTGTGTGACAGAGAACCGATTAGAAGATTGTAGTTTTCTTGAGCTTCTTTTAATTTTTCCTGAATGAGTGCTTTGAACTCTTCAAGTTCTGAATCTGAATATCTAGTTTTCTCTGCCATCTTGTTTTCGTTTATGTTATCTATTCAATAGAGCAACAAAGTTAAAATTTTTAGAATTTATCGATCGGCTTGTTGAAAAATTTACAATTATATTTTACAGTGTTAAAAAGTGTATGAACAAAACCGTTGAGTTATTCACAAAATCGTTTCAACGAATAAATTATTCGATACTTTCGCATCATGATTAGGTTATTCCTTGAAAATCGTGTTGGAGTTTTGTTGACCTTGCCTTTTTTCATCGGTTTATACATTTTCCTTAATTCTCAGTTTCCTTATTACCAGATTGTTGAAGAGACCAATCTAGGTTTTTGGAGTTCTGCTTTCGCGGAGCCTACATGGCTGAACATGTTTCTTGGAGGTTTTTTTGTATTAATAAATGCAATTGGGCTAAATTGGATCTTTAATAGCCACGAATTTTTAGATCGTAATTCTTATATCGTGTCATTGTTGTATGTGGTAACGATGAGTTTCTATCACTCGTTTTATAGTGTTGACGGATTGTTGATAGCACAAACGTTTATTATTTGTATGTTATCACAGTTTTTTCAATTGAAGCAAAATACGGATGGACGCCGAAATGTTTTTAACGGTTTTCTCTTCGCAGGCTTAGCCGCGACTTTTCATCCATTTATGATTTTTACTTTACCTGTATTGTTGGCCATGATATTAATCATTAGACCAT
>JBMLTP010000037.1:0-12164 GCA_049239885.1 Crocinitomicaceae bacterium
CCCTCGAATTGTCAGATCTCCCATAATAGCCAACTCATTTTCCTTCATTTCAACTTTAGTAGATTTAAATTTCATTTCGGGAAATTTCTTGGCATCAAACCATTCTTCAGTCTGGGCTTTTTTATTCATCATTCCATTCCCTGTATTAATGCTACTTACATCAATTTTCAAATTGAACTTAGTAGATCCAATATTATTTTCATCAAAATCGATTTCACCTTTTATTTCATCAAATGAACCCGACGGATCTTTACTTTTAAAGTCAATTGAATGTCCTTTATCCGAGACGATAAAATGATCCGAAGGAATTAATGCTATTGAAGTTGACAATCCAAGTAACCCAAAATACAAAATACTAGTTGCTATTTTTTTCATAAACTAAAATTTAAAATGAGAATTTTCTTCCTACGCAAAAACCAAACCTAAATTGACCTTTCAACCAATTTTCAGTTGTATAGGGAATAAATTGTGCCTCGCCCAATCCACCAGAATTTGTTAAGTTAATTGTAAAACTATGCCCAAAAGTGAACCATTCCAAACCAAATGCAAGACTGTTCTTGTAATTATCATTTGGTCGAAGATCACTTGATTTAAAAACATGATAATACTCACCTAAAACAGCAAATCGCTTAAAAAGTTTAACTCGAAAGGCGCCCCCCAAAGCAAATAAATCGTTCATGTCATTTGCGGCTACATAATTTCTATGAACATAAGTAGGCATAAGCGAAAGTGATAAATAATCTCCGAAATGTTTCGCGACGTTTAATTGCGTAAAATACGAAAAACGATGGGCGTCTTTTGGGAAATAGTTAACCTGCGATTCATCATCGGATGCTTTCATATAGGTAAAAAACGATCCGGCAGTTGCCGTCAATGAAACGGGCATCTTTCCCTTTTGCTGTCGTAAAATTCGGTATTTGATAAAACCATCCAGTAATGATCGATAAGGGGCGCCCGTGCCTTTTGAACGACCAAATCCCACCATTAAATCGTCTGTAATTCCATATTCAATTGCAATACGCATATCTGAAAGGTTATCGAAACCGAACATGTTTTCCCAACCCCCAAAATCACCAGCCATATCTCCAAATCGATGTTCAATACGCATATCCATAAAACCTTTACCGAGTGTTTCTACGGAATGACCGTTAATAATTCGAGTTGAGGAAAAAGTTTTCGGTTCTTCATAATCCTCAATAATTGTGTCTTGACTTAAACCAATCATCTTTTGGGAAATTAAAAAACCAATAAAAACCAAAGTATGTAATTTCATTTTTATTGCGTTCATAATTCGAAGTTACATTTTTTGACTCATACTTGAATAAATTCGTTGCTCGGGTAACTTAATTTAAATTTATTCTCAATCACAAAACACGTTTCCTTTTTCTCATTCCAACAGAGGGCGATTTTCGGGACCTTAATTTAATGCATTCATTTTTCGAAGTGTATAAATAGTTCGTATTTTGTTAATATCATTCCAGTCATTTTGAATTTGCTAAATAGTTGGTTTTTTACCTTTGTACGTTATGCGTAATTTCCTTGCTTTTTTTAGAAGATTTCGAGTTTTTCTTTTTTTCGCACTCTTTCAAATCATTGCGCTTTCTCTATACGTTCGGTACCTTTCCTTTCCTAAAAATCAATATTTAACCACGGCTTCGGCGGTTACAGGAAAAATTCTTGAGGCGGAAAATGATGTTACCAAACATTTTAATCTTTCTAAAAATAATTCTGCTCTTCAACATGAAAACATAAAACTCAGGAACAAAATTCCTCAGAGTTTCTATCAAGTTGGTCGAAACCTCTACAAAATTGAAGACACTGTATACGAACAACAATATGCTTACATTCCAGCTACTGTTATCAATTCGAGTGTAACAAAAAGAAATAATTATTTCACAATTGATGTTGGTTCAAAACAAGGTATTAAAAGGGAAATGGGTGTTTTTTCTGACAAAGGAGTAGTTGGTGTCATACACAACGTGAGTGAACACTATTCAGTTGTAAAGACCGTTTTAACCAAAGACATAAACATTGATGTGACCATCGAGCCGATTGGTTTGTTTGGTTTTTTAAAGTGGGATGGTCATGACCCTAAAAAAGGATCTGTTACCGGTATTTCGAATGACCTAAGAATTAAACGCTGGTCTCGAGTGGTAACAAAAGGAGGGTCGGGTATTTTTCCAAAAGGCATGCCTGTGGGGAAGGTATATGAAACGAAACCAGTTGAAGGAGAGCCTCTTTGGGACGTCGTTGTTAAATTTTCAGAGAATTTTAGAACGTTGCAACGGGTTTACATTATTAAGAATTTGTTAATTGACGAACAAAAGGCATTGGAAGGTCAAATTCCTCCTGATGAAGATGAAGAAGAGTTATAATGAATGTAATTGTAAAAAATAGCATCCGTTTTGTTGTAATTGTGTTGTTGCAATCGCTTGTTTTCAATCAAATTGAAATTGGGTTTGGGATTCATCTGATGGTTCATCCGCTTTTTATCATGCTATTACCTTTCGAAACTGGTGTTTTTACATTAATGATTCTTGGTTTTAGCCTTGGATTAATCATTGATGTTTTCTCAAATACCTACGGGTTGCATGCTTCTTCTTTACTTTTAATGGCCTACATGCGTCCGATTATTTTCAAATTCTACGGCCCAAGAGAAGGATATGACCCATTGAAAGAACCATCAATTTTTGATATGGGTAGCCGTTGGTTTTTATTTGTGTTTGGTTATTTGATTCTCATTCACCATTTTTGGTTTTTCCTGATTGAAATTTTCCGACTTGACCAATTTCTGTTAATCTTACAAAAAACGGTTTTTAGTGTGATAATCTCTTACTTACTTTGTATTGTTCTGCAAACATTCCTAATCAAAAAGTCTAAAGCAAAATGAATTTTGACGCGAGGAGATATGTTATCGTTGCGTTTGTTGCACTCGTTGGGGTGATTTATACAATAAGGCTTTTCTACATGCAGGTTGTGGATGACACTTGGACATTGATAGCTCAAGAAATAGCCGAGAAAAGGAAGGAAATCATTCCACCAAGAGGAGTTATTTTCGATAGAAATATGCGTAAAATCGTTTCAAATCGAACATATTACAACCTCATGGTTTGTGAAGCGAAAATAAAAAATTTGGATACCGCTTCATTCGCCAAATTAATCGGTTGGTCAGTTGAGGAAGTAAAACAACGATTCAAAGACATTCGAAGTGGAGAAGGCACATACTACAACAAGCATTCGGGAAAAAGAACTTCGAACTACCAGAAAATCCGTAAATATCCATTTATCAAGGAATTGACCTTGGAAGAAATTTCGAAAATCGCACCGCATTTGGATAATTTTCCAGGCTTTTTTGAAGAAGTTACCAGCATGCGTAATTACCCTTACGCTAATGGTGCGAATATCTTGGGATATCTATCTGAGGTAACTCGTGAGGAAATTGATCAGGATCGGTTCTACAAACCAGCAAATAACATTGGGAGATCAGGAATCGAACGTTTTTATGAAAAAGAGTTGAGAGGTGTAAAAGGAATTAAATACGTCGTTACATCGGCCCTGAATAATGCAATTGAACCATATGCTGACGGGAAATACGATACCTTATCCAAGCAAGCGGAGCCCATGAAAATGGGAATGGATATGATTATTCAAGCATACGGTGAAAGACTTATGCAGAACAAAAAGGGATGTATTGTGGCAATCGAACCTTCATCCGGTGAAATTCTTTCCATGATATCCGCACCCTCCTTCGATCCTAATTTGTTGGTGGGTAAAAGAAACATCGGACTTAACTACCCAAAACTTGCCTTGGATCCAAACATGCCACTATTCCCGCGTCCTTTGCAGGCCGAATACCCGCCGGGATCTATCTTTAAACTTGTACAATCTCTTATTGGAATGCAAGAAGGCGTAATTGATGAAAACTCAGGTTTTGCCTGTGACAAAGGCGTTGTTGGTTGCCACAATCATTCCTCAGCAAGAAATATTCCTGAAGCTGTTCAATACTCATGCAATCCTTATTTTTATGCCGTTGTTCGAAGAATAATCCAACAGAATAAAAAATCCAGCATTTTTGCGGATGCAGAAATCGGATTAAACCTTTGGCATAAATATATGACTAGTTTCGGACTTGGAAAAGAATTAGGAGTTGATGTTTCAGGTCAGCGCCCAGGGTTAATACCAAATTCGAAATATTACGACAAATGGTATGGACATCATCAATGGGCTTTCTCAACTATTCGTTCAATTTCAATTGGTCAAGGAGAGGTGAAGCTTACTCCAATACAAATGGCAAATATAGCCGCAATTATAGCGAACAAAGGATGGTTTTACACTCCTCATTTTGTGAAGTCGATAGGGAACAAAGGCCCTTTACAGGAATACTCAAAGAAACATTATACCATGGTTGACTCTAAGCATTTTCATCCAGTAATTGAAGGAATGAGGCGTGTGGTAAATGAAAATGGTGGAACCGCCAGAATGGCAAGATTAGATAACATTACAATTTGCGGAAAAACAGGAACCGTGCAGAACCCACATGGAGAAGATCACTCTGTTTTTATTGCATTTGCTCCAATGGATAAACCAAAGATTGCAATAGCCGTGTTTGTTGAAAACGCAGGTTTTGGAGGAACATGGGCGGCACCTATCGCAAGTTTAATTATTGAGAAGTATTTAAAACGAAAAATCAAGGATAAAGCCAAAGAGCAACGGATTTTGGATGCGAAATTATCGAACTACAAAACAGTTTCTGAATGAGAAAGGATGAAACTTTAGTATCTCACTTAGATTGGCCGTTATTCATCTCATTTGTTTTGATGTTGATCATGGGTTTGGCAACGGTTTATTCGGTCGCATATAATCCAGAAAATCCAAGTATATTTAGTTTTGATGAAAAATATGGAAAACAGATTATTTGGCTTGCTGTGGCCTTGTTTCTAGGGCTTCTCGTTTTTCTCATCGATTCAGACATATACCGAAAATTCGCCTTTCCCATTTATCTCGTGACACTAAGTCTCCTAGTAGTTGTATTATTTATGCCGGCTATCAATGGCGCTCATGCTTGGATTGGCGTTGGTTCTATGGGAATTCAACCCGCAGAGTTTGCTAAAATTTCATCAGCACTTCTGCTTGCCAAATATATCAGTGGATTGAGTGTAAAGCAACAAAACACAAAAAATGTAATGGGTGCAGCTATGATACTTTTGGTACCGATGGCTTTGATTTTGTTGCAACCAGATGCTGGGACATTTGTTGTATTTACTTCTTTTCTTTTTGTGATGTACCGTGAGGGATTAACCTTTGATCCGATAATTCTTGGAATCATCAATTCTTTTCCAGGTGTTCGATTTAAAGAAACGTGGGTAGGAAGTCATTTCATTCCAATTATGTTTGTGGCTATTTTTCTATCAGTGATTACGCTACTCTTAAGTAACGTAATTATAACGGTTCCATTTATGCCTGAAACTCAAATTCCTGGCTCAATGGGGGTGATTTTAACCTTATTATTATTTGGAATCGTTTCATTACTGATTATTCGAAGATTCGGCACGAAACGAGATCGATCTAGAGCAACGGTAATTGTTGTACTTGGGCTTGTTTTGGGAGGAGGTTTATCGTTGGGAGTTGGAGCTGGATTCAATAGTTTGGCACCCCACCAAAAAGACAGAATCGAATTATTCCTTGGATTGAAAGAGGATCCGAATGGTAAAGATTACAATCGACACCGAGCTATGGCAGCCGTAGGTTCAGGAGGGTTAATTGGTAAAGGATATAATAAGGCTTCGGTGTCAAGCGTAGAAAGTAATCACGTTCCCGAAAGCGAAACAGATTTTATTTTTTGTCCTTTTGCCGAGGAGTGGGGATTCATTGGAACACTATTCTTGATAGTTCTATATATGTTTATGTTGATTCGAATAATCATAATTGCGGAAAGGCAAAGAGCATCCTTCAATCGTATTTATGCCTATTGTGTAGGAATGATTTTATTTTATCACTTCGCCATCAATATTGGAATGAACATTGGATTCGCCCCTGTTATCGGAATTCCTTTACCATTTTTCAGCTATGGAGGTTCATCCATGATGTCATTTAGCGTTATGATGTTTATTTTGTTAAAACTTGATAGCCAACGTAAGGATGTTTTAAGATAATCTTTCTAACTTTAACCTACGAAATAAGCTAGAATGAGAATCATCCAAAACAAGTATTCGATTTTTGGTGATTTTTTATTTCAAGGCTTGACAGATAATACAATAAAAACAATTTACGTCTTATGAAAACCAATAATACAGGACTAAACGAAGAAGAAAAAAGGAAGTATACCAAAATATTTTGGGGCATTTCCTTATTCCCGTTCCTTTTTGTTACTGGTTTGATTCTTTTACAATCTGAAAGTTCATTGCCTCCAGTTTCCATGCTTGACAATCCACCTGAATTGCAGGCTTCATTAATTATTGCTAAAAAAAGCGTTCGAGAAGACACGATTATTGGAAGCTTTTGGCAGGTAAATCGCACAAGCGCAAAATACAGGGATATTTCTCCTTACGTTTTTGATGCTTTAATCTCAACAGAGGACGAGCGTTTTATCGATCACTCTGGTGTTGATTTTCGCGCCATAGCTCGTTCATTCTCAAGTTTCGGAAGAGCGGGGGGAGCATCCACTATCTCACAACAATTGGCAAAACTCCTATTTACGCTAAAACAGCGCGAGGATGAAGAATTGGCAAAAGCAAGCGGAGAATCTATCAACTTACCTTTGAGTGGTTTTTTTGGTAAGTTCAGGAGATTGAACGAAAAAGCTAGGGAAAATATTATTGCTAAACGATTGGAGGAACGTTTTACGAAAGAAGAAATCATTACCATGTATCTAAACCAATTTGATTTTCTTTATAACGCCGTTGGAATAGAAAATGCTTCGAAAGTTTATTTTAACAAAAAACCAGGACAACTCACAAAAACAGAGGCGGCAACGTTGGTTGGTATGTGTAAAAATCCAGATTTATATAATCCTTACAAATACAAGATTAAGAATTATCGCAGAAAAATAGCTGATAATGAAGACATTTCCTTATCTCAGGTGACAAAAGAACAAATCTTGGAATTGAGAAACAAAGATTCTCTCAGAGCTATGGAGAGGAGAAACCAAGTATTGTTTCAATGGTTGAAAAATAGTAACTCCAATAATGAAGGAATTAAAAACAAATTATCCGAGGAAGAATACGATGTTTTAAAAACAGAGCCTCTAGTCATTCGATATACCTCTTTGGATCACAAGGAAGGTATTGCTCCTTATTTTAGAGAGTCACTTCGTAAAGAAGTAACTGAAATTCTCACTGCTAAAAATAGCGACGGTAGTTACAAATACGTTCGCGAAGATGGACGACCATTTAATATTTATCAAGATGGATTGAAAATCTATACTACTATAAATCCTGCTTTACAGCGTCATGCGGAATACGCAATGCAAAAACACATAAAAGAGGATCTTCAACCTGCTTTCGACAACAATAATCGAGGTCTAAAAAATTATCCTTTCTCAAATTCCATAGACCAATCCATGGTTAACCAAATTATGGATAATGCAAGAAAGTCAACGGGTAGATATAAAAACTTGATTTCTCAAGGATTTTCAGATGAGGAAATAATGAAGAATTTCAATACCCCAGCTCAAATGAAAGTGTTTACATGGAAGGGGGAAAGAGATACAATCATGTCTCCCAATGACTCAATACGCTATTATAAAGCATTTTTACATTCAGGTCTAATCTCTATTGATCCAAGAACAGGATTTGTGAAGGCTTGGGTTGGAGGAGTAAATTTCAAACACTTTGGTTATGATCACGTAAGATTGGGAAAAAGACAAGTTGGGTCGACTATCAAGCCTTTCGTCTATGCTGCTGCATTATCAATGAAAGTTGTAAATCCTTGTACTACTTTTTCTCCCGGTGAATATTGTGTTGATTTGGTTGACGATCAAAATAAAGTAGTTGGACAATATTGCCCTCAAGGTGAGGCTGCTGGTTCAGTAAGGCAAGGTTTAGCCATGTCCTCTAACCCAACTACAGTGGCGGTAATGGCTAAGATGGGGAAATTCAATCCTGTAAGTAAGACGGGAGGGCCGTTCATTATTGAAAAATTATTGAAACAAGCTGAAATTACACTTAATAAAAATGATGTCGTTCCATCCATGTGCCTAGGAAGTATGGATTTATCACTTTACCAACTTGTAGCTGCACAATGTATCTTTGCCAATAGCGGTAAGTATATCCGACCAACTACAATTGAACGAATTGAAAGTCAAAATGGAAAAATTATTTATCAAGCGCAAGAACATGAAGAGCAAGTAGTCAATTCGACCGTAGCCTATGAAATTCTTAAAATGATGAAAGGGGTCATTCAAGGAGGAACAGGTTCAAGCCTTAGAAGTGGGAAATACGGGGCCATCGCTCCAACAGCAGGTAAAACGGGTACTACTCAAAATAATTCGGATGGTTGGTTTATCGGTATTACTCCAGAATTGGTAACAGGGGTTTGGGTCGGGGCTGAAGACCGAGCTGTCCGATTTAGAAGTATGAATTGGGGACAAGGAGCCCGCATGGCATTGCCAATTTATGGTTATTATATGGGTAAAGTATACAAAGACCCAATTATCGCCTTAACAACTCGAGACTTTGATATACCAGATGACTATGATTCAGAGGCATATGACTGCACTGAAGCACCCGAACCCGAAACAGTAGATGATTCAGAAATTCCATTTTTTTAGCGTATGAATAAAGTAGTGAAAAATGTTGAAGAAGCATTGGTTGGCATTGAAAGTGGAATGACATTGATGCTTGGTGGATTTGGTTTATGCGGGATCCCAGAAAATTCGATTGCGCAATTAGTGAAGTTAGGAGTTATTAATTTGACTTGTATTAGCAATAATGCTGGTGTCGATGATTTTGGTCTAGGACTGCTTTTGCAAACCAAACAAATTAAAAAAATGATTTCCAGCTATGTCGGTGAAAATGACGAATTTGAACGACAAATGCTTTCAGGAGAGTTAGAAGTAGACTTAATACCTCAAGGAAGTTTAGCAGAAAGATGTCGAGCTGGTGGAGCAGGAATTCCAGCTTTTTTCACACCTGCAGGTTACGGAACAGAAGTAGCGGAAGGAAAGGAAGTACGAATTTACAATGGCAAACCTCATATTCTTGAAACAGCCTTAACAGCGGATTTCGCAATTGTAAAGGCTTGGAAAGGCGACACAGAAGGTAATTTAATTTACCGTGAAACTGCAATGAACTTCAATCCTATGATGGCTATGGCCGGAAAAATAACCGTTGCAGAAGTAGAAGAACTCGTTCCGGCGGGTGAACTTGATCCAAATTTCATTCATACACCGGGGATTTTCGTTCAACGCATATTCAAAGGTGAAAAATTTGAAAAACGCATTGAGCAAAGAACAGTTAGGAAAAGAGGTTAGAATTCGAAAATGGTCTAATTCTCAACATTTCAAAATAATCATTAATTCATTTTCAAATTAACAACATGGTACTTGATAAAAACGGAATAGCGAAAAGAATCGCGCAAGAATTACAAAATGGTTGGTATGTTAACCTCGGAATTGGAATTCCTACTTTAGTCGCAAACTATGTTCCTGATGGATTGGATGTTGAATTTCAATCAGAAAATGGAATATTAGGTATGGGGCCATTTCCATTTGAAGGAGATGAAGATGCTGACCTGATCAATGCTGGAAAACAAACAATTACGGTTAAAAAAGGAGCTGTTTTTTTTGATTCAGCGACTTCGTTTGCGATGATTCGCGGTCGACACGTTCAACTTACCGTTTTAGGAGCAATGGAAGTTTCTCAAAATGGAGATATTGCCAACTGGAAAATTCCAGGTAAGATGGTTAAAGGTATGGGAGGCGCAATGGATTTGGTTGCTTCAGCTGAAAACATCATTGTAGCAATGATGCATAGTAATAAGGCTGGAGAATCAAAGATTTTGAAAGAATGTACGCTTCCTCTTACTGGGGTTGGTTGCGTAAAGAAAGTTGTTACTGAAATTGCAGTTTTGGAAATTAAAGACGGGAAGTTTCATCTTTTGGAACGAGCTCCTGGCGTAAGTGTAGAGGAAATTATTTCAAAAACAGAGGGAGATTTGGTCGTCCCTGATTTTGTTCCCGAAATGGTAATCTAAAAAATTGATTAAGCTCGAATTAAAATACCAAAAAGCAATTGAGGCAGCAATTCAGGCCTCGAAAAAAATCATTGAGATTTACGAAGAAGGCTTTTCACCTAT
Source organism: Crocinitomicaceae bacterium (assembly GCA_049239885.1). GTDB lineage: Bacteria > Bacteroidota > Bacteroidia > Flavobacteriales_D > Crocinitomicaceae > UBA952. The sequence goes on from JBMLTP010000037.1 coordinate 10,294, forward strand.
CTATAAAGAAGACGGCTCACCGCTCACAAAGGCTGATCTCGCTTCAACAGAAATTATTTCTGATATTCTAACGCCTCTAAATATTCCAATAACGGGAGAGGAAAGTGAAAAATCAACGTTTGAAGATCGCTTAAAATGGACTGAGTGCTGGTGTATTGACCCATTAGACGGTACTAAAGAATTTGTAAGTAGAAATGGGGAGTTTGCCGTAAATATTGCGCTTATTAGAGAGGAAATAGCTGTCTTTGGTGTAATTGCCTCCCCTGTTAAGCAAGAAATAATTTTTGGAGGTAAAGAGTTTGGTGTTTACTCTTTTCACTTCGATGATTTTAATAACAGTGAAAATTGGAATAAAATCGATATTCCACAAAACATCAATTCGCCTTTGGTTATGACCTGTTCAAGAAGTCATCATTCGGGACCAATTTTGGAATTCATTGATGAACTTCATATTGTTTCAGAAAAAATCGAATTTCTTAAAATGGGATCCTCATTGAAATTTTTCGACTTAGCTTTTGGGAGAGCTGATGCCTATCCTCGATTTGCTCCTACTATGGAATGGGATATAGCTGCTGGACAAGCAATTTTGGAAGCACTTGGAGGTTCAGTTTATGATGCAGACACAAAACAACCATTAAGATACAACAAAGCGAATCTGTTAAATCCATTCTTCATTGCCAAGACAAAGCCCTTACTTGACATTCTGCCATGAGGACGATTTTTCTTGTTTCCATTTTGGTGAATTTTAATTTTTTAATCTCTCAACATAATTTAATTTCAACACATTCCTTTTATCGAGATCAACTTTTCTGGATTCATAATGATAGTTTCCTTACTGATAATCAAACTATTTATAAAACTAGTTACTTTAGGAATTCATTTCTTCCCACCACCGAAAATCGATACAATTTACATGATTACTTGAAAGATACAAGCATTCAATACTACGATTTTGCAGAAGTATTATTCAAAAAACACTTGGTTGAAGTAAAATCCAAAGATTGCTATTTGACTATTTCTCCCTTGGTCGATTTAAGTTTAGGTAGAGATTTGAAAGATACTTCTTCGATCAATTTATTTCAAAATACAAGAGGTGTCTTAATCGAAGGAGATTTATTCAAGAATTTTTCGTTTTCAACCTCATTTTTTGAAAATCAAAGCAGATTAAGTTCCTATGAGCAACTATTTATCAATGAACGAGGTGAATTTCGACCAATAAGTAATGGATATGCACAAGAAAATGGAGTGATTTCAGGTGCTGCACGAACAAAACCTTTTAAAACGAATGGGTATGACTACGCTTACGCGATAGGGAACATTGTATATAGTCCACACAAAAAAGTTGATTTAATTGCAGGAAATAACCAACAGTTTATCGGTACTGGATATCGTTCGATATTACTCTCAGACAATTCTTCTTATTCGCCTTATTTTAGAGTTGATTATTACATTTCCAAACGATTATCATTCAACTACTTGCGATCAAGAAATATGAACCTAATCCGAAAAAAAATTTATACGACTGTTGAAGGTTTTTATCAACCAAAAGGACTTGGGATTAATTATTTGACGTATCATTTTTCTCCGAAACTAAACTTAAGTCTTTTTGACGGAACTAGTTGGTCTATGGGAGATTCACTTCAGACGAAAGCAGTAAATCCTTTATTCTACAATCCATTTCCATTTGTTTCAGCATTACTGAAAGATAGCACGTGTTATGCAATTCAGGGATTGAATCTGAATTGGATTGTTACAAATAAAATTAGAGCTTATAGTCAAATTGCGATTGGAAATCTCGACACGAAACAACTTGCTTTTCAACTTGGTTTTCGTGGCTACGATTTATTCAAACTTAAAAATTCAATGATTCA
>JBMLTP010000038.1:0-3569 GCA_049239885.1 Crocinitomicaceae bacterium
ATTATTAATTTGTTTATCTACTACATCACTATAATTCCAAATTAAATCCTCCAAATAAGGAGATTTTTTAATACCCCAATCATGCATTATTTGTTCAATTTTTCCTGGAATAATATAAAGTGGTAAACCGTAATGATTAGGAAAGAAATTAAATGATGCATCGAAACCAATGGTTTCAGGATCAACATCTGTTGTAAAATTTTCACAGCGTATTAAATACAAGCCTTTGAAACCAGCTTTAATTGCTTCTTCTCGCCAAGTATCCGCTGTTTTTTTAATGTCCGGGAATAATTCAGTTCTGTAAACAATAAAAACTGGTTTATCATCTACACGAATGTATCTGTCATCCTGAAAAAATTGAAATAAAAATCGAATATGATTAATGTCATCTTCCGTAGAATACTTTTGTTCAAGTAATACATCATTAAACATTCCATCCCAATTTCTCGTCCAGTTCTCATTTGCCCAGCAAAGACAAAATGGAAAATCAGGTTCTTTTGAATGTAAAATCTCTTTCACTGGTGTTTCCAAAACCTGTCTTCCATTAAACCAATAATGATAATAACAAAAACCAGAAATTCCGTGCTCTTTTGCTAATTCGGCCTGAGCAATGCGTGTTTCTCTAACACGTAAATCATAAAAACCAAGATCTGAAGGAAGATGTGGTTGATAATGTCCCTCAAATCGAGGTTTTGTTTTTGCCACATTCGACCATTCCGTAAATCCTTTTCCCCACCATTCGTTATTTTCAGGAATCGGATGAAACTGAGGTAAATGAATCGCTAAAGCTCTTAATTTTTGACTCATTGAATTTCCCTAATTCTTCTTACAACTTCCAAATGCTGCTTACCCATTTTCACATCAGGCTCCAATTTATTTCCCTCCGCCCATTCATTCCAAGCATTTATAAAAAGAATTTGACTTTTGGAATTGGATTTTGAAAGTTTTTCAGTGACTCTACGTAATTCTTTTTCAAAATAATCAGGGTGATTGTCCTTCATGACAATTCCTTTTTCACCTCTTCTTGCAGTATTATCCCACCCAACAAACACACAAGGAATCACTTGATCAAAATTTTCAGGCTCAATAATTTGCATGATTTCAACTGCTTCATTGTAATCGAAAATTTTTAGCTTTCCATCAAGCAAATTATATTTGTTAAAATTTCTTTTTAATCTCCCCCAGGAAAATTCGTCCGAATTGGCGTATGGCAAAATACCAAGTTGCGGCCTGAAATTCAAGATAGAATCAAAACCAAATCCTAATAACTGTTCATTATCCCATAAATGCGAGTTACTTGCAACTAAAAAGGGCTCTTTTAATCCTTTATCGACTGCAACTCGTTTTATTGTGTCGATTGTTTTTGTTGGATTTGGTAAATCCCCCGGTCTGTAAATTACAAATAGCGGTCTTCCATCGACTTTAATGTATCGCTCATCAGAAAAGAAATCACACAGATAATTGGCGTGATCTTCATCATCTTTATCGGAATACTCTTGTTTGATTAACACTTCTTTTTCATCACCAATCCACCTTCTCGACCATGTTTCATTCGCCCAACAGAAACAAAAAGGGAAATCAGGCTTTTTCGAACGTAACAAATCGTTAGCCGGTCGTTCAAGTAACCGTTTACCATGAAACCAATAATGATAGTAGCAAAATCCATCAATACCATGCTCCTTGGCCACTTCAGCTTGTTCGATTCGTATTTGTTCTAATCTCAAGTCATAAAATCCAAAATCAGCTGGAAGAATCGGTTGTTGATGACCCTTAAACAATTGTTTGGCCTTGGTAACATTTGTCCATTCCGTAAATCCTTCACCCCACCATGAATTATTTTCAGGAATTGGGTGGAATTGCGGTAAATAAAGAGCTATGTATTTGATTTCCAATTTACTTGTAAAAGTTAAATGCCTTAGAAATTTTCTGCGCCAACTTGTAAGATTTCGAGTTTTCGATTTCAACCAAACGGTCAGCTAATTTTTTAGTCTCTTGTAATTCAAACATCAAACCTCTAGATCCTTTGAATTCGTTCAACATATCGGGAACATGTTGGAAAAATGAATGTTTTGAAACACCATTTAAAGTTTCAGAATTATCCGATGCAAAGGCCAAATTGAAATAAGCAATCCCATACATATCGTCGTTACCATAACCCTTATTTACTTCTGAATATCCACCCGAATATGATTGAAATGAAGATTCTTGATTTTTGTATGATGTAATGAATGATCCAATCAAACATCTTTGAGAAAACAATTCAGAATTTTTGAAGTAACGCTGAATCAAATTTTCAAATTCTTGCGTTGTCAATTCTTTGACATGATATGGATTGATAGGCTCGCGAACTTTATATGGAACCGTATCAGGCGTAGACATTATCAAAAGTCCTCCCGGCACTAAAACGCGTTTAATTTCCTGTAAAAACTCTTCGTGTTCTGTTGTATGCTCAAGTGTTTCAAATGAAGTAACCACATCAACAGATGCATCATCTAATGGGATTTTTGAGGCCGAACCAACACGGTAGATTAATTTATTTTCTTTTGTGTATTTCTCATTGGCATGTTTAACGGCATCATCACTGATATCAACACCGGTAACATGTTCCGCATGTTTACTCAATAAATTACTCCCATATCCTTCACCGGATGCAATGTCTAAAACCTTTTTTCCTTTAACAAATTCACAAGCCAAAGCATAACGGTGAAGATGCTCCGCTACACCCAAAACTCCTTCCACATCAGTGACGAGTCTTTCACCTGTCCATTCTAAGTTATTATCCATTTTTTATAATTGTTGTTTGGATTTTAAATTAAGCTTTAAATATTTTTTAGGAGTTATCTTCTCTATCTCCATTCAAAGGAAGAGGGAAAATTACATTTTATCCCAAATCAATTTTGGACGAATTACTCCAGGAAAAACACCTGTATAGTTTCCTCTAACGGTTTCGCCATTTTGTCTATCTGAAATGTTAAACCCAATTTTTGCAACATCATGAAAATGAACAAAAAACGGTTTATACGACATCACTGCTACTCCGCAATAGTGCATCCCTTCAGTCAAAAAGTTTTCAGGAAGCCACACGGTTGCGTCATAAATACCAGGTGAAAAAGTTTTTCTCTGATTTATTGTGTCATGAGAGCTCAATATGTGCACATCCATTTGATTATACAAATTAAATCCTGCAATCAAATCATTGGTTTCTTGTAAAACTTCGAACGTTAATTTAACACCAACTTTTTCGTCGATGGTATAATTCAATTTACTTTCTTGGTGGTTGTTCAATACTTTAGCCTCTAAGAGTCTAACAATCTGGGAACCTGGAGCATTTGATTCATCATAATTAATTTTAGAAACAATTGACGTTTCAGCACTTAAATACTTTTGAATGACTTCATCTGTTCGACCTTTCAATTCAAGTCCGCCATTTTTAAGATATAAACAGCTCGTGCAAAGTCGGGAAATTGCATCCATGTTATGACTAACAAAAAGCACCGTTCGACCTTGTTGCTTACTAACATCTTGCATTTTGCCAATGGCTTTTTGTTGAAACTCCGCATCACCAACAG
>JBMLTP010000039.1:0-2556 GCA_049239885.1 Crocinitomicaceae bacterium
CTTTTTCAGAATTTGGTGTAGAAAGCTACGAATATGGAATCACCGATTATTTACTTAAACCCATTTCGTTTGAGCGTTTTTTAAAGGCCGTTAATAAACTAGTAATTCCTCAAAATTCTAAATTAACCCTACCTCAACCCGAGGACAAAATAGTTGAACCCACATTTATTTTCTTCAAGGCTGATAAAAAGATTCACAAGTTTTATTTCTCGGACATCCTATTCATTGAAGGGAGCGGTAACTATGTGAAAATCCATTCGCAACATGAAAAGCCTATGATGGTTCTTGATAAACTGACAGATTTACAAAACAAACTACCTCAAAAACAATTTATCAGAATACATAAATCATTTATTGTAAACGTTTCGCATATTCAAAAAATTGAGGGAAATACGCTGAACATTCATGACAAAACAATCCCAATTTCTTCAACTTTTAAGCAAAATCTTGAAGGGATAATCAATGAAAATCAGTGAATTAGAACTAAAAAAAGATGTGTTACACATGAAAAACATCAATGCCATTTTGTAAAAAATAATCATTTCCTAAATTTTGAATAGCAGCCAAAATGAAGAAATATTTAGTGTTTTGGTTGCGTTTCAACTTAGTTTTTTAAACTAAATTTAATCGAAAAAACATGCTTTTGTTATGCTGTGAGTAACTAATCCAATGGAATGACTTCCGGATATTCCCCATGTGGTAAGCATGATTGTATTTACCCCTTTTCTTGTTGCTGTTGACTCCCTGAATTCAGATTCTTTCTTTCTAAGTTTCGAAGCATATTGTTCATCAAGATTAAAAACATCATTAGAAAATTTAATTTCACAGAGGTTAATCAAATGATCATTTCTGTCAATTACCAAATCAACTTGTGCGTTAGCATTGCTCCAACTATAATTCTTGGATTGAATTTGATCGCATTTCAATTCTTTCTTGATGCAGGCAACGTGTTTGTAACAAATCATCTCAAAGGCATATCCACACCAGGTTTCATATTCTCTTTTTGTATAAAGTTGAACCCAAGAGTTTCCTTTAAATGGTCGCATAAATTGCAAATGAAAGAGACAGAATTCATCAAAAATGCGGTAAAGTGTTGTCTTCCGATTTCCTCGATAAGATTGATATTTTTCCACGAAACCAGACTCAATCAATTCATTCATAGATTTCGAAAATTGGCCTCCCGATCGCAATCCTTGATCCTTCAATATTTCGTCTCTCAGCATACCCATTTTTGAGCCATTGGACAATGACTTGATAATCTGTTCATGGTATGAGCCTTCCTCAAAAAGCGATTTAAATACTTCCTCAAATTCATGTTCAAGTTGTGCGCCTTTCTGAAAACACAAACGATCAATCGCGGTGACGGAAGAATCGCCTATTTTGACGTGTTCTAGATATTCTGCAACACCGCCAAGTGCCATATAAATCTTGATAATTTCAATTTCGGGTAGTTTAATTCCTTTATATTCAAAAAACTCCTTCACTTCTTTCAATTGGAAAGGTTCGAGCTTGATTTTTCTGGTTATACGATTGTGCAAGCCACCTCTATTCTTGAGAATCTTTTTCATCATGTATGAAGCCGCTGAACCACAGATTACTACAATCAAATCGGTTCTGGTGGTGCAGTAGGTGTTCCAAAAATTCTCAAAAGCTGGCAGAAAACCGGATCGCATCGAATCCACCCAAGGAAACTCATCGATGAAACTAACTTTTTTTCGTTGGGTTTGACGGATTCCCTTTAAATAGGTTCTCAAAAAATGAAATGCTTGCAACCAGTTTTCCGGTTTTTGATTCTTAAATCGATCGGTGGCAGTATTCAGTTCCAACATGAAATTCTCCAACTGATCAGGACGAGCCCCATTTCTTAGTCCGGAAAAACTAAACAAAATATGTTTTGAATAAAATTCACGAATGAGGTATGTTTTCCCAATTCTTCTTCGCCCATAAACCTCTATCAACTCCGACCTATGCGATAGTAGAGCGTCTTGAAGTTTTTCTTTTTCCAAGGCTCTTCCGATGATTTTTTTTGACATATTGAAATACTGAAATGCAGCCAAAAATACAAAAATATATTCATTTTGGCTGCTATTCAATTTTATTTTTTAATGTTGATTAAGGAGAAAAATAGAATTTATTTAACTGAATATCAACACAAAGCATTCAATATTTCAAGAAATAAGTCACCTAATTCTAATTTCAAATAGGCATATATTTCAATCGTGTTTTGATGCGTTACAATGTCATGTAATTCCTAAAAGTATCATAAAACAAGAAGTTTTAGGAATTTCGTTTCAGAACCTTTTATGTCATGTTAAAAGTAACACGTAATTTAGTATCCTAAACTATTCGTATGACTGCTCTCACAGAAAGTATCAACCAAATCGTAAGTCTCACCGAGGAAGAAATAACAGTCATTGAAAAAGCATATTCCACCGTTGAAATTTCCAAAGGCGAATTATTTATAGAACAAGGGAAAGTTTGCGATCAGGTAGCTTTTGTAATTTCCGGGAAACTGCGCAATTTTTATTTTGATGAAGCAGGAAATGAGGTTACTTG
>JBMLTP010000040.1:0-4071 GCA_049239885.1 Crocinitomicaceae bacterium
CGGAATATGATGTTTGGGCATATGACATTCCAGGAAAAAAATTGTTGTCGCTGACAGAGCAAAAAGGGGAGAAACGAAAAGTGAAATTCGATTTGGTGAAATGGACGAATGATAGTATTTACGTTGATTTGAAAGATTGCTATGCTCGTGGCTTCGATACCAAAACCAAAGCGGATGGAATTTATACGTTTTACGATGACCCAGGAATGTTTGGATTATTTAAAAAATATGATGGGTCGTTTAAAATCAATTCATTGGGTCGCTCTGAGAACAAGTCCAAACTGCTTTTACGAAGAATGAATTTGGATGAATATCCTGAAATTAGAATGCTTGATTCGACATTTACGAATGAAAAAATAATCTCAAACACCAATCCGCAGCAAGCAAATTACAATTGGGCATCAGTAGAATTAGTTAAATGGAAAGCTTACGACGGAACTGATTTGGAGGGCTTACTTTACAAGCCTGAAGATTACGATGCATCCAAGAAATATCCGCTTTTACTTTATTACTACGAGTTAAATTCGGATAATTTGCACAATCATCAAGCTCCAAGACCTTCAGCGAGTACAATCAACCCATTGGAGTATTCGTCGGCGGGGTATTTGGTTTTCATACCGGATATTCGTTATGTTCCAGGTCAGCCAGCGAAATCAGCGTATAATTCCATTATGAGCGCGACGGATTATTTAATCAAAAACTATTCGGTTGACTCAACAAAAATGGGCTTACAAGGACAAAGTTGGGGTGGATACCAAACGGCTCAATTGATTACGATGACCAAGCGATATGCGGCAGCAATGGCAGGAGCTCCGGTTGGAAATATGTTTTCAGCTTATGGCGGAATCCGATGGGGAAGTGGTTTGAATCGCCAATTTCAATATGAATCACAACAAAGTCGGATTGGAAAAACGATTTGGGAAGCTCCGAATCTGTATGTAGAAAATTCACCTTTGTTTCATTTGCCAAAAGTTTCAACTCCTCTTTTAATCATGCACAACGACAAAGATGGAGCCGTCCCTTGGTATCAGGGAATTGAACTTTACAATGGAATGCGTCGTTTGGGAAAACCTTGTTGGTTGCTCAACTATAACGAAGACGACCACAATCTGACAAAACTGCCATACAAGATTGATTTGAGTATTCGTATGCGTCAATTCTTCGATCACTATTTACAAGGAAAACCGATGCCAGTTTGGATGAAAGAGGGAATTCCTGCAATTGACAAAGGAGAAAAATTTGGTTATGAACGTGAATAAAGATAAACTCTTTGTAGCGTCATTAATCTTCGTTTTCATTGGAATAGCGATTTTGAGTTTGTTACCTCCGAAATCGATTGAGAAAATTGGAGAACACGACAAAATCAATCATTTCATTGCCTACGCGGTTCTCAGTTTGAATGTTGGTTTAGTGGTAAAAAAGCTAAAAACCCATTTGTTGTGCTTGCCCTTGCTCATTGGTTATGGTATTCTTTTGGAGTATTGTCAAGGCTTTGTCCCTGGAAGACAACCTTCTTTGCTCGATGCTTTAGCGAATTCAATTGGAGTAAGCATCGGTTTTATTCTATACCTTTTGTTGTCTTTGAAGAAAAAAGTTTAGAAAACGAAACTACTTGCTATCGATACTTTCCTCGTCTTCTTTCGATTTTTCCTTTTCGAAAAAGTCCACATTGAATGTAACACCTACTTTAAAAGGAAATACATCAACAGTTTTGTTATTCTTGAATAGTGAGTTCAATTGATAAGAAGCGTAAACTCCAATCCAACCATAGCCTGCCCTCAATGTTGCATCTAATGTAACTGGATTCAGATTGTATTTAGAACGAACAACAGTTTGAAATCGATCACCATTTTCATATTTGCCTGTTCTAGCTGTGCTCGAGCCAAGGCGCAAACCTCCAACAACACCAGCGGCAACATAGAAATTCTTTTTTTGTTTTGCTTTCGTTGAGAACTCAAGTAAAAGTGGCACGGTTAAATAAGTTGCAGTTAAACTATTATTTCGGTAAGATTGTAATGTGTCTTTCACCGCAAAAACAGTATCTTGATCATGGAAAAGCAAATAATTATCTTTAAAACCAACGGTAGAAAATGCTAACCCTAAACCGCTTGTAATTCCGAAATACTGCTTGAAAATCGGCAATTTATATTCTAATAGGTTCAAATTAATCGAGCTAGATTTACCAATATTATTTTCCCAATAAGGATTATTTTCGAATGTTGAATTAAAACCGTTGCTCATTAACATCAATGATCCAATATCGAATCCGGCCCAATGCGCATCATAGCGTTTTGTGATTTCATCTGACTCAGATACTTTTAATTCGGAATCATTTACTTGAGAAATCAGAAAATTTGATGCTAAAACCAAAGAAAAAAGGATGCTAAAAGTTCTTTTCATAAAGGAAATTTTACCAAAGGTAATGAATTTCTTATAGTTTCCTTTACTTAAAGTTTAATCAAAACCCTTCCCATAAAATTCCTTCCTGCTTGTGGATAGTAAAAGTTCTCAGTCGTGGTTTGTCCTCCATAAATGTATGAAAAAGTATAACCATTGTTTGAATACATCGCATTAAACATGTTGTTAACCTGAAATCCAAACGTTATTTCTTTGAAAAACAAATCATTAATCGTGTAGGAAACGATGAGGTTAGAGAACGTGAACGGGTTAATGCTTCTATTCACATTGGATGTATTGTCTAAGTATTGACGACCAACATATTTTGTCATCCAATCGATTGACAATCCCGTAATTGGAATAAACGTAAATCCTCCATTTGCAACAATGTTTGGAGAGAAAGCAAGATCTGTGTTGTTATGCGAAATGACTTGCTGTTGGTAATAAGGTTCGTTGTCCAAGTATTCATCAACATACTCATCGAATTGTTTGATTTTATTTTGACTCAAGGAAACTGAAGCATTCAATCGAAGTCCTTTGATGACTTTGTAATTAACATTTAACTCAATTCCGGCGCGGTAACTATCAGCTACGTTCGTTCGCGTATAACCACCAACGTCATTTATTTTTCCCGTAAGCGCCAACTGATTGGTGTAATCCATCCAATAAACATTGGTTGATAAAGCGAATTTTTCTCGAAGTAAGTTATAACCGACTTCTAAGTCGCGCATCGTTTCGTGTTTTGGTCTACTTGAAGGCGTGCTTTCGCGGAAATCTCTTCTCACCGGTTCTCTGTTTGCGATGCCATAACTAGCAAAAAATGAATGATTGGAATTCAATTGGTAGCTTGCTGATACTTTTGGATTGAAAAAATCAAAAGAAACTTGTTGCTCCACGTTTTTGATTTCACCGCTGACATCATCAAATCCGATGAATGAATAGTCTATGTGACGGAATTGAAGGTCTCCCGAAAAAAGAAATTTACCGGTCCGATAAGCCCCTTTCAGGTAATTACTGAATTCTGTTTTTTGTCCTTCTTCGTCGTAGTATCGATCTCCTAATTCTGAATCGGATGCATTTCTAGCCCAAATCACCTCTCCAAAATGTCTTCCAAGATAGGTGTTTGCGGATCCGCCGAAAGTAAAGTTGAACTTCGATTTATTATAAGATAATGAGTAAACGGTTCCAATGAAATCATTGTCGAGCCAACGACGTCGAATTAAATCAGTAGAAGTAATGGTATCACCCCCAACTGCAATTGTGCTTATGTTGTAATTTGACAAAGATTGGTTCACTTTATATTCTTCGTAGTAACCTCGTCCATATGTATAATGTCCGGCAACGTTTAAAATCAAATTTGGCTTCAACGAGCGCGTGTAATGCAATTGAAAATTATCTTGTTGGTAGTTGTCCTCTTGATTTTTGTAGGTGTAATAATTGTAAGTCCGACCTGAGTTCAGCAAATTAGCACGCTCTTCATCTGTCAGAAAATTTCGGTCTGCATAAGCATTCATTTCGGTAACATCACCATTCACACGTGATTCGGGTGTTCCATACCAAGATTGGTAGGTGATTTCTTTTCCGCTAAATAAAATGGCTTTTAAAACTGATTTTTCACCAACGTAAGATCCTGCCAAATAATAGGAACGCAAATTGGATGATGCTCGATCGATG
>JBMLTP010000041.1:0-8159 GCA_049239885.1 Crocinitomicaceae bacterium
TGAAGGTGACTATTTGGTAGCGCTAGATTATTTGAACGCCAATCAAGACCAGGCAATTTACAGAGACCAATTTATTCAAATGATGCGCGTGAGTTATAAGAAAGATGTCATTGGAATGATGGACTGGGCTGATAAAATGGCAACTGAACCAAAAGAGCGACAAAAGTTTTTCGTAGTTTATTCCTTGCATATGTTTAGGCAAAGTATTTTGGCCAACTACATTGGTCCTGAAATGATGCGCGTTTCGGAGGAAGAAGATAAATTTCTAAAAAATTTCGCGCCGTTTATTTCAGGAAATAACATTCGTGAGTTTCAAGAAACTTTCGATAATGCACACTATCACATCGATAGAAATGCAAACACGAAGATTCTTTTTACACAACTGTGTTTTCAAACAATGCGATACATTCACGTCGCCTAAAATTGAAATCTAAAAAGGATAATTGTTACCTTTACAATTAAAATTATAAAATGGGATGTGCTTCTTGTAGCAGTGGTGGTGGAACCCCGAGGGGTTGTAAAAACAATGGGACTTGTAGTTCTGGTGGTTGCAATAAGTTAGAAGTTTACGATTGGTTAGCTAATATTGCGCTTCCAGCAGGGCAGCAAGTTTATGATATTGTTGAGGTTCGTTTTAAGAATTCTAGAAAGAGTTTCTATCGAAATTCTGAAGGTTATCCTTTACAAATTGGAGATATTGTAGTTGTGGAGATGTCACCCGGCTATGATGTTGGAGTCGTTTCTGTGGTTGGAGAGCTAGCTCGAATTCAAGTTCGCAAAAAAGCTCCGAATTTAAAACCAATGGAAACGCGGAAAATCCTTCGAATTGCGAATCAAGAAGAAATCGATAAATGGATCAAAGGTCGTTCCTTGGAGAAAGACTTGATGTATAAAGCGCGAACGCTTGCCTTGAATTTAAAAATGGAAATGAAAATTTCCGATGTAGAATATCAGGGTGATCTTTCCAAAGCTACGTTTTATTACACGGCTGAAGGACGCGTTGATTTTAGACAATTGATTAAAGATATGGCGGACGATTTCAGAGTCCGAATTGAAATGCGTCAGATCGGTTCGAGACAAGAAGCTTCACGTTTGGGTGGAATTGGTTCTTGTGGGCGTGAATTATGTTGTACAACTTGGTTAACGGATTTTCGTTCTGTTTCTACTTCTGCGGCGCGCTATCAGCAACTATCTCTTAATCCGCAAAAATTGGCGGGACAATGCGGAAAGTTGAAGTGTTGTTTGAATTATGAATTAGACATGTATCTTGATTCGATCAAATCTTTTCCTAAACCTGAAACTCGCTTGCATACTGAAAAAGGTGATGCCTTCCATTTCAAAACCGATGTTTTCAAACGATTGATGTGGTATGGCTACCAAGGTGAAAATGGCTTGATTGCTTTGACTCCAGAACGTGTAAAAGAAATCGTAAAACTCAACAAAGAAGGAGTAAAACCTAAAGACCTGAAAGACTTTGAAATCGTTGAGAAAAAAGAAGTTGAGGTGGGTTATTCGAATGTGGTTGGACAAGACAGTGTTAATCGTTTTGAGAAAAACTTCACTAAATCAAAGAATCAAAATCGTAAGAAAAAGAAAAACAAGAATACCCAACAAGAAAATAAAAACAATCCCGTAAGTTGATGAAGAACGTTTTATTTTTAATGACTTTATTGTTGTTCTTTGCTAGTTGCGACGAAACTGCGTATTTTCAAAAATCTTTTGGTTTTAAGAATAACATGTGGAGTCAAGATGTAAAACCGAAATTTGAAGTTGAATTTCAGGATACAACAAAAATTTACGACTTTGTTTTAACACTCAGAACAACAACAGATTACAAATACAGCAATCTTTGGATTTTCTTAAATTCTACGCCACCTGTTGGTGAATCCGTTCGTGAACCTTATGAAATTAAAACGACTTTTCCAGACGGAAGTTGGATCGGAAAAGAAACAGGAACGATTGTAGAACATCAGCTCGTATTCAAACGTCGTCGATTACCATATAAAGGAAAATACAAGTTTGCTGTGGAACAAGCGATTACCGAAAAAACAGTTGATGAGGTTCTAGACATTTCCCTGCGAGTCGAAGAAGTAAAGGAATAAAATGCGTTTCAGAATGCTTTCCAATGAAGAGCTTCTGCATTTAGAAGCGGAATTCAAGCAATTCTTAATTGTGAATCAAATCCATTCCGATGAGTGGAAAAAAATCAATGAAATTGAACCAGAGAAAGCGCTTGTTTTGGTTGAATTATTCAGTGATACCGTTCTCTTAAAAGTCTATGAAAAGATTGAATATTTGGAGTTTCGTTCAAAGCAATTATTCTCAGCTTATCGCATTAACTCAGAAAAAATTGAAGCGATTCATGTTAAGTCGGAATATGATACTGTCACATTGGAAAAAGACGATGATATTTCACTTGCAATTAATTCAAATTCTTCAAAACTATCCATTTACCGCGCCGAGAAGAAGGTTAATCCATTTAAAGAAGATGAAGTCCATCACCTGGTAGAACAAGGTTGTCTGAAGTCAACTGAACTAGTCTGGGAGCAACTCAATCTTTTGATTAAAACATCAACATAGCCAATCCGCAACCGATTAAAATACTGATAAGTTTCAATAAATTGAACTTATGATTCTCGGACGTTTCAAAAATAATTGTGGTCGAAATATGCAGAAACATGCCCACAACAATAGCTAAAATCACGTGAATATCAATACCAATTTGTTCTGGTGAAATTTGAAATCCCAAGATTACACCGATCGGATTCATCGCTGCAAACGCCAATAAAACAAGCCAAGCTTTCACTTGCGATAAATTGGTGTTTACCAACAAAGTCATTAAAGCAATCGAAACGGGAATTTGATGAAAAATAATTCCCCAGAAAAGTGAACCGTGTTCGTGTGAATGATTAGAAATAATTCCTGCAAATTGATTTCCCAAAGGAATTCCTTCAATAATGGAATGTACAGAAAGGGAAAGAAAAAGAACCCACGGCAATGCCTGACCTTTGTGAACATGCACGTGTCCGTGTTCGATTCCACCTGAGAAATATTCCAAAATTAATTGAATTAAAAATCCGAGTAATATAAACAAACCAACTTGTGTTCCTTTATCCTGATAAATATCGGGGAGTAAGTGCTGAAAAATAATAGCCAACAAAAATCCACCACTGAACGCAAGCGAAAGTTTTATAAATTGACTTTTATTGGTCGCTTGGAGGTAACTCACGACAAGTCCACCTGAAATGACGGATAAAAACAAGCCAATAAAAACGAAGGTCAAACTCATTATTTTCGTTGTGCAATGATGATTAATCGATCTGAAGTCGAGGCATCAAAAGGATTCAAATCAAAGCTGCCAAAGGTATGAAGAATTCGGAATTGATTGGCAAGTAACGTTTCAAAGTCTTTTATTTTCAAAGCCTGAACACGCTCGGTAAAATCAAATTTCTCACCTTGATCTTCAAACTGAATGCGTTTGAATATGTGTTTTCCATCGCAACGACGCGTGATGTGAAAGGTGAGGTTGTCGACAGTTTTCGCCTCCTTCGAAACCAAATTCGCAATCACTTTTTCCGCGTTCATGAAATCAATCACCAGGATTCCATTGGGATTCAACATTTCAGCAATCGCGCTGCAAACTCGCTCGTTATCTGTTGTTTCATCAAAATACCCAAAGCTCGTAAACAAATTAAAAACTGCATCAAACGTCTTTCCATGGATCGGCTCACGCATATCATGAACTTGAAAATTCAAATGTTCATTTTTCAATTCGGAAGCAATCGAAATGCTATTCGGCGATAAATCGACTCCTAAGACTTCGTAACCAAATTCATTGAGTGTTTTTGCATGTCGTCCTTTTCCGCAAGCTAAATCAAGTAGTTTTGAGTTTTTATCTACTTTCAGAAAATCCAACAGGTTGGAAATGAATAATTTTGCCTCGTCCTCGTTGCGATTATTATATAATTGATGATAATACGTTGTGTCGAACCAACTTGCAAACCACTCTTTTTGTTCCATGATGTAAAGTTACGAATGATTTTGGGCTCGAAAACCAACCAATTTAAAAATTAAAATTGGGTTAATTTCCCTAAATTTGTTAAAAACCAACCAAATGAAAAGAGCCCTAATTCTCATTCAATTATTCCTTTTTACAAATATATTCGCTCAAGATACCACGTGGGTTCAAACATTTACGTTTGATTCGATAACTACTCGAAGAGCAAATTTCGTGTTTCCTCAAGAATTGAATACCAAGCGATTTGAGAAGGTGTTGATGTACTATAAACTGAAATGTAGTCCACTAACAACTTGGGATCAATACGATTGTGGCGAATGGGATTATTTGACTTACACGCGTGTTTTTGATCATACTGGAATTTATGATTCAGTTCGAAAAGATGGAAATCGTTTTTTAGCGAATTGGTCCAGCCCTGGAACGATTGATTACACCCCTGTTCCAAACTCCATTTTTGATACGTACACACGTTTAGAGCAGGAAAGAGCTTCTTCCGACTTAAGCTCATCTCCTTTAAATACAGGAACAAGTAGTTCTAACTCTATTTTCAATACCGCGAGCAAAGGATCACGCTTTCAGCAATTATTGACAGCAAATGAATTGACCGCTGCCGGTATCCAAGCGGGTGATATTCAAGGAATGATTCTGGAAATCCTCGATATAGGATCAAATGGGTATCTTCTTAGTCCTCGAATTTCAATAAAAGCTACGAATGATATCTCAATACCTACCTTTCTTACATCCGGTTTCTTGGAAGTATACAATAGAACTCGTGGAAACTCAAATCCATTGATTGTAGGTCCAAATGAATTTCTATTTTACCAGCCTTTCAATTGGGATGGAACGAGTAATTTAATAATTGAATTTAATTACTCATCCGATGAGCCTTCAGCAGCTGGACTAGTATTTACTACTGAGAATGTTCCTGGAAATCAAGCATTATCTTATCCAGATCGAAATGGGTATTTGAATTTATCTGGAACGAATTTCACAATGACTGAATTATCTGATTTCACTGTTGGTCAAGAATTAACTGTTGAATTTTGGGCAAAAGGAAATGGAACAGGAGGCACAAACACAACTATTTTAGAAGCATATGATACACTAAATAACCGCATTTTAAATATTCACATGCCTTGGAGCGACAACAACGTTTATTTTGATGCAGGAGTTTCCTCGGGTTATGACCGAATTAATAAAACTATGTCTGCTTTGGAAATGGACAATACCTGGAATCATTGGGCGTTCGTAAAAAAGCAAAGTACAGGTGAAATGTTTATCTATAAAAATGGGGCATTGTGGCATTCAGGAACCAATAAAACGCGAAATATCGGTTACATTCACCGCTTTGTGTTAGGTGCAAACGCCGATCAAGGTTTGAAGTGGAAAGGAAAAATCGATGAATTCCGTTTCTACAACTCTGCGCTTTCTGCTTCTACAATTCAAGCTAATTATCAGAACAAAATTTCAAATACGCATCCAAATTGGAATAACTTGCTTGTTTACTACGATTTTGACAACGAAAATTATGCAATTGATCAATCAGCAAATGATAACTTTTTAATGCCTTCAGAACATAATATGATTCGCTTTGATGAGTTGCCAGTTTGTGGTGTGCAAGTTTCATCTGAAAAACCAGTACTTTCTTTGATGCAAGGAACTATCAGTTCAACGGCAACAACTATTTCGGTTGATGAAAAAAGGTTAAAGCCGCGAACAGTTATTTTCGAACAACAACCATTGAACAGACATTTCGAAATCACGAATGCCAATGTTGGGACACTTGAAGGAAATACTATTAATTACGATGAGAATGGACAGATTTTGACTCAAGTTCCATTTGTAGCGACGAACCAATTATTGAACGAACAAATCACGTGTTATAACCCGCCTTATGAAATTTTAAACGATGTTGAGATTGCGCGCTACATCACACCGTATGGAATTCAATTTGATTTAGGGCCGAATGGTTTTGCGTGGATATATGATGTAACAGATTATCAAGATTATTTGCGAAATACGGTTGATTTAGCTGCACACAATACACAGGAATTATTGGATTTGAAATTTGCTTTCATTGAGGGAATTCCACCAAGGGATCTTCACAAACGCGAACCGATTTGGTCTGATTTTAGATCCTACGGTTTTGCTAATATGGCCAATGATGTTGATTTAAAAGCGAAGAAAATTCATCTATCAGATACTTCGGCTAACTTTAAAATTAAAACGAGAATGTCTGGTCATGGACAAGTTGGAAACATGGCTTGCTGTGAGTGGGTTCCAAATAGCCACCAGATAAAAGTAGATGGTGTTTCTCGGTTCAATTGGAATATTTGGGAAGAAACGGATTGTGGAGATAATCCAAATATTGGACAAGGTGGAACATGGCCATATGCTCGAGAAGGCTGGTGCCCAGGAGATCAAGTAAAAGAATACGAATTTGAACTTACGCCTTATGTTACACCTGGTGATAGTGTTGAATTGGATTATGTGATTAACCAAGTTCCAGCAAATGATCCTGGACAAGCTGGTGGGAATTACATCGCGGCTTTTGACTTAATTTCCTATTCTGCTCCGAATTTTCAGAATGACGCAGCGATAAAAGAAGTCTTAAATCCAAATAATTATGAGTATTTCAGTAAATGGAATCCGACGTGTGCGAATCCGCGTGTGATATTAAAAAATACAGGAGCTAACCCGTTGACTTCCTGTCGAATTACGTGTTGGGTTACTTTTGGAAATTATATTTATATCGATTGGACAGGTAATTTAGGATTCTTAGAAGAACAAATTATTGAAATTCCAGTAACGGATAATAATTTTTGGAGCGATTGGGATGGTACTCAAACATTTAGAGCATTTGTACACAATGTAAATGGAATTGATGGAAATGACGAATACAACCAAAACAGCATGAAAACAGTGCATTTTGAAGCACCTGAAAGAATAGATGGGCCATTTTTTGTTTGGTTAACAACAAATAATAAGGCGAACGAAAATAAATACCGTTTGCAAGACCATGCGGGTAATGTGATTTTTGAGCGAACACAATTGGCAAATCAAACGCAATACAAGGATACTTTTAATTTGAATCCCGGATGTTACTCGATTATAATTGAAGACACTGATAATGACGGCCTATCCTTTTGGTATTCATCACAAGTTGAAGGTGAAACGGCCGGGAATATGCGTTTACGTTTGGTTGGAGGAAGTTACATCGAGTTTTTCCCGGGTGATTTTGGAAATTACCACCGATATGACTTCTCAGTTGGATTTACTATGGATGTTCCTGAAAATCAATTGAAACATGAAATTGCCGTTTTCCCAAATCCTTCAAACGGCATTACAACGATTGAAGTTAGTGGTAACGTATACAACGATGCAAGATTGGAAATCGTGGATTTGACTGGAAGATTTGTATATGGTGAAAAGATGAATGCAACAGTGAATTTCGCTGAGTCCTTTGTTGATGTTTCTGACTATAAAGCAGGAACTTATTTAATTCGAATCATTACTGGCGATTCTGTTTATACAAAAACACTTGTCAAAAATTAGAAGAAGTAGAAAAAGTAAGAATTAAAAGTGAAGAATTTTTTTACAAATTCTTGCATTAATTATTCGTTGAAAAGATATTAAAACGCAGGATGAACAGGCTTGTTTCCTAGAATTGCCTCAATTCTTTCCATCAAATCAAACGTAAGTTTTTCTTGTGCATCTAACGCATTAAGGTTTTCAATAAGTTGAGCTTCCTTGCTCGCACCAAGAATAACCGTGCTGACATTCTCATTTTTCAAGCACCACGCCAAGCTCATTATTGGAAGGGAGAGCCCAATTTCGTTTGCCAAAGCAGTTAGTTTTTTGGTGATTTCAATTTTCTCAAGCGTGATATTCTTGTCTTTTAACCATTCAAGTCCTTCAATGCCGAGACGCGTATCACTCGGAAATTGATCGTTGTATTTTCCGCTTAAGAGCCCACTTGCCAAAGGAGACCAAATTGTTGTTCCTAAACCAACGGTTTTATAAATTTGAGAAAACTCAACTTCAACTTTGTGGCGGCTGAACATATTATATTCAGGTTGCTCTACGATTGGTCCGATGAGGTAGTTTTGTTTGGCAAACATGTGAGCTTCCATGATTTCTT
>JBMLTP010000042.1:0-11027 GCA_049239885.1 Crocinitomicaceae bacterium
TGGAATTCCAGCTCAGAATCCTGATCCTAGAACAACTGATGATAAATTTGTAATGGAAATCAGAATGAGTGAAAATCACTCAGTAACTGAGGAAGAGTTAGATGGTCTTTTGCAAGATACTGGCTTTTTAGAATTGGATAAGAAAGAAGTAAAATAAGATATTCAAATGAAAAAACATTTATTATCGATATTGGGATTCTCATCTGTTGCGTTTTCTGCACTCTTGGTGACTTCCTGTAAATCGGATGCGGATAGTTCTGGATTCGAATATATGCCTGATATGTATCGTTCACCAGCAATTGAGGCTTATGTTGATTATGGAGAAATAAGAGGTAGACAAAATACTGATTTGAAATCAAAATTAACAGCATTAACACCACCTAAGAATACTATTCCTTATATTGGAACGGATTCAGCAGAAGTTAAATTAATGTTGCCTTATTTTAGGAAACCAAACGTTGCTTTTCGTGAGACGCATGGTTTATTTGGTTTCGATGTTACAACTTCTGATGAATATTTAGCTGCAGTAAATGACAAAAACCCATATATTTTGACAGCTAAGAATTCCGATGAAGTTTTGAAAAAAGGAAAGGAGTTGTTTACTGCAATGTGTCAGCACTGTCATGGTGAAAAAGGAGATGGGAATGGTCCAATGGTGACTAGTGGGGCATACAGCGGCGTGCCAAACTATGCAGCACTTACGAATCTTTCTGATGGTCAAATTTTCTACTCGATTTATTACGGTAAAGGTATGATGGGGTCTCATGGATCATTACTTAATAAAAAGGAAATTTGGACATTGGTTCACTACGTTCGTCAGTTCCAGAATAAAGACTATGGTAAGTTTGATGCTACTGGAAAACCAGTTGCTTTAATGGCAGCAGCTTCGGATTCAACTAAAACGAAACCTTAATTTAAAGAAGAGATGGAAGTTAAAAAATTTGAAATAGATGCAAAAGCGAAAAGGTTGGTTTATGCTTTAGTTGGTGTAGGCTTGCTTCTTACAATTTTAGGTATTGCTTCAGGAATGGGAGACCACCATTTCAAAACGCGCCTCCTTGCGAATGGTTTAATTAATGGATTTTTCTTTTTCGCATTAGGATTAGGAGCTTTGTTTTTCCTTGCTCTTCAATATGCAACGGAAACAGGATGGTACGCTTCAGTAAAAAGAGTTATAGAGGCTGTCGCAGGATTCTTGCCTTATGGAATGGGATTCTTTGGAATAGTTTTGTTGGCTATAACCTTAATGGATGGAGCTCACATCTATCTTTGGATGGATTCTGAAGTAGTTAAACATGATGAGATAATTCAAGGAAAATCGGCGTATTTAAATCCTGCTTTCTTCTGGTTGAGAACGATTGTTTATTTTGCAACTTATTCTCTTTTCTTAAGCGGGTTCAAAAAACGTTCTTTACTCGAAGATGAAGTAGGCGGAAATGACTTGCATTTTACCAATTACAAAAAAGGCGCTTTGTTTCTTGTTTTCTTTGCTGTGTTTAGTTCAACTTCTGCTTGGGATTGGTTAATGTCAATAGATGTGCACTGGTTTTCTACATTGTTTGGATGGTATACATTCGCAGGAATGTGGTGTTCTACTATGGTTGTATTGGTAATCACAACACTTTATTTGAAAAAATTGGGTTATTTGGAGAAAGTAAACGAATCTCACATACATGACCTAGGTAAATGGACTTTTGCTACTTCTTTCCTTTGGTCTTACCTGTGGTTTTCACAATTTATGTTGATTTGGTACGCAAACATTGGTGAAGAAGTTACCTATTATCAAATGCGAATTGAGAACTTTAAGATACTTTATTTCTCAATGTTTGTAATCAATTTTGCTTTCCCAATGTTATTGTTAATGTCGCGTGATGCAAAACGTCATGCTGGAATTTTGACAACAGTTGGTTTGATAATTTTAGCTGGTCACTGGTAAGATGTATACATTATGGTTTCTGCTGGATCACTTGGAGTAAATGCGAAATTAGGATTTTTGGAAGTTGGAATGGCATTATTAGTTGCCGGCGGTTTTATATATGTTATTTTAAATAATCTAACAAAATCTCCATTAACTCCTGTAAATCACCCGTTTTTGGACGAAAGTATACATCACGAAATTTAATAACGCATTATTTATAATTCAAAATGGAAAATAAATTAATAATTCTTTTGGTAATCATTTTAGGAGCTATAGCTATAGCCCAATTGGTTCGCGTTTATGAGTTATCGGTTAAAACGAGAAAATCCGGTGAACACGACATCAACACACGCGACAATAATTTAAATGCGAAACTGATGTTGGGATTTATGTTCTTTCAATTCATTGGATTTATATACTTAATGTTTAAGTATGGATGGACAGGAAGAGGAGTAGCGGCTTCGGTTCAAGGTCAAGAAACAGATTGGCTGTTAAACTTGAACTTTGTGATCGTTATAATAATGTTCTTTTTCACGAATTTTCTTCTATTTTACTTTACATTTAAGTATGTTAAAAAACCAGGAGTTTCTGCGTATTATTTAGCCCATAATAATAAATTAGAGTTAATTTGGACAATAGTTCCAGCGGTGGTGTTAGCAGTTATCATAATTCTTGGACTGAAGTCTTGGAATAATCTCACAAGCATGTCAAGTGATGATGCAATTCGTATCGAGTTATTTTCAAAACAATTCGATTGGACTGCTCGTTACTCTGGTGAGGACAATGTCTTAGGGAAATACGACTACAAATTGACGAGTGACAATAATCAGCTTGCTTTGATGACAACCAACACGATTGATTCTTCAATAAGATTGATGATCGAGGGTCCTAGTGGAATCAAAAGAATTCAAAAAGTTTTGAATAAACGAGATACGGTTCTTTCAGATTCATTGACTAGTGTTTTGAGAAATGATTTATCCCGAAAAGAGAGAATGTTGCGCTTACTTGTTCAAATGAAAAATAATCATTCCAAATCCTTGGATAAATATGCTTGGGATGATATAATTCAATCCGACACATTGGTGCTTTGTAAAGGAAAGGAATACGAATTTAACTTTAGAGCGAAGGATGTAATTCATTCTGCCTTTTTCTTGCACTTTAGAGCTCAAATAAATACTGTTCCTGGTATGACAACGAGAACTAAGTTCAAGCCAATTTATACAACTGAGGAAATGCGGAAAATAGAAAAAAATCCTAATTTCAATTATGTTTTGATGTGTAATAAGATTTGTGGTGGAGCACATTATAAGATGAAAATGATGGTTGTAGTAAAAAGCGAAACAGAATATAAGGCTTGGATGTCCTCAAAATCGAAAGAAACGTTTAAAGATAAGTATTTCCCTGCGCCGGCAGCACCAGTTGCAACAGCTGTACCTGCAGATACAACAAAAATGTAATAATTAACTAATTAGTAAAAACAATAAAAATGGCTTCAATAGCACACGAAGGACACAGTCACGATCATCACGGTGAACATCACCATGAGGAAACTTTTGTTTCTAAGTACATTTTCAGTCATGATCATAAAATGATTGGGAAGCAGTTCTTGATAACGGCTGTCTTTATGGGAATAATCGCGATGATGTTGTCGATTCTCTTTAGAATTCAATTAGCGTATCCTGGTGAAAGTTCAGATTTTTTGTCTTTTTTCCTCGGTGAAAAGTGGGCGCCAAATGGAGTTTTGACAGAAGACATGTATCTTGGTTTGGTTACAATTCATGGAACTATCATGGTTTTCTTTTTGCTAACAGGTGGTTTATCTGGAACGTTTTCGAATATTCTAATTCCGCTCCAACTAGGAGCGCGTGATATGGCATCTGGGTTCTTAAATATGTTGTCCTATTGGTTTTTCTTTTTGTCTTCTATGTTAATGACGGTTTCACTTTTTGTTGAAAGTGGACCGGCAATGGCTGGTTGGACGATTTATCCACCTCTTTCTGCTTTACCTCAAGCTGTCTCAGGTTCAGGTTTGGGTATGACTTTGTGGTTGTTTTCAATGGCTATCTTTATAGCCGGTTCATTAATTGGATCTTTGAATTACATTGTTACTGTAATCAACCTTCGCACAACGGGAATGACAATGACAAGAATGCCATTGACCATATGGGCGTTTTTTGTAACTGCAATTCTAGGTGTTCTTTCTTTCCCAGTTTTACTATCCGCAGCATTATTGTTGATTATGGACCGTTTAGCAGGTACAAGTTTTTACCTATCAGATATTATAGTTGGAGGTGAGATGTTAGCAAATCATGGTGGATCACCTTTATTGTTCCAACACTTGTTTTGGTTTTTAGGTCACCCTGAGGTTTATATCGTATTATTACCAGCGTTAGGTTTATCATCAGAAATTATCGCGACGAATGCCAGAAAGCCTATTTTTGGTTACAAAGCGATGATAGGATCTATTTTAGCAATTGGATTCTTGTCTTTTATAGTTTGGGGACACCATATGTTTATAACGGGTATGAATCCGTTCTTAGGAAGCGTATTCGTATTTACAACACTTTTGATTGCAATTCCTTCTGCAGTTAAAGTATTTAATTATCTTACAACGCTTTGGCGAGGCTCATTGGTTTTAACTCCAGCAATGTTATTTGCAATTGGGTTGGTATCGACATTTATAACTGGAGGTGTTACTGGAATTATTCTTGCCGATTCAGCTTTGGATATTGCAATACATGATACGTACTTCGTTGTGGCTCACTTCCACATTGTAATGGGAATGTCTGCTGTTTTTGGAATGTTTGCGGGTGTTTATCATTGGTTCCCTAAAATGTATGGTAGAATGATGAATACGCGATTAGGTTATGCTCATTTTTGGATTACGATTGTTGGAGCATATGGAGTCTTCTTTCCAATGCACTTTGTTGGACTAGCCGGGGCTCCAAGACGATATTACGATTATTCAGTATACAATGAGTTTAACCAAAATTCGTATGAAATGATTATGGATTTGAATGTAATAGTTACTGGTTTCGCAATTTTTGCTGCACTAGGTCAAATTTTATTCTTATTTAACTTCTTCTATAGTATTTACAGAGGACCAAAAGCACCTCAAAATCCTTGGAATTCGAATACACTTGAGTGGACTACGCCAGTTGAACATATTCATGGAAATTGGCCTGGAGCTTTACCAACAGTTCACAGATGGCCTTATGATTATTCTAAGCCAGGTTCGGAATCAGATTTTATTCCGCAAACAGTTCCTTTGGCTGAAGGAGAAGAGGAGCATTAAGAATTACAATTAATTAGTGTAAAGGGCAGAATACAAATTCTGTCCTTTTTTGTTTTAAATATCAAACAGAAATTTAACCTAAGAATTTATACCCTACACCCCGAATCGAGAAAAAATGAGTTGGGTTTCTAGGATCTCCCTCAAATAGTTTGCGAAATACGAGTATATAGTTGTCAATTGTGCGAGAAGTAGGAAATTGATCTTTTCCCCAAATAGTATCCAATATCTCGTCTCGTGAAATTACAAGTCCTTCCTTTTCTTTAAATAATCGAATTAATGCAATTTCTCTTTTGGAGAAAGTGTGCACTGTTTCATCAATATGTTTAACCTCAAACGATAAGCAATCCACGTTAAACTTCCCTATTTGGATATTAGTTAACTCATTTTTAATTTGAGTTCCTTGAGCTAATATTTTCACTTTTAGAATTAATTCTTCTAAATCAAATGGTTTTGGTAAATAATCATTGGCTCCAATTTTAAGACCCTCTATTCGATCGAGGGTGGTTCCTTTCGCTGATAAAAAAAGTATTGGAACTGAACTCGTTTCTCGAATTTGACGACATAAATCCAGTCCGCTTATATTGGGTAGCATTACATCCAAAATGATTAAGTCGTAGTTAAGATTAGTTTTAAAGTGATCAGAGGCTAATTTACCGTTACTATATGCCTCAACTTCATATCCCTCTAACTCCAAATTTAGTTGAATCAATTCAATTAGACTTCGTTCATCTTCAACTAGGCAAATTCTTAACATAAATCGTAATTACTTAGGTGAAATTAATATTTTTTGCAAGAAAAATGAGAAAACAGCTTTCCGCTAAGTAGTTTTTCGTAGAACTGGTTGTGTGGGACAATGTAATTTGAACATCTGAAATGAGTTATATGCAGTTTACTCTAGTTATTTGCTGCAACTTTGATTCAAGAAACAAACGAGTTATTAATCAATTAAAAACAAATAGTCATGAAAACAAAATTAATTCTTACAGCGCTACTTACAGGAATGGTTCTAATCAACAACTTTCAATTAACAGCACAGAAACAGTTAGACAGTAATCCTTTTTCAATTATTCAAGTGATTAACAATCAACAAGAAAGCACTATCACTTTAGCGTGGAATGATAACCGATTTGAAGAAATCGAAATTCACAATCAAGATGGTTTATTTATACCTTCAATTCCCGTTTTGAATGCCAAACAAATGCACTTGAATGATTTAGCTGAAGGCGATTACCTAGTTATATTTAAAAAACAAAATGAAGTAATTGCAACCAAAGAATTCAAAGTGGTTAGTAACGAAGACATGGCTAAAAACTAATTCATATTAAAAAACAAAAAATTCACACTATGAATCCTTTACAATCCGTCAGACCTTGGTAATTAACAAACATCTTCTGAAACTTTACAAACGTAAAAATCCACTCTCGGGTGGATTTTTTATTTCAGAATTGAAAGTAAATATCATAATTTTAGAAATAGATTTTAGCATTCATTTTCATTTTTAATTATAAGGCATTAAATACCCACACAAGTAATATTCTTCAATTTCTTTTCATAACTTTGTTTCCCTAAAAATTTCACAAAGAAAATGGATAAAGTTTCTTATGTCGGGAATGCGGATGTGAATGCGATAGATCACCTCTACCAACAATATCGTCAAGACCCTGAAAGTGTTGACATCGGATGGAAAAAATTTTTTGAAGGTTTTGAATTTGCTCAAACAAACTATGAAGAGGGAGGGGCAATTCCTGAAAATTTTCAAAAAGAATTCAAAGTTTTTAATTTGATAAATGGCTATCGAACTCGTGGACATTTGTTTACAAAAACCAATCCGGTCCGTGAAAGAAGAAAATACGCGCCAACCTTAGCTATTGAAAATTTTGGACTAACCGATTCTGATTTAGATGAAGTTTTTCAAGCCGGAGAAGAAATTGGAATTGGCGCAGCGACATTAAGAAATATTATCAACCACCTGGAATTGACTTATTGTCAATCTATAGGAATTGAGTTCACTTACATGCGAGATCCTGAGCGAATTGATTGGTTCAAAAACAAAATTGAAATTACGAATCGCCCAGAATTTAATAAAGAAAGAAAATTAAAAATTTTCAATAAGCTAACTCAAGCATCTGGCTTCGAAGCATTTTTAGGAAAGAAATTCGTTGGGCAAAAACGTTTTTCGGTCGAAGGAGGAGAGGCTTTAATACCTGCTTTGGATACCCTGGTTGAAAAAGGCTCCGATCTTGGTGTTGAGTATTTCGTTATGGGAATGGCTCACAGAGGTAGATTGAACACATTAACAAACATTTTTCAAAAAAGACCAAGAGATATTTTCTCAGAATTTGAAGGGAAAGAATTTGATTTCGAGTCGACTTTTGACGGTGATGTAAAGTACCATCAAGGATTCACTTCTCATATTACCTTATCAAATGGTAAACAAATGGGTGTTACCTTGGCTCCAAACCCATCTCACTTAGAGGCTGTAAATACAGTCGTTGAAGGGATTTCAAGAGCTAAAATAGATCACGTATACCATGACGAGAAAAAGGTTTGTCCTGTTTTAATTCATGGTGATGCCGCGGTTGCTGGACAAGGAATTGTATATGAGACAATTCAAATGGCTCATTTGGACGGTTACCGTGCAGGTGGAACAATCCACATTGTAGTCAATAACCAAGTAGGATTTACTACTAATTATTTAGATGGACGTTCATCAACGTATTGTACGGATGTTGCAAAAACGACTTTATGTCCCGTTTTTCATGTAAATGGAGACGATGTTGAAGCGGTGGTTCAAGCCATTGAAATTGCTATTGATTATCGCCAACAATTCGGTCGAGACATTTTTATTGATCTTCTTTGCTATAGAAAATATGGGCATAACGAAGGTGATGAGCCGAAATTTACGCAGCCAGCGCTTTATAACATCATTGCAAAACATCCGAATCCGAAAGATATTTATTTATCTCAACTCATAAATGAAAATATTATTTCGAAAGAAGATGCAAAAAAATTCGAAGATAATTACAATCAATTTTTAGAAGACGAGTTTGACGCTTCCCGCAAGAATGAAAAAGCGCTCGTTTATGATTTCTTAAGCTTGACATGGGAAGGTTACCGTCATGGTAACTCGAAGGATTTTGAAAAATCACCGGAAACGGGCGTTGATAAAGAGAAATTGAATGAGCTTGGTGTTAAACTGGCTTCTTTACCTGAAGGAAAAAAATATTTCCGAAAAATCGCTAAAATCTTTGAAGATCGATTAAATGCGATTAAAGACAATAAATTAGATTGGGGAACAGCTGAAATGTTAGCTTATGCAACGTTGTTGGCTGAAGGTCACCCAGTTCGTATTTCAGGACAGGATGTTGAAAGGGGTACATTCTCTCACCGACATGCTGTTGTAAAAACGGAAGATTCGGAAGAAGAAATCGAAACATTAAACTTACTATCAAAAGATCAAGCGAAATTTACCGTCTATAACTCCTTATTGTCTGAATATGGTGTTTTAGGATTTGAATATGGTTATTCCTTGGCAACACCAAATGGTTTGACTATATGGGAAGCTCAGTTCGGGGATTTCTTCAATGGTGCTCAAATTATGATTGATCAATTTATCAGCGCGGGTGAAGATAAATGGGCGACACAGAGTGGTTTGACGCTCTTATTACCTCACGGTTACGAAGGTCAAGGTGCAGAGCATTCAAGTGGTCGCATGGAACGGTTTTTACAGCAATGTGCGGATTTGAATATGCAAATAGTTAATACTTCTACTCCTGCAAATCATTTCCATTTGTTGCGTCGACAATTGAAACGTGAATTTAGAAAGCCATTGGTTGTTTTCTCTCCGAAGATGTTACTTCGATACCCTGCTGCTACTTCAACATTGGAAGAAATGACTAAAGGTTCTTTCCAAGAAGTAATTGATGATGCTACTGCGAATGCTAAATCGATTGATACAGTTGTGCTTTGTTCTGGTAAGTTCTACTATGAATTAAAGGAAAAAGCGCTCCAAATGGGTGTTGAGAATATGGCTTTTGTTCGAATTGAGCAATTATATCCATTACCACAAATACAAATCGAGGCGATTTTAGCGAAATACAACGCGAAGAACGTTATTTGGGCTCAAGAAGAACCTGCAAACATGGGTGCTTGGACCTACATTGCAATGAGTTTGAGAAAATTAGACTTAATCGGTATTTGTCGTCCGGCGAGTGCCGCTTCTGCCGAAGGTTCTAAGAAATTACATGAGAAAAGATTGGCGAAATTGTTCAATGAGATTTTCTCTTACGCGAAAGTTAAAGTTGTTAAATAATAGAAAGATATAATTATCATGGCACTATTAGAAATGAAAGTCCCAAGTCCGGGTGAATCGATATCAGAAGTTGAAATTGCACAATGGTTGGTTTCCGACGGAGATTACGTTGAAAAAGACCAAGCAATTGCCGAAGTCGACTCGGACAAAGCGACATTGGAACTTCCTGCTGAGGCAAGTGGAATAATCACTTTAAAAGCAGCCGAGGGCGATGTCGTAAAGGTTGGACAAGTTGTTTGTTTGATTGATACCGACGCAGCAAAACCCGCTGGAAGTCCTGCATCCAAGGTAGAAGTTAAAGCTGAAGAGACAAAATCTGCCATAGCGCCAGTTGCAGAAACAAAAACGGTGGTTCCAAATCCTGATCCAATTAAGAAAGAAGTTTCTTATGCTTCAGGAACGCCATCTCCAGCAGCAGCTAAAATCATGAGTGAAAATGGAATTTCTTCCAAACAAGTAGCAGGAAGTGGTAAGGATGGTCGTATCACGAAGCAAGATGTTGTAAATGCAATGTCAGCTGGATTCTCAACGGAATCAGCGCAAGGGTGGGGTGGAACAAGAAATCAGAATCGCGAGAAAATGTCGATGTTGCGTAGAAAAATCGCGGAACGTCTTGTTTCAGTGAAAAATGAAACCGCCATGTTGACTACCTTCAATGAAGTTGACATGAAACCAATCATGGATGTTCGTGCGAAATACAAAGACAAATTTGCGAAACACCATGAAGTGAATTTAGGATTTATGTCCTTTTTCACGAAAGCGGTTACCGAAGCTTTGAAATTATATCCTGCGGTAAATGCTCAAATCGACGGAAACGAGATGATTTTCCACGATTATGCTGATGTTGGTATTGCTGTATCTTCACCGAAAGGATTGATGGTTCCTGTAGTTCGTAATGCGGAGCAAATGTCTTTAGCTGAAATCGAACGTGAAATCAAACGATTGGCTGTTAAAGCAAGAGACGGAAAAATTACCCCAGATGACATGACAGGAGGTACATTTACTATTACAAATGGTGGTGTTTTCGGTTCGATGTTGTCGACTCCAATAATCAATCCACCGCAATCTGCGATTTTAGGAATGCACAACGTAGTTGAACGTCCGGTTGCGATCAATGGAAAAGTAGAAATCCGTCCAATAATGTATGTAGCGCTATCATATGACCACAGAATCATTGATGGTAAAGAATCGGTTGGATTCCTTGTGAAAGTGAAGGAAATGTTGGAAAATCCAGAACGAATGATTTTCGGAGCCAAAGATCCAATGGAGATTTTGTTGGGATTGTAAAATCAGTTATAGTTTTTTATTATCATGTCTAAGCCGATTAGAATAATAATTGCAATAGTCTTATTTGCATTGGTTATTCTTTTCTTCTATTTAATTTGGCAAGGCTTTAGTTTTCTATCTGAATTAATTCCAGGCTACATCTCCTTGATTTCTTTTTCAACGGGTTGTATTATGTATTTTGTCGGAAGACATTTTGTCAAGAAGAAAAATGTTTT
>JBMLTP010000043.1:0-5911 GCA_049239885.1 Crocinitomicaceae bacterium
TAATGCTGAAGTTTTTTCAAAATCTGAACTTATAAAGGATGAATTCGCAAAAGGAAATCTGCGAGGGAACATTTATTGGAGCGGATTTGAGTTTTTGATAGGACTAATTCCATTCGCTCTATTTCTCATAATTTGTTATAAATTCAAACCTACTTTTAAAGCAATTGCTTTGTTTATCGGATTTTGCCTGTTCACTTCAGCAATTAGTTTTGTTATTGTTCCTAAAATCGAAGGTTATTCTCAAAGAGCAGCAATTGACTTTTATAAATCGAAACAGAATGAAGATTGTTATGTAACAACGTTCAACTTCAAAAGTTACGCTCATTTGTTTTACACATGTAAAAAACAACCTAGAAATAAGAATCATTTCGACAATGAGTGGCTTTTACGCGGTAATGTGGATAAAAAAGTATATGTCGTTTGCAAAGTTCAGCATACCTTAGATTTTGAAAATTCGTACCCGAAAATTAAAAAGCTTAAATCTGAAAATGGTTTTGTTTTTTATGAGCGAAAGATTAACAATTAAATAAAAGAAAATGATTGGAAATAAAAAAATAGCGGTTGTACTTCCAGCATATAATGCCGAAAAAACATTGGAAGCAACATATAATGAAATTCCATTTGATATTGTTGACGAAGTAATTTTAGTTGACGACAGAAGCCGTGATAACACAGTAGAAGTAGCTGAAAAATTGGGAATCAAGCATATCGTTGAGCATCAAACAAATAAAGGTTATGGCGGAAATCAAAAGTCATGTTATGCAAAAGCGCTCGAGCTAAATGCTGATATTGTCGTGATGCTTCATCCTGATTATCAGTATACACCAAAATTACTTTGCTCTTTATGTTACCTACTTGCTAATGAAGTTTACCATGTTGCTATAGGTTCACGAATCTTGGGGAAAGGAGCATTGCGAGGAGGAATGCCACTTTATAAATATGTAGCTAATCGCTTTTTAACATTCACCCAAAATGTTTTGATGAATCAAAAACTATCTGAATATCACACTGGTTATCGGGCATTTACCAGAGAGGTATTGGAAAAAATTGATTTAGATAGGAATTCAGATGATTTTATTTTTGACAATCAGATGTTGGCTCAAATTTGTTATTTAGGTTATGAAATTGGAGAAGTTTCCTGTCCAACAAAATACTTCGAAGAGGCATCTTCCATAAATTTTTCGAGAAGCACAAAATATGGACTAGGTGTTCTTGGAGTTTCCTTTACTTATTTCTTCTCGAAAATGGGAATCTTTAAGTCGAATTTGTTTCGCTAAAATACGTTCACGAATTTTATTTTAGGCGTATTCGATTTAGCTTAGCACTTCCCAACATTTTGTTGTATTCATTTGCTACCCAAATTGAAGAATCTTTAACAGTTAAAGCCTCTTTTTGATTGTATTTTGCATACTTTTTCACTTTGAGTAATTTAAAATTAGTTCCATTTAAATTGTAGGTTAGATATCGATTATAAGTGGAAAAATAAAACGTATCATTTTGGAAATCCCCCGCAGTTGGCGTATCAAAATAATATCCATCGTTACCAAAATTAATTTTAGAAAAAACAGGAATTGAAATTGATGAATCTTTTTCGTATTTGAATTTGTATACCTTGGAATTTCCATCAAATGGCTTCGAATGATTTTTCGTGAAAATCCATAAAAATCCATAAGCTGCAATCAAACACTCAGAATCAAAATTCCGTTCATTTTCAGCGGGTGAAAAATCCTTTTGATCCGTATAAGAGATTCGCATGATATCTGCGCTTACGAAATCAGAAACGACCAAATCAGCCATTATAATTCTATAAATCTTCAAATCTTTTCGCTTATTCGAATTGTTGCCAATATCACCAATGTATAAATAGACATCATCTGCTGCAATATCTTCCCAATCAACATTTTTAGCATTGGAGATCAAAACTTTTTTCAAAACCTCACCATTGGTTTTGATTAAATAAAGATGCGGCGAGTTTCCGCTATCGTTGTGAGCAACTAGCAACGAATCATTGAGAACTTCCAAACCAGAAATTTCCTTTAATTCTGAACTCAACGAAAATGATTGCGCTCTGAAAATAAAACTAATGAAACTTACAAAGAATAAACTACTAAATCGCCAAATCATATTGATTTTTTGACACGAACCTTTTCAATTTTACGTTCGCTTACTTCTTCAATTACAAATGAATACCCATTAATTTCGATTACTTGGTCCTTTTCCGGAATGGATTCTAAGCGATGAATAATCATACCGGCAAGTGTCTCATATTCATCAGACTTTTGAAAATTCAGCCCATAGGTTTCGTTAAGGTAATCTATTTCTACGCGCGCTGAAAAAACATATTCATTATCAGAAATTCTTTCTTCCAACCAATCATCTTTGTCGTGTTCATCTTCAATTTCTCCAAAAATTTCTTCAATAACATCTTCCAAAGTGACAAGTCCTGCAGTTCCGCCATATTCATCAGTAACAATTGCCATATTGCTCCGTTCGGATGTGAATTTTTCCAAAAGTTCCTTCCCCGTAATAACTTCAGGAACAAAAGGTATTGATTTTAAAATTTGTTTAATTGATGGAGGATTTTTGAATAAATCGAAAGAATGTACGTAACCAATAACGTTATCAATTGAATCTCGATAAACAATAATTTTAGAAAGTCCTTTATCAATGAATGAAGTCTTCAATTCTTCAATATTTTCTTCAATTTCAACAGAAATAATTTCTGTTCGCGGTATCATGCAATCTCGTGCTTTTACGTTTGAGAATTCAAGCGCATTTCTTAAAATATGCATATCCTTACCTAACTCTTGTTCGGATTTAATTCGAGAGGCCAAATCTTCTACATAATGTTCCAAATCTACACGTGAAAATACTTTATCGGATGTTTCATGTTTGGAACCAAATGCCTTAAGAATTGCTGAACTTATAAATAGAATTATTTGTGTTGGAACGAAAAGAAGCACATAAATAACCAACATAGGTATACTGCCCAAATTCATGAACCGATTTGGGTTGATTTGTCCGATTGCTTTGGGAAGAAACTCCGCAGTAAAAAGAACGATGATAGTTGATATAAATGTTTGTAAAACAAGCAGTGAAGCGTCATTTCCAATTCCAAAACCACGAAGCCATGGATTTAAAATTTCAGCAGCAGCCATACCATAAACGACTAATGCGACGTTGTTACCTAGCAAAAGTAAGGCGATCATGGTGGATTCATTCCTGTAGAAAATGGAAATAATTTTACTTTGAATCGTTCCTTGCTTAATTTGAACTTCGATCTTCAAACGATTAGATGCCAAATAGGCGATTTCCATTCCAGAGAAGAATGCTGATGCAATCAAGGAAATCAATACCATCAGATATTCGGGGCTCATATAAACTGATTATATGACATCTTGACCGATGTCTTTTCGAAAATATGCACCTTCGAATTTGATTTTTGAAATGGAATCATAGGACTTTTGAACTGCGGTTTCGATGTTCTTTCCATATGAGGTTACTGCCAATACACGTCCTCCTGAAGAAACAATTGACGGTCCGTCAGCACTTGTTCCAGCATGAAAAACGATACTCTCTGCAATTGTATTCAAACCATAAATGGATTTTCCTTTTTCATAAGCTTCGGGATAACCACCTGAAACCATCATAACAGTAGCAGCACTTTTATCTGTAAATTGAATATCACGCTCAGAAAGTGTATTTGTCGCAACACCTTCAAACAAATCGAGAATATCCGATTTTAAACGCGGAATAACTACTTCCGTTTCAGGGTCGCCCATTCGACACTTGTATTCAATCACATAAGGATCAACTTTAACATTAATCAAACCAAAGAAAATAAATCCTTTGTAAGAAATTCCCTCATTTTTCAATCCTTTCACTGTTGGAACAATGATCCGATTATGAACTTTATCCATGAAACCGCTATCCGCAAATGGAACTGGTGAAATTGCTCCCATCCCTCCTGTGTTTAGTCCGGTATCTCCTTCACCAATTCGTTTATAATCTTTAGCTTCAGGAAGCAATTTAAATGACTCTCCGTCTGTAACCACAAAAACTGAAAGTTCGATTCCGTCCAAAAATTGTTCAATGACAACTTTATTACTCGCAGCACCAAACTTTTGATGTTGAAGCATGCTTTTCAATTCACTTTTTGCTTCATTTAAATCTTTCAGGATAAGAACTCCTTTACCAGCCGCAAGACCATCCGCTTTTAACACATAAGGCGCTTTCATACCTTGCAAAAACTGAAGTCCTTCGTTCAAAGTTTCAGATGTAAATGTGGCGTATTTTGCGGTAGGAATTCTATGACGTGCCATGAATGCCTTTGCAAAATCCTTGCTACCCTCCAATTGAGCACCAAATTTACTTGGGCCAA
Organism: Crocinitomicaceae bacterium; assembly: GCA_049239885.1. GTDB lineage: Bacteria > Bacteroidota > Bacteroidia > Flavobacteriales_D > Crocinitomicaceae > UBA952. The sequence goes on from JBMLTP010000043.1 coordinate 4,382, forward strand.
TGACAGGAACTTTTCTCAATTTTTCATCTGCTTGAAAGAAATCATAAATTCCATTCACAAGCGGTTCTTCTGGGCCAACAATTACCATTTCTATGGCATTTTCAATTACGAAACTTTTGATTGACTCAAAATCCGTTGGTGAAATTGAAACATTTTTACCGTGCTGTCTTGTTCCGGCATTCCCCGGTGCAATAAATAATTCATCTAGAATTGAACTTTGTGCTATTTTCCAAGCCAAGGCATGCTCTCTTCCTCCTGACCCCAACAATAAAACTTTCATGAACAATGATTTAAAATTGATTCAAAAAACGCCTTCCCGTCAAGGTTGTTCAATTGCTTATCAGCAGCTCGTTCTGGATGAGGCATCATTCCAAAAACATTTTTTGTCTTGTTTGTAATTCCTGCAATGTTATTTATCGATCCATTTGGGTTGAAAGAGTCGGAAACTTCTCCTTCTTGACTCGAGTAGCGAAAAAGAACTTGATCGTTGTCCTCTATTGATTTCAACAGATCTTCAGGTGCGTAAAATCTTCCCTCTCCATGAGCTATTGGGATTTTATAGGTTGTATTAGAATCTAAGTCCTTATTAATAGCAGCTGAATTGGAGACTGGCTTCAAATAGACATTCTTGCAAATAAAGCGTTGGTTGTTATTATGTAAAAGAGCTCCTTCCAATAATCCCGACTCCGTGAGTATTTGAAATCCATTGCAAATTCCCATTACATAACCACCTTTTTCTGCATGCTTTACTACTTCAGTCATTATAGGAGAAAACTTAGCGATAGCGCCTGAACGCAAATAATCACCATAAGAAAAACCTCCTGGTAAAATAACCATGTCGACACCTTTTAAGTCAGTATCTTTATGCCAAAGAGTTTCTATCTGTTGTCCCAGCAAATCTTTCAACACGTAAATCATATCTTGATCGCAATTTGAACCAGGAAAAGTTACAACACCAAATTTCATTTCAAATCTTTATTTCAAAGTTAGTTATTTTAGGACTGAGCACCGGGTATAAATACGAAAAATTTAACCACAGAATAGATAATAGTGAGGTAGAATACAATGGATGATATTATTCCGTATGATTTATGGAGGAAAGAATAAGTTAACAAAATGGAAAGAGGAATGAGCAACAAACTGAACCGTTCAATCTGGAGAAAGAATATGAAATCTATTATCCCGAAAGATAATGAAACAAAAACCAAAAGCCATATTATCTGAATTTGCTTTTTCAATCGAATTGATGATTTCAGCATTCTTGTTCGAAGACTAAACGTTCCAAGAGCTAGCAGAATACCGAAGAAAATTAGCGTTATCAAGAAATCGGTTTGCAATTGAAAATTAGATGAATTCTTTAAAATTTGAAAGTTTAGGTCCTGATCGAAATACCATTGGTAAACCAAAGCATATGTTAATGGAATTAAAAATCCTCCCAAAGCCAAGAAAAATTCGCGAAATACAAATGGTCTAATTATTAATATCATGGCCAACAATACAGGTAAAGTAAAAATCATAAATGGATGAAAA
>JBMLTP010000044.1:0-6486 GCA_049239885.1 Crocinitomicaceae bacterium
AAGCGCTCTAGCCAACTGAGCTACATCCCCGAAAGTTAAGTCAAAGATATAAAAAAATAGATTGTTTGATTTACTCCATTTAATAGTTTTAATTTTGTACTACATTCCAAACGGAATTATTTATGAGCAAGAATTTACGAATTATTATCAATCCATCCGAACTGGGAGCAGGAACACGTGGAGCCTCACTTGGGCCAAATGCAATATTTGCTGCTGCACGCACCAAAAAATCTAAACTTTTTGAAAATCGTGAAATCCACAATATCCCCGACCAAAACCACCTTTTGGATAAACCAAATGTAACCTCATTCGCTAAAAATATTGATGGCATCATTAACGTTTTCTCTTCAGTAAATCAGGAAATAAGTAAGTCATTATCAAGCGGAAATTTCCCATTAATAATTGCCGGTGACCATAGTTCAGCAGGCGCAACTGTTGCATCAATTTCAGCCTTTTATCCAACTAAAAAAATTGGTGTTTTGTGGATTGATGCGCATGCAGATTTACATACGCCTTATACAACGCCATCAGGTAATATACACGGAATGCCTTTGGCGACAGCTTTAGGTCACGACAACATAGATTGTAAAAAAAATGACCTTGATGAGTTAACCACTGAAAAATGGAATAAACTTAAATCAAGTTCGTTACAACCGAATAACCTTGTTTACATTGCTGTTCGCGACACAGAAAAAGAAGAAGATTTTCTAATTAAACAACTAAACATAAAAAACTATACAGTTGAAGATGTTCGGCAATTGGGAATTCAAAATTTAATCACTGAATTGAAGAAAAAATTCGATGAGGTTGATTATCTTTATGTTTCATTCGATGTCGATTCCATGGATCCAGAGCTTACATCTCACGGAACCGGAACTCCTGTCCCAAATGGACTTTCACCCAAAGAAGCAAAAGAGATATTAATCGAGGTTTGTAAATTTGATAATCTAGTGGCATTGGAACTTGTTGAAGTGAATCCTTGTCTAGACGAGAAAAAAAATAAAATGGCCGAAACAGCTTTGGATATTTTGGAGTCAATCATTGAAACATTGGAAAACTAATTCATGGAAAAAAAGATTAAAGAGCTGCTTCTTACAAACTCACTATCGCTTTTTGGAAGTCAAATTGAAGAAAACCAAATTCAATTTCAAATTACACGTAAAGATGTAGAAGGTGATTTCACATTGGTCACTTTTCCATTTTCCAAATTGATGCGGTGCTCACCCGCTGATGCAGCTGCAAAAATTGGAGACTTTCTTAAAACCCATCTTACCGAAATAGAAAAATTCGAAGTCATCAATGGATTTCTAAATATCTGTCTGAATGATTCGTATTGGATTGAGCAATTAAATGAAATTCAAAAAAATGAAAATTTTGGGTTTTCGGCTCCAAATTCAAAACCATTGTATATGGTGGAGTACTCTTCTCCAAACACCAATAAACCGCTTCACCTTGGTCACCTTAGAAATATTTTTCTCGGGTATTCTGTTTCAGAAATACTTAAGGCAAACGGACACAAAGTAATTAAGACACAAGTCATAAACGACCGAGGAATCCATATTTGTAAAAGTATGCTTGCTTGGGAGAAGTTTTCACCCTTGAATTCTAATGGTGAACGAGAAACACCTTCCAACACTGGTCTAAAGGGCGATAAATTGGTAGGGAAATACTATGTTGAATTCGACAAACATTTCAATGAGGAAGCCAATCAAATCATTGAAAAATGGAACATTGGTAATTTTGAAGGTTTTTCAAATTCGACTACGGAAGAATTCCTAAAATTCCAATCAGCAAAGGAAGGAAAAGATCAAAAAGCAGTTCAAGCCATTGACTCAAAAATAAAAGAGCTTGCAAAAAATCAAACAACCATTCTTCGTGTAGCTAAAGAAATGCTCATAAAATGGGAGGCTCGTGACCCACAGGTTTATTTGCTTTGGAGCACTATGAATGGTTGGGTGTACGAAGGATTTGCAGCTACCTACAAAAAAATGGGCGTTGACTTCGATAAGCTCTATTACGAGTCGGACACTTTTCTTCTCGGAAAAGATGTTGTTATTGAAGGAATCAAAAATGGCGTTTTTTACAAAAAAGACGATGGATCAGTTTGGATTGATCTAACAGCGGAAGGTCTAGATGAAAAATTGGTTCTTCGTTCGGATGGAACAGCAGTATACATGACCCAAGACATTGGAACAGCCATTGATCGATTTAAGGATTACCCGGATTTAAATGGAATGGTCTATACAGTTGGTAATGAGCAAGATTACCACTTCAAAGTATTGTTTTTAATTTTAAAAAAACTAGGATATCAATGGGCTGAGAATTGTTTCCATTTGTCTTATGGAATGGTTGATTTGCCCACAGGTAAAATGAAATCTAGAGAAGGAACGGTAGTTGATGCGGACGATTTAATGAATGAAGTAATTGAAAAAGCAACCGAACTAACTCGTGAAAGAGGTCATTTGGAAGGAATGCCGGAAAGTGAAAAAAACCAACTTTTCTCGCAAATTGGATTAGGTGGTTTAAAATACTATTTATTAAAAGTAGACCCTAAGAAACGAATGATGTTTAACCCCGAAGAATCAATTGATTTAAACGGAAACACAGGGCCTTTCATTCAATATACATATGCGAGAATTGAATCTTTGTTAGCCAAAGCAGCTTTTAAATATTCAACTTATAAATTGGATTCGTATACAATTTTGGAAGAGGAAAAACTGATCATTAAAACGTTAAAAAGTTTTCCTTCAGTCATTGACGAAGCGTCAAAGACTTATTCACCTGCTCTCATCGCTAATTTCGTTTATGAGCTAGTCAAGAATTACAACCATTTTTATCAATCAGTGAAAATATTAACAGAGGAGAATCCAACTATCAAAGAGGCAAGGCTAACAATCAGCGCTGAAGTAGCTAAAACAATACAAAAGTGCTTGAAATTACTTGGAATTGATGCACCAAAAAGAATGTAATATTTTCATATATTTGCAAAAACTTCAACCTATGAAATCGTTTTTTACATCACTAACAATTTTGTTTGTTTTTGCTTCTTGCGGAAAATACGAAAAACCTTTTATTACTTTTAAGAGCCCAGAAAAACGAATTTCAGCGACTTGGAAACAAGACAAGTTCACAAATACTGAAAATTTAGAGTCTAGTTTTGATGAAACAATCTCATTTTCTATTGTTAATAATGACTCGATTTTTACAAGAATAGTTAATGGAAATACTTTCCAAGGAAATTGGACCTGGATGCCCGCTTTAGATGGAAAAGTTGATAAAGAACGTGTTCGAGTGAGTTGTCCAGAATTCAATAAAGTATTAACGATTAAAGTCTTGACATCTAAAAACTTAGAGTTTATTGATCAGAGTTCTGACTATCGTTATTATTATTCCAAAAATTAAATCAAATTACCCAAAAATCACCTCATCGGTAATTTCTCGAACCATTCGAAATAATTCCTCTTTAAAAGCTTGAGGCTCATACTTTCCTCGTTCAATTTGACGTAATTTCTGTTCCCAAATACCAGTTAGTTCGGGGCTTTTCAGTAAATCATTCTTGATAGTATCAATCAAAGACAATCCCGTTTCAGTAGCGAAAATGTTCTTCTTTTTCTTTTCGATGTATTTTCGTTTGAAAAGTGTTTCAATGATACTGGCTCGAGTTGAAGGACGACCAATCCCGTTATCTTTCATCAACTCACGCATTTCTTCGTTTTCTACCATCTTTCCAGCTGTTTCCATTGCCCGAAGCAAAGTGGCTTCAGTATAAGGTTTTGGCGGGGAAGTTTTTCCTTTATGAACAAATGGTTCGTGCGATCCGGATTCTCCTTCTTGAAAAATCGGCAAAATCTTTTCTTCCTCTTCTTTTCCTTTGGAATCACCTTTACTCTTTGCTTCTTCTTTTATTTTTAAGTCTTCATAGACAATACGCCATCCCTTTTCAATGATTTGTTTTCCGGTAGCTTTGAAAATCAATTGATCGACTTTTCCAAGAACTGTTGTATTTGAAACCTTACATTCAGTATAGAAAACCGCAATAAATCTCCTAGCAATTAAATCATAAATACGTTGTTCATCTGGTGTAATGCCACTCGGAGCAATTCCAGTTGGAATGATTGCGTGGTGATCAGTAATTTTCTTATCGTCAAAAACGGATTTCAACTTCGGAATGGGTTTCGAAAGCAAATCTGCCGTAAAACGTTTGTAATCCCTTAAACCATTCATTATTCCCAGGATTTTCGGATGCAAATCCTCAGAAAGATAAGTTGTATCAACTCTTGGGTAAGTCACCAATTTCTTTTCGTATAAACTTTGAATTAGATTCAATGTTTCCTCGGCACTATATCCATATCGTTTATTTCCATCCACTTGAAGTGATGTCAAATCATACAATCTCGGATTTCCTTCCTTGCCTTCTTTTTGCTCAAAAGAGGTTATATCAAAAGGTTTGTCTTTCAAATAAGCTAATCCTTTGTCGGCCTTTTCCTGAGATTTCAAACGATCAATCTGACAAAGAAATTCAGTTTCGCGATAAATTGTTTTAAGTTCCCAATATTCCTCACTATTGAATGCATTGATTTCTTTTTGACGTTGAACAATCATTGCCAGTGTTGGGGTCTGAACACGCCCTACCGAAAGCGTCATTTTTTCTTTTCCGTATTTCCTTGTATATAAACGCGTTCCATTAATACCTAAAACCCAATCTCCAACAGCTCTCGAATTCCCAGCAGCAAAAAGATTATCAAACTCCTTGGCGTCTTTCAGTTTATTGAATCCTTCACGAATAGCCTCTTCCGTTAAAGATGAAATCCAAAGTCGTTTAACAGGAACTTTACATTTCGCTTTCAACAACACCCAACGTTGAATCAATTCTCCCTCTTGACCAGCATCACCGCAATTGATTACCTCTTCGGCTTCAGATATTAATCGTTCAATGATTTTAAATTGCTTCTGAGCACCCTCGTCTTCTCGGAGTTTAATTCCAAATTGTGAAGGAATAATTGGTAAATCTTCTAGTTTCCAGTATTTCCAATTGGGATTATAATCCTCAGGATCTTTCAGTGAGCATAAATGACCATAAACCCACGTTACGCAATACCCATTTCCTTCAATGTATCCATCTCTGCGAGTTCGCGCACCCAAAATCTCCGCTAAATCCCTTGCCACACTTGGCTTTTCCGCAATACAAACTTTCATTTAAACCAATCTGAACGAATTATCAAAAATAGTCAACAAACCACTTCAATTCAAGTCAATTTAAAAGTAGTTATCAACGAATTTCAGGAAAGAACACTAATTTTCTATTGTTCATTAGGCAATACAAAATCACGAAAATTATCTCGATCTATGATTGTTCCCGACGCATCGTATTCTCTTAAGAAAACACCTGGAATTTTATCTTTTGGCCTCTTTTTCCATTTAAATTCAAACGCATGAATTTGTCCATTTCGCTCTTCGATAAAATCAATTTCTTGTTTTTGAACCGTTCGCCAAAAATAATTATTGGTGTATTGCAGATGGTAATTTTGCAATTTAATACGCTCAGAAATCAGGAAATTTTCCCAAAGCGCACCTTTATCTGCTCGTAATTCCAGCGGATTCAAATTATTAATGATCATATTCCGAACCCCATTGTCATAGAAATAAATCTTACGGTTGTGTTTGATTTCGTTTCGTTGATTTCGACTAAAACTATTCAATTTAAACACTATGAATAATTTCTCCAATAAATCAATGTATTTAGCAATAGTCAACTTATCGACTTCAAGCAATTTTGAAAGTTCATTATAAGATACCTCACTTCCCAATTGAAGCGCAAGTGCTTTGAGCAATTTCACAAGTAAATCAGGCTTTTTGATTCCTGAAATAGACAAGATATCTTTGTATAAATAACTTGATGTCAATTGCTTAAGAATTTCACGCGCATCATGTCTTTGATTAATCACATCCGGATACATTCCATAAACCAATCGCTCTTCCAATTGGGAATCAGATTCTAGATATCCAACATTTGCTTGAAATTCCTCCCAACTAATTGGAAACATCAAATATTCAAATTTTCGTCCGGTCAATGGCTCCTGCATACGATCATTGATTTCCAAAGCCGATGACCAACTAATAAAAAGTTGAACATCCTTGAACTGATCAATAATAAGCTTTGCAATGATTCCAATTCCTTTAATTCGTTGGGCTTCATCGATAAAAACAAATTTATGACCTCCTAAAATTGCTTTTAATTTGGTCGTTCCTGCATTCTCCAATTGTTCGCGAACATCCGCATCATCACCGTTCAGAAAGAGAAAATCCCTTTTGCTTAAAAAATCATGAACCAAGGTTGTCTTACCGACTTGTCGTGGCCCAAGTAAAATAATCGCTTTTCCTTTATTTAATCGATTTTCTATGGTATTATTTAAAATTCTTCCTATCATAATCACCAATTATTATATATTTTTAGTGATTACAATCACCAAACACTATATATTTTCA
>JBMLTP010000045.1:0-3695 GCA_049239885.1 Crocinitomicaceae bacterium
TGCTTCATGCTTTCGATTTCTGAACCAAATATTTGAATTCCAACTGGACGTTCGTAATCAAAAATATCTAGTTTCTGAACACTTTTGGCGGCGTCACGAATCAATCCTTCCGACGAAATAAATTCCGTATACATCAAATCTACTCCATGCTTTTTGCACAAAGCCCGAAATGGCGGGTCAGAAACATCTTCCATTGGAGCCAAAAGCAAAGGAAATTCTCCCAATTCTATGTCGCGAATTTTAACCATTATTTTTTGAAGAAGTCAGGACGTTCGGACTCAATTACTTTTAAATAATTTTTCAATTCCTGTTCATTGGAAGATTTCAAAACCATCAGCATGTCATCCGATTCAACAACGATGTAATCTTTCAAACCATCTAATAAAACCAATTTATTTTTAGGAACATTCACTAGACAATTCTCTGAATTAAAAGTAAAGACATTGTTTCCTATTATTGAATTCGTGTTCTCATCTTTCTTTAAATGTTCTGTCAAACTTCCCCAAGTTCCCAAGTCACTCCAGTCAAAATCAGAAAGTACTACAGAAACATTTTTAGCATGTTCCATTACTGCAAAATCAATGGAAATATCCTCACAACGATCAAAAGCATCATAGATAAAAGATTCTTCTTCTTTTGTGCCATATTTACTCGAATCAGATGCAAACAATTGAAATAAAGCAGGTTGAAAGCTTTCTAGCGACTCAAGAATAACATCAGCTCGCCAAACAAAAATTCCCGCATTCCAATAAAAATTTCCTGCTGAAACAAATGATTTCGCTATTTCCAAATTCGGTTTTTCACGAAATTGAATCACATCCGTTGCTTGACCTTTAGAAACATTTGCATTTTTGTCGAATTCGATATAACCATAACCTGTATCTGGTCGAGTTGGAGCAATTCCTAGTGTAACTAAATGCTTTTTATCGTTTGCGACGTTTATAGCAGTTCCAATAATTTCATTAAAACGCGTTTCATTAACAATTAAGTGATCTGAAGGAGTTATAATTAAAGTCGCATCTGGATTTGATTTATAAATTTTTGATGCAGCAAAAGCAATACAAGGTGCCGTATTTTTTCGCATTGGTTCACAAAGAACTTGCTCGGTGTTCAGTTCAGGTAATTGTTCAAGAACCAATTCACGGTATGAAGTATTTGTTAAAATAAAAATCTGTTCAGTTGGAACGGTTTTTTGTAAACGTTCAAAAGTCAGTCTTAAAAGCGATTTACCAATTCCCAAAACATCCAAAAATTGTTTCGGATTTTGAGGTGTTGACATCGGCCAAAATCGACTACCGACTCCGCCTGCCATTATTAATCCATAATTGTTATTCTTCATAGGGTTTTATTAATTGAACCGTTGCTAAAGCATGAATGAGGTATTGCTTTCCGCTATTCAGTTCTTTGCAAAGGTAACGACTTCTTCTAAGTAATCCTTTTTCAAAAGCTCGACCATTAAGCGAAAAATGAGAAGCAACCGGAATTTCTTCAAGTGAAGTCTGATTAGAAGGCTTATCGTATTTTTTCAAAACGCGAGATAAATTTAAATCAGAACACGAGGACGCCTTCGTATTTGTAAATGTATTCCAAAGTACTTTTTCAATATCATTAGGCAGTTGCTTACTTAACAAAACGGGTTCAAGCAAGGCTCGAAAAGCATTTTTCCATTCCATTCCATGAGGGGCTACTCGAATACCATATTGTCGAAAAGTATTTAAGTGAGCTAATTCATGCAACGTCGTAATTAAGAAAGCAAACTTGTTCAAATTTCCATTAACAGTTATTATCGGTTTTTCTCCTTCCGATCTCACGCGGAAATCCCCTAATTTTGTTGAACGACCTGGAACAATTTTGAATATAACTTTAGCGTTTAATATTAATTCGACCAAATATTCAACAAAAAATTCAGGAGCAAATCGTAATAGAGTATGATAAAATTGTTGCTTTTTGTCTGTCATGTTCACTACAAAAATAGAAAACTAAATCCTTTAAATACCCGCTCATTTTTAAATAATACTTAAATTAGCCCTGTGAAAATTATACAAAATATAGGAAAATATTGCCTAATGCTAACGGTGGTTTTCACACGTCCAAGAAAATGGAATATTTTTTTCAGACGCTTGTTTGAAGAAATCAATGGGATTGGAATCAATTCACTTCCAATTGTTGCTCTCATGTCAACCTTCATTGGAGGAGTAATTTCTTTGCAAACTGCTTCCAATATGTCAAGTCCCCTTCTTCCGGATTATACTGTAGGTTACATTACGCAATCAAGTACTATTTTGGAATTTTCACCCACGATTATTTCTCTAATTCTTGCAGGAAAAGTTGGTTCAAACATTGCCTCAGAAATTGGAACAATGCGCGTTACAGAGCAAATCGACGCTTTGGAAATTATGGGAGTCAATTCGCTGAATTTCTTGGTTCTTCCTAAAATAATGGCGGCAGTCCTTTACTTCCCCGTTTTGGTTATATTCTCCATGGCTTTGAGTATGATTGGTGGTTGGATGGCATTAGTACTTTCCGATTTAAGTACAACAGAAACATATGTCTTAGGCTTACGCGCTTTTTTTGTACCTTCAAACATTAATTATGCTTTAACGAAAACGGTCGTTTTTGGATTCTTAATCGTATCCGTGGCATCTTTCTACGGATACTATGTCAAAGGAGGCTCCCTGGATGTAGGAAAAGCTTCAACTCAAGCCGTAGTCAGCAGTAGTGTCTGCATTTTGATAGCAAATTTCCTTTTAACTCAAATGATCTTACTTTAATGATTGAAGTAAAGAATTTAAATAAGTCGTTTGCTGGAAATCAAGTTCTAACGGATATCAATACTTCCTTTGAAAAAGGAAAGGTGAATCTTATTATCGGTCAATCGGGACACGGAAAGTCGGTACTTGCGAAATGTATGGTCGGCCTGCACGAAGTTGATACAGGTGAAGTGCTCTATGACGGTCGTGATTTTACCAAAATGGATCGAATCCAACGAAGCGAAATTCGCCAAGAAATAGGAATGCTTTTTCAAGGATCCGCTCTTTTTGATTCAATGACGGTGGAGGAAAATATCATGTTCCCGCTTTCGATGTTTACCAAAATGACGAAAGGTGAAATGTTGAATCGGGTTAATTTTTGCTTGGAACGCGTGAATCTGTCTGGAAAAAATAAATTGTTACCAGATGAGTGCAGTGGTGGAATGCAAAAACGAATCGGAATCGCCCGAGCTATTGCAATGAATCCCAAATATCTTTTTTGTGATGAACCAAATTCGGGTCTTGATCCGAAAACATCAATTTTAATAGATGCATTGATAAAAGATATCACTAAAGAATATCAAATGACAACCATTGTCATTACACATGATATGAATAGTGTAATCGAAATTGGAGACAACATCATTTTCGTTTATCAAGGTAAAAAATGGTGGCAAGGAGATCGGCAATCAATTATTACGACCGACAATCCAGAAATAATGGGATTTGTTTTCGCTTCTGAATTTATGAAAGAAATTAGAAGCTCAATGCGCGAAAAAAGAAGTTAATTTCTTTTTAATTATTTGTTTTTCAAAAATTACGTTTATCTTTGCAGCCCAATTTCAACAAAATTGATTGAATTTGGCAGACTCAATCGAGAGTCTAGGTGATTGAAATAAATGCGGATGTGGTGAAATTGGTAGACACGCCAGACTTAGGATCTGG
>JBMLTP010000046.1:0-7189 GCA_049239885.1 Crocinitomicaceae bacterium
TTGCCAGTACAGGATTTTGAATCCAGCGCGTCTACCAGTTCCGCCACCCGGGCATTCATTACTGAACAACGAGGGAACAAAGATAAAATAATTTTTAATATTTTGTCAAATAAAACATTTGCAACTAATCTAATTATTGTTCTAATAAATCATAACAAATTGAAATAGATTAAATTCACAACGATCAAAAGGATTAAAATAATTTGCATTTGATACATTCACCACGTTTGTTATAGCAGATTTTATCGAAAATTAAACCATTCTTATAAACCATATCAGTTTTCAATTGGCCATTGCGAAAATATTCTTTTGACCAAAATTCGATGTAAACAATTTTTTGTTTTTTGGAGCCCGAATTATCTATGATTTTTGTTTCAATTTCCGAAATATATTTCTTCGTTCCATTTTTATAAAAAAACTCTTGAAGCCCATTTTGATAACCATCTTTAAATTCGCATCTTGATTTTAGATTTCCATTCTTAAAATAGAAAGTTTCCAAAACAATTTTGCCTTCAACACACTGCAACTCACCATTCGTGAATTTTACAATTCCATTGAGTGGAGTACCTGATTTTTGCAATTTTATCAAACTACCCCTTTCTCTTGCATTTTTAAAATTAGTTTTGTTAGCATCAACTTTATTCAATAAGGAATTTTGGCATCTTTTTCCTCCAATTAGCCTGCAATCTAATGGTACATTGCTCACGCATTCAATTGGGTTTGATTCACATGATACCCAATTTATTTTAATATTTTTCTCCAAATCCAAAAGATGTAAAAAATTATTTTTACAATCCAATCTCTTTAATAAAGGATTCTCCGATAAATTAAGTGTCTCGATTTGGTTGTAACTGCAATTCAATTCAATCAAAGCACTATTTAATGAAACATCCAAGGCTTTCAATTGGTTATCGTAACAGGAAAGACTTGATAAATTCTTAAATTCTTGTATGCCAGTTAAATCGGTAATCTGCAAACTGGAACAATCCATATTTCCGTCGAATGACAGCGCCTCATTTACTTGAATTTCAAAATCACCATTTGTATTAATATCCATATTTTTTAGCAAATACGCCTTAAAAATTGGATCAGGAATTGTTATTGTTTGACTAAAAACTTTAATATTTATCAAAAGAAAAAATATTAATTCAATTCTCATCGTGACGCATGTTTAAAGGTTAAAAAATTAAATCATATTAATAAAATCGATCCATTCTTCTACTTTTTTAGAATCTTTGATATGAAAATCTCCAGACCCTTCTCTTCTAAGAGCAATCAAGGTAGCACCTGAATTCAGTTTTTGTCCAAAATCATTTGCGATGGAACGAATGTAGGTTCCTTTTGAACAATTGATTTTAAAATCAATTTCTGGAAAACGTTCTAAATTTAATTCAAAATGACTGATTTCAATCTGCGCTTGTTTCATAACCACTTCTTTTCCAGCTCGTGCAAAATCGTAGGCTCGTTTTCCATCGATTTGTTTTGCGGAAAAAATAGGCGGTGTTTGCATTTGAATTCCCAAAAAAGATACGCGAACTTGTTCCATTAAATCTGCTGAGATATGATCAGTAGGATATTCTTCATTGTATTCTGTTTCCAAATCAAAGGAAGGAGTCGTCTTTCCTACTAAAAAAGTTCCGGAATAAGTTTTAGGAGCACCAGTTAACGATTCGATTAATTTCGTGTGCTTACCTGTGCATATTACTAAAAGTCCAGTAGCCAAAGGATCAAGCGTTCCTGCATGACCAACTTTGATTTTTTTGACACCTAATTTACGTTTGAGATTCCAACGGATTTTGTTTACAACGTCAAAGGACGTCCAACCATAAGGTTTGTCAACGAGAATTGTAGCCCCTTCTTGAAAATTCATTAAATACTAAAATAAATCAGAAGAATTGTTCCAACTATAATTCGATACAAACCCCAAATTTTAAACCCATATTTTGCAAGGAAATCAATGAAAAACTTTATTGCAAAAGCAGCAACAACAAATGCCAAGACATTTCCTATCACGAAAGCGGTAATGTTTTCAGAGCTCGACAAAATCATTTCATAACCTTTTTGCTCAATTCCTTTATAGTTCCAATCTTTCAAAAAAACGGAATAACAGGTAACTGCAAGCATCGTGGGAACAGCAAGAAAAAAACTGAACTCCGCAGCCATTTTTCGGGTAAGACCTTGTTGCATTCCACCTATGATCGATGCCGCTGCCCTACTCGTTCCAGGCATCATAGCCAAACACTGCCAAAATCCGATAGTCACTGCTTTCTGTATAGTGACATCTTCTTCCTCATTAATTCTCGATTTCCTGAAAAGGCGATCAATAAATAAAAAAATAATTCCGCCTAAAATCAATACAATTGCTATTGGAATTGGTTTCTCTAAAACGGCTTCAATTTTATCATCAAACAATTTTCCTAAAACTAAAGCGGGAATTACAGCGATTGCCAATTTAATATAAAATTGATAGGATTTGAAATCAAAAAACTTCTTCCAAAACAAAGCTACAACGGCCAAGATAGCACCAAATTGAATTGACACTTGAAACATTTTAACAAACTCGTCAGATTCAATTCCCATAATGGAACTAGCAAAAATCATATGAGCCGTGGAAGAAATCGGTAAAAACTCGGTTAGCCCTTCAATCAAGGCTAAAATGATAGTTTCGAGAAATGACATTTTGATTATTTAGATTTTTTCGATGTCGAAGAAATTTCCTCTTTCAATTTGCTTTCGTTTAACAAATTCTCATCTGAGGATTGTCTTTTCATAATTGAAAATAGAATAATCACATAGCCAGCAATAATTAACATTGGCGAAAGCGTGATTCGAATTGGACTAAATAGCTCTTCCTCCTTAAATTCATTTAAAGTTTCAGCCCCTCCTCCAATCATCAAAATATAACCTAAAACGTTGATTGCTAAACCAATAAAAAGCCATTTATAGTTTTTCGGATCAAAACCAAAATGTTCGATAGGATTCTTCATGATTTGTTTCTTTTAGCAAAAATAGGAATTCCTAGTACAAGTCGTCCAATTTCATACGAAGATACTTGTTTAAAGCGAACCAAGTTGAAATCAAAGTCATAAAAATTCCAATAATCATCATCGATCCTACAAGCATAAAAAAGGTTGTCAAAGTGTAACTAATTTCAAATGAAATCAATACGTTATTCCAAGCATAAAAAACCGTTAGTAATAATGCCAAACCGATAATGGCCGAAACGACACCCTGCAAAATAGCTTGCAACAAAAATGGTTTTCGAATATATGACCCGGTTGCGCCAACGAGTTGCATTGTCTTGATGGTAAATCGCTTGGAATAAAGTGCCAAACGAATCGTATTGTTTATCATCGCAACAGCAATTATTATAAGTAAAAGTGCTACCGACAAAAACAACAAGACAAACTGCTTAAACCCAAGATTAACATTTTCTACTGTCGATTTATCATAATTCACCTCATCAATTTCTTCTTTAAAACGGGTGAAAAGTTTTCTTTTAATTCCTTCCATTCCCTTTTTATTAGCGTAATCTTCCTTTGGCTGAAAACAGATCGTTGGAGGAAGCGGATTTTCACCACTAAAAATAGCAAGCATCTCCTGTTCGTTTTGATTTTCACCTCCGAATTCTTTAATCGCTCGTTCAGGTGAAACGAAATAAACATCTTTAAATTCTTTCCAGGATTTAAGTTGAAGCTCTACTTGTTTAATATCTGCATCATTCAATTCAGACTTAAAGAAGATATCGCCCTGTAAACTTTCCTTGGCTTGTTTCTGAACACTTTGGAGTCCGAATACACCGCCTAAAACCAAACCGATCATAAAAAGCACCAATGAAATTCCAATTACCGTAGAAATATAGCTGGTACGCAAACCTTTTTTACCTTGTTCCTCTGCATTTTCTGACATGTTACGAAATTAGAGTAATCGAATCGATTCAGTCAAACTAAATTGAGAAGTATTTAACTAAGGAATGTGGATTGTATATTAATTCTTCAAAATTTAATTCTTCAAATTCCTTCCTAACAGATTTGTTTCGATTTCATTAAAAAATTGCGCTAATTTTACCAAAATGACGAATACAACGAAAAGTTGGTTACTATTAATTTTATTATCCTGCATTTGGGGAAGTTCCTTCATATTGATGAAGAAAGGAATGTTCACTGAAGAACAATCACCCATCTTTTCAGCGGCACAAGTTGGCACATTGAGAATGCTTTTAGCATCGCTCGTTTTATTGCCTTTAACGGTTATCAATTATCGAAAAGTTAAATCAAAAAAAGACTTATTTTATTTTTCAATCGTCGGTTTTTGCGGAAGCTTTATTCCTGCATTTTTGTTCACTTTCGCCGAAACAGGAATTTCCTCGGGTTTCGCTGGAATGATGAATAGTTTCACCCCTATTTTTACGATTATACTCGGATTTGTTATTTTCAATCAACGTCTCAAAGCTATTCAGCTTTATGGTGCAGGAATAGGAACAATTGGAATTGCCTGTTTAGTTTTTTCGGGAAAACAAATGGCATTGCAAGCAGATTGGAATCATTTATTTGCCATCATATTGGCGACATTTCTTTATGGTATAAGTCTAAATACCATCAAACATAAACTTCAAGGCTATACTTCATCGGAAATAACCTCTATCGCTTTTGGCCTGTTATTAATTCCTTCCATCGCATGTTTTATCTTTTTTGATACAGAACACGTTTTTCTAACAAGCAAGCATGCAAATTCAGCTTTCGCATACATAGCTATATTAGCTATAATCGGTACAGCATTCGCGACATTTATATTCAATGGCATTCTAAGAATTTCTTCAGCTCTATTCGCCAGTAGCGTTACCTATCTGATTCCAATTGTAGCTGTTTTTATTGGAATCTATTTTAATGAAAAAATCACTATTTTTCAAATTCTCTCCATGTTCATTATTCTGCTTGGTGTTTTAGTAGCAAATTATTGGGAAGTGTTGTTTTCGAAAAAACGCATTGAATAACTATAATTCCTTTTGGTCGTTCAAAAAAAAGACCTATCTTTGTCATCCGAATTAAAAAATTAATTTAAAAACAGCTATTATGTACGCAATTGTAGAGATAGCAGGGCAGCAGTTCAAAGTGCAAAAAGACCAAAAGGTTTACGTTCACCGATTGGCAGCAGAGGCAGGTTCTAAACTAGAATTTGACCGCGTGTTGTTAGTTGATAATGACGGAAAAATCAGCATTGGCGCCCCAGCTATAGAAGGTGCAAAAATCACCGCAGAGGTTATTGACCATGTTAAAGGAGACAAGGTAATCGTTTTCAGAAAGAAACGCAGAAAAGGTTACAAAAAGAAAAACGGTCACCGTCAGCAGTTCACTGCAATCAACATTACAGATATTAAACTAAAATAATTCTTTTAAAGAACTAAAAAAATAGAACGATGGCACACAAAAAAGGAGTTGGTAGTTCGAAAAACGGCCGTGAATCTCATAGCAAGCGTTTAGGTGTTAAAATTTTTGGTGGACAAGCTGCAATCGCAGGAAATATTATTGTTCGTCAACGTGGAACGCAACACCACCCAGGAGTAAATGTAGGAATTGGAAAAGACCATACATTGTTTGCATTAACTGATGGTTTAGTTGAGTTCCGCAAGAAAAAAGACAATCGTTCATTTGTTTCGGTTGTTCCTTTTGAGACTGCAAACGCTTAATTAGAAAATAAAATTTATGGAGAAGGCTACTCGTTTGAGTGGCCTTTTTTGTTTGATTGACGCTATTTTTAAAACCAATGTTCATTAAATAAAAATTGTATGTAATTGCTTATTAATTTTATACCAATTATGGAGAAGGGTGAACCAATTAAAGTTGTTTCAAAAAAGCGTTTTGGAAGAAAGTTCTGGGTTAAATTCGTTTTAGCTTTATTGATTGTTCCAATTATTTTTTTAGTTACATTGACAACTGTTGTATATTTCAAACAAGAACAGCTTGTAAAAGAGTTAATTACCCATGTGAATGAGGATTTCACTGGTCATATCGAAATTAATGGGAGCCACATCAGTCCGTTTGCTGCATTTCCATATATTTCAATCGATTTAGAAGATTTAAAAGTTTTCGAAGGAAAAGAAAAGACAAAACATACCCGAATTTTACACTTTGCTGATTGTTACATTGGGTTCAATATCATCGATATTATCAATGGGAACTATACAATTAAATCAATTAAAATTTCCAATAGTGATTTACGGCTTGTTCAACACAAAGATGGCTCGTTGAATTTAACTAAAGCCCTTTCAACAAAAAAGCCTACTGAAAAAGTAAAAAGTGACTTCAAGATTGATCTACAGTCTGTTAAGATTTCAAACTTAGATGTCTCTAAATTAAATGAGTCGAATAACATGTACATAGACGCTTTCATCGATGAAGCAAAAACAAAAGTTAAAAGTAGTAATGAGCATTTTTACTTGGATCTTTATTCGAAATTCCGTTTGTCTATTCTAGAAAATGGCGACTCAACTTTTATTAAAAATAAGCACTTTGAATTAGATACAGAAATCGATATGAGTGAGTTAACTAAAACACTTACTATTCATCAAACCGAAGTGAATTTGGAAAATTCGAGCTTTGGGTTTAGTGGATCTGTTGGCTTATCTAAAAATGTTCCGTTGAACTTGAAGTTTTCCGGCGAAAAACCAAATTTTGACCTTGTGATTGCGGTTGCTCCAGAGGAGGTAGGGAAAACCCTGAAACAATTTGACAACCAAGGTGAGGTGTTTTTTGAAGCTACTGTTACAGGAGAGTCAGCCAATGGACACACGCCGAAAATTGATGCGAAATTCGGTTGTAAAAATGGATTCTTCAATAACCTGGAAACCGATAAAAAGCTCAATGAAATTGGATTTTTAGGATCGTTTACTAATGGGAAAAAACGCGATTTAAGTTCGATGGAATTGAACATTCAACAATTCTCTGCAAGACCTGAAGCCGGCAAATTTTCCGGTAAGATTTCCGTTAAAAACTTTGAAGAACCTGAAGTTGACATGAAACTGATTTCAGATTTCGATTTGGATTTCTTGGCCAAGTTCATTAATTCACGTGAATTGCGAGGGTTGGATGGACAAGTTAAGTTAACGATGAATTTCCACGACATCATTGATTTAAATCAACCTGAGAAAGCAATTGAAAAGTTAAATGAGTCTTATTTTACCGAATTATTG
>JBMLTP010000047.1:0-4837 GCA_049239885.1 Crocinitomicaceae bacterium
TTACGTTAAATCTATGAAGAAAAATCAAGTCAATTTTGTTGATATGAAATCTTGGTTTCTCAAGATGAAATCCACGACTAAACATCCTCTTTTCCCTCAATCTGGTATACATTGGAGCAAATATGGCGAGGTTTTAGCTATGGATTCGTTGATGAAATTTATTGAGCTTAAATCAGGTTTAAAATACCCGTCCCTAAATATTAAATCAATTGAGATGTCATCTGAAAACAAAGAAAGGGATTACGACATTGGCGAAGGATTGAACTTGATGTTTCAGACATCCACTTTTCCGATGGCATATCCAACTTTTGAAATTAAAAAGACTGAAAACAATAAACACAAAACAACAGTTATTGCCGATAGTTATTATTGGGGAATGTTCAATGCCGGGTTTTCAGCTAGTCTTTTTAATGATGGTAAATTTTGGTTTTACAACCAAGAAGTTTATCCTGATCACTATGAAAAGCCTACTTTGGTTTCAACGATTGATTTTAAAAAGGAAATTGCCGAAAATGAAGTGATTATTCTCTTGTCGACAGACGCTAATCTAGATCGTTTTCCGTTTGGGTTTAGTGAATTATTTATCCAATATTTTCCAATGAAAGACAAGAAGTGATTACTGCTTAATTACTTTGTGAATTTTAGAACCAATTTGAAGAAAATAGATTCCAGAAGGGAGAATTGAAGTATTAATTTCCGTTTTTCCATTAACTTTCTCTGACCAAACCTGAATTCCAATTTGATTGAATAAGGAAGCTTTACAAGGCATATTTGTTGAATTCTGAATTTTTAGAATTTCATTGAATGGATTTGGATAAATTTTACTTTGATCAGTTTCCTTTGATTCAGAAAGTCCAACTAAATTCGTTAATGTGGAATTTACATCACTCGGAAAAATATTGTTTGGTCCAACTTTGGCAACAAAAAGATTGCTTCCCCCATTTTGTTGAACAATTCCATCATCCATGATTGAATTAAAACCAACGGTAATAAATGCACCATCGCTTGTTGGAATCAAATCATTTATCTTGTCGACTCCGTCATTGGTAATTGCTGAAGACCAATTTTGAGTAATGTAATACAAATCTTGAGTTGTGTAATAAGCGATTGCCAAGTCAAAAGCATCTTGATTCGTCCCCGGGTTGATCGATTGATAACCTATTGCCGCTCTATCTGTAGCAGAAATGAAAGCGATTTCATTGGGAATAGAACTATATCCTTGAGCTACGCTCGTGTAATGACTAATTAGTGTTCCGTCCAAGTTATAAACTCCATAATAATCATTGAATGAAGTTGTATTTCCCCTATATCCAATCACATAGTATTTACCAACACCTAGTGACAAGTCGGTAACAACGTAATTACCAGATCTATCGGAGATCGTATCGAATCTTAATACATCTCCCTGATCGTTCATTTCAAGCACAAATCCTTTAACCATATTCGAATCGGGAATGTAGTACTGCCCGCCAATCAAGTAATTGTTATTGAGCTTAATAATCGAATTAGCGAGATCTTTCCCGGTACCTCCGATGGTTTTTGTCCAAAGGGTATCCCCATCTTTTGTTGTTCGAACAATGTATAAATCCGAATTATCATTTGTCATATCAACTGTTTCACCAATCATAATAATTCCAGAATCCAATGTCATAACTGCATCGTTGATTCGTTCCCAAGAGTCTGATTCGCCATAGGTTTTATGCCATAAGTCGTTTCCGTTGAGATCAGTTTTTAATAAATAAGCATCAAAATCACCAGTTGAATTATAGGAATTTGAATAACCTGCAACGTAAATCCCTAAATCAGCATTATATAGAGCGCGTCTTCCTCCATCAGATTCTTGTCCCCCATAATTTCTACTCCATAAATAATTGCCTAAACTATCCAAATGAAGTAAAAATGCATCTGAATTTTCACTCCAACTGCTTGAACTTCCTGTGATTATATAGGATGAATCTTCAAGTTGAACAATTCCTTCACCTTTATCATATCCGTTGCCGGAGTATGTTTTGTAAAATTGAATTTGACCGAAAAACGATTTACAATTAATAAGTAGGAATAAAAATGTTAAAATTCGCATAGACTCTTGAAAATTGGTTTGAAATTACAGGAATTCCTTTCTCAAATATAAATCATTTTAATAGAATAGAATTTAAAAGAATTCAAGAAGTAGCCAGTCTATTTAATTTGTGTTGAACTTATAAAAAATCTTTTTGACAAAAAATCACACTCGTTTTCCCAATTCAATTACCTCCAAATCGTGAATTCGATCGTCTGAAATGGAGAACCTCAAAATTGTTTTCACAGAATGAAATCCTTTGAATCCGCATGCTCCGGGGTTCATCCACAACATGTTGAATCGTTTATCCATTTGAACCAACGTAATATGTGAGTGTCCACAAATAAAAAGTTTTGGAGCTCCGTTTTTTAGTAATTCTTCATAAGCTGGTTTTGAATATTTTTCAGGTCGACCACCGATATGGGTTATTAAGACATCAACTTCTTCGATTTTAAATCTCAAGAATTCTTTCGTTTCTCGTCTAATTTCATGATTGTCAATGTTTCCCCATACGGCACGAGTTGGCTTGAATGCTGAAAGTTCATCTAATACTTCCATGGAGCCGATGTCGCCGGCATGCCAAATTTCATCAACATCCGCAAAGTATAATTTAATTTTTGGGTCTAAATAACTATGTGTATCTGACAGTAAACCAATTCGTTTCACGATAATTTAATCTTCGATTATTTTCAAATTAGCGAACCGCAATAAAACGGTTTTACTGCCGTGATGAGGGAAAAATATCGTTGCTTTTTTGTCGGCACCTGATCCTTCTAGCTTGGTTACTTTTCCTTTTCCAAATCGATCGTGTTCAACGTTGTATCCAACTTTGATGTCTTGTTCACCTGAATTTGATGAACTTGATTTTCCTTGAATATCATTTAGTGATCGCAGGTTTGGACGAGAAACCTCAGGCGTTTTATTTAATCCTCCCGTAAATGTTCGCTCAAAACCTCCTCCCATCAATGATCTTCCGGATCCGCGTTGAGGAGTTTCGAAATGTAAATATTCGGGCTCAATTTCATCAATGAAACGGCTTGGTTCACAACTGATTAATTGTCCCCAAGTGAATCGAGAAGAAGCATATGAAAGTGTACACAATTTCATTGCGCGTGTAACAGCCACATAAAAAAGGCGGCGTTCTTCTTCCAATTCTGTTCTTGTGTTCAAGGCCATTTGAGAAGGAAATAAATTTTCCTCTAGGCCAACTAGAAAGACGTGCGGAAATTCCAATCCCTTGCTAGCATGAATAGTCATCAATGAAACGTGATTTCTTTCTTCAGTTTTATCTTCGTCGGCGTCCGTTAAAAGTGCAACTTCAATCATGAAGTCGGAGAGCGATTTAAACTCTTCTGTCTCGTCCAATTTCACAAACTCTTGAATACCTGATAACAATTCTTCGATGTTCTGAAGTCGCTCAACCTCCTCCGGACCTTTGTCTTTTTCAGCTTTCAATTCGTATAAAATACCCGAAGACTTTGCAATCGTCTCAGCTAATTCATAGGCATTTAACTTGTTCAATTCTGCGTTAAAACTAGAAATCATCGTTGTGAACTCATAAATTTTTGACTTTGTTCCTGAATTCACATCCGCAGGATATTGATTGAAATCGGTAATCACATCCCACATACTCACGTTGTATCTATTTGCAGCTATTATTACATTTTCGATACTCGTTTTACCTATGGCTCGTTTTGGGTAATTAATCACTCGCTTTAAAGCTTCTTCATCTCTAGGGTTGGCTGCTAAGCGAAAATAAGCTAACAAATCTTTTATTTCCTTTCGTTGATAGAAAGATAATCCTCCATATATGCGGTATGGGATGTTTAATTTTCTAAGTGCTTCCTCAAAGGCACGCGATTGTTTGTTTGTTCGATAAAGTATTGCAAAGTCGTTCCAACTTACTCCTTCAGATTGTTTTGTTTCAAATAGGCGAGAGGCGATCGTTTTACCTTCTTCGTTGTCAGTTAGCGTTCGCACAACTTTTAATTTTTCGCCAATGATATTATCAGTCCAGACTTTTTTATTGATTTGGTCTTTATTCTTTTTAATGACACTGTTTGCAGCCTCAACAATGTTTTTGGTACTTCGATAGTTTTGCTCGAGTTTGAATAATTTGAAATCGGGATAATCTTGACGGAAGTTTAAAATGTTCTGAATGTTCGCTCCACGAAATGAATAGATACTTTGCGCATCGTCTCCAACCACACAAATATTTTCAAATCCAGCGGCAAGTTTTTTTACAATCAAGTATTGAGCGTAATTTGTATCTTGATACTCATCTACAAGGATGTATTGAAACTTTTGCTGATAATAATGAAGTACTTCTGGGAAATCACGAAGTAAAACGTTGGTGAAATAGAGTAAATCGTCAAAATCCATTGCTCCCGATTTCTGGCAACGATTCGCATATGTTTGATAGATTCTTCCAATTTCTGGTCTACGTGATTGTTTGTCCTCCAGCTGAATTTCGTCGTTATTCAAATACGCCTCGGGTGAAATGAGGCTATTTTTTGCTGATGAAATTCGACCGAAAACGCCACTTGGTTTATACGTTTTGTCATCCAAATTGAATTCCTTTACAATATCTTTTATGAGACTTTTAGAATCTTGAGTGTCATAAATAGTAAAATTGTTTGGAAAGCCAATTCGATCTGCATTAAATCTCAAGATTTTCGAAAAAACGGAGTGAAAAGTTCCCATCGAAATGTTTTTCGCTTCTTGCCCGCCAACAATATTTGAAATTCGCTCCGTCATTTCTCGGGCTGCTTTATTTGT
>JBMLTP010000048.1:0-10312 GCA_049239885.1 Crocinitomicaceae bacterium
AATCAAAGTCATCTTTACCAGCCATTATAGATAAAAGTAACTTTGAGTCCTCAATATTATTCGTGAATGTTCCTATCTGATCGAATGATGATGCGTATGCAATTAAACCATATCTACTGATTCTACCGTATGTCGGTTTTAGACCATACGTTCCTGTCCAAGATGCGGGTTGACGAACAGATCCGCCTGTGTCACTTCCAAGTGAAACCGTACAAAGTCCTGCAGAAACTGCAACAGCTGAGCCGCCTGATGAGCCTCCTGGAACATAATTTTTCTTAAGATTATTTACTACGGGGCCGAATGCAGAATTTTCATTGGAGCTGCCCATAGCAAATTCGTCGCAATTCAATCGTCCAATAATGATTGCATCTTCGTCAATCAACCTTTGCAACGCTGTGGCTGTGTAAATTGATTCGAATCCTTCCAATATTTTGGATGCGGCTGAAACACGGTGATTTTTGTAACAGATATTATCTTTGATTCCAATTACTACACCTGCTAATTTTCCAGCAGTTCCATCCTTTAATTTCTGATCAACTGCTTTAGCGCTTTCAATCGAAGAATCTTTAAAAACCTCTAAAAAAGCATTCAGATGGGAATTTTGTTCAATAAGATTCAAATAGCTTTGGGTTATTTCCAAAACCGTTTTACCGGATAGCAAAGCTTCCTTAATTTGACCTATTGAACGATACATGGGTTTATTTATCTTCCGGCTTAACCTCGGTTGATGCTGTTGTTTTCTTGTCTTCGCCTTTGGAAGCATCTTTAAATTCCTTCATTCCCTGACCCAAACCTTTCATCAATTCTGGAATTTTCTTACCTCCAAAGAAAAGTAAAACAATAACCAAAATTAGAATTATCTCTGTTGGTCCGATGCCTGCTAGTATTAGTCCACTATAAAGTAACATAAGGAAGGATTAATTAATTTCAATTTCAAAATTAGCGAAAATAAACCGATAACTTCTACAAATAATCGAAATTAACGCTTTATAACTTTCTTGCAACCTCAACCTCTTCAAACGCTTCTATGATATCGCCAATATGAATGTCGTCGAATTTGTCGATGTTCAATCCACATTCGTAGTTGTTTTTCACCTCTTTCACATCGTCTTTAAAGCGTTTCAAAGAGCCAAGAACTCCGGTGTGAACAACAATTCCATCACGAATTACGCGCACTTTAGAAGTTCGTTTAATGGTGCCATCAAGCACATAACAACCTGCGATTGTTCCAACCTTTGTGATGTCGAAAGTTTCACGGATTTCCGCTGAACCAAGAACTTTTTCCTCAATATCCGGTGACAACATTCCTTCCATTGCTGCTTTGATTTCCTCAATTGCCTTGTAAATAACGGAGTACAATCTAATATCAATTTGTTCGTTTTCAGCAAGTTTTCTCGCACTCACAGAAGGTCGAACTTGGAATCCAATAATAATCGCATCGGAAGCAGATGCCAAGTTAACATCAGCCTCAGAAATGGCTCCAACTCCTTTGTGAATGATATTGATTTGAATTTCAGGTGTACTTAAGTTTAGTAACGCATCTGATAAAGCCTCGATTGAACCATCCACGTCACCTTTCACAATAATGTTCAATTCCTTGAAGTCACCAATTGCCAAACGACGTCCGATTTCATCAAGCGTAATATGTTTCGTAGTTCGTAAACCTTGTTCTCGGTAAAGTTGCTCACGTTTCTGCGCAATTGATTTTGCTTCTTTTTCATCATCAAGAACGTGGAATTTATCGCCTGCACTTGGAGCACCGCCAATTCCTAATACTGAAACTGGTTGTGCAGGCCCTGCTTCTTTCAGGTTCTTGCCATGTTCATCATGCATAGCTCGCACGCGGCCATAATAACGACCAACAAGAAGAACATCTCCAACACGCATTGTTCCTGATTCGACAAGCATATTGGTAACATAACCTTTCCCTTTATCAAGTGAGGATTCAATCACAGTTCCTACTGCATTCTTATTTGGATTAGCTCTCAAATTCAACATTTCAGCTTCCAACAAAACTTTATCAAGTAATAAGTCAATGTTTAAATTTTGTTTTGCTGAAATTTCTTGGCATTGATATTTACCACCCCAATCTTCAACTAGGATGTTCATGGCTGAAAGTTGTTCACGAATTCTATCAGCGTTGGCGCCAGGTTTATCTATTTTATTGATTGCGAAAATCATAGGTACATTTGCCGCTTGAGCGTGAGAAATCGCTTCCTTGGTTTGTGGCATGACGTCATCATCCGCTGCAACAATAATGATTGCGACGTCAGTAACTTGAGCTCCACGAGCACGCATGGCGGTAAACGCTTCGTGACCTGGAGTATCCAAGAATGTCATTTTTCGACCATCTTTCAAGGTTACGGAGTATGCACCAATGTGCTGTGTGATTCCACCAGCCTCGCCTTCAGTTACATTCGCGTTTCGGATTTTATCAAGCAAAGAGGTCTTACCGTGGTCAACGTGTCCCATTACGGTGATAATTGGCGGTCGATCTACCAGGTCTTCTTCTTTGTCTTCAACAACTTGAATTGCTTCTTGAACTTCTGCACTAACGAATTCAGTTTCGTAACCAAATTCATCAGCGACAATTTGAATGGTTTCCGCATCCAAACGTTGGTTGATTGAAGCAAAGATTCCAAGAGACATACAAACCGAAATGACTTGAGTCGGCTGAACGTTCATCATGGAAGCCAATTCTGAAACAGTAACGAATTCCGTTAGTTTCAAGATTTTTTCTTCTAATTCAGCTTGTTCGATTTCTTCTTGACGACGTTGTGCAACCAAATCACGTTTTGATCTTCTATTCTTTGAGGCTTTTGATTTCCCCCCCTGATTTGAAAGTCTTGCAAGCGTATCTTTAATTTCTTTTTGAATATCCTGCTCTGAGATTTCTTTCTTTTCAAATTTCTGTCCAGGAGTAAACTTCCCTTGACCAACTGGTTTAGCTGCTGTTGAAGCCGGGTTTATTTCTACCTTTTTTATTCGTTTGCGTTTACGCTTAGAATCGGCATTATCAGCCTTGGACGGAGGAGTTGAAGGTGTTTTTGGTTTTTCAACGGGTAATTCAATTTTACCTAAAACTGTTGGTCCAGATAGAACCTGTCGTTCGAAACGAATTGTTTCAATTTCTGGTTCAGGTTGTTTTTCCGGTGCTTTTACTTCTTCTTTAACTTCTTCCTTTTTAACCTCTTCCTTTTTAACCTCCACAGGTTGAACGGGCTCAGGTTTTTTCTTATCTGGTCGGGTTTTTTGATTGATTGAGCTTAGATCAATCTTACCAACAACTTGAACTTTAATGTCATTCGAGTCCTCAGAAGATTCTGTTTTAACAACCGTTACCTCCTTTGGGGCTTCCGTGTAAACCTGTTGCTTAATTTCTTCAATATTGATTGTAACATCATCCTCTTCTTCCTCTGGCTGAACTGTTGCTGATTCTTCGGGTTTATCTTTCAAAGAAATACTTTCGCGACGTTCTCTTCTAGCTGACGTTTTTGATTGTTCTTTCAAATTTTGATCTGCAGCAAACTCTTGGCATAGCAAATCAAAGTGCTCTGATTCCAAACGCGTGTTCGGATTGGTATCAATTTTAATTCCTTTAGACTGAAGAAAATCAATCAATGTTTGAATTCCAACATTTAATTCTCCAGCCGCTTTACCTAGTCGAATTGGTTTACCCGCCATATTTATTTTTTACTAATTATTCCGATTTACTAATTTATTCAAATTCAGCTCTTAAAATTTTGAATACTTCTTCAATCGTTTCTTTTTCTAAATCTGTTCGCTGAACAAGATCATCGGCGCTGATTTCCAATACTGATTTGGCTGTATCGCAACCTATTGCTTTCAATTCATCAATAATCCAGCTGTCAATTTCATCTGCGAACTCTTCTAAGTCAACGTCTTCAATATCAACTTCGCCATCTCTGTATACGTCGATTTCGTACCCACATAATTTACCTGCTAACTTGATGTTATTTCCTCCTTTACCGATAGCCAAGGAAACTTGGTCTGGCTTCAAGAAAACTTTCACACGACTCTCTTCCTCCAAAATCTCCATTGAAGAAACTTTAGCAGGTGATAAAGCTCGCTGTATTAATAATTGGTTATTTGTTGTGTAGTTAATTACATCAATATTTTCATTGCGTAATTCACGAACTATTCCGTGAATACGTGAACCTTTCATACCAACACACGCTCCAACCGGATCGATTCGGTCGTCATACGATTCAACAGCAACTTTTGCTCTTTCTCCTGGTTCACGAACGATTTTCTTAATTGTGATTAGTCCGTCAAAAACTTCAGGAACTTCCAATTCGAATAATCTTTCTAAAAATTCAGGAGCCGTTCTTGATAGAATAATAACGGGTGTGCTATTTCGCATGTCAACTTTGGAAACAACCGCACGAACAGCTTCACCTTTCTTGAAGAAATCCGCAGGGATTTGCTCTGATTTTGGAAGAATCAATTCGTTTCCATCATCATCCATAACCAAGATTTCTTTTTTCCAAACTTGGTAAACTTCGCCTGTAACAATTTCTCCAACTCGCTCTTTGTATTTTTTATACAAGTGATCTTTTTCTAGCTCAAGAATGCGTGAAATCAAATTTTGACGAAGAGAAAGAATATTTCTTCTACCGAAATCAGCAAATTTGAATTCTTCCGTTACTTCCTCTCCAATTTCAAAATCCGGCTCAATTTTAATAGCATCAGAATAAGCAATCTCCGTATTTGGATCCTCTACCTCACCATCATCAACGATTTCTTTGTTCAAGAAAATCTGTACATCACCTTTGTCAATGTTTACGATGATATCGATGTGTTCATCTGTATTAAATTTCTTTTTAAACATAGCACGAAACACGTCTTCCAAGACATGCTGCATGGTTTGTTTGTCAATGTTCTTTAATTCCTTAAACTCCGAAAACGAGTCTACTAATTCTAAGCTATTCATATTTTATCATTTAAAAGATACGACGATTTTTGCTTCTTTTACATCATTAAATGGCAACTCGTGGTATTCGGTCACCAATTCCTTTCTTTTTTTAACATCCAATTTTTGCATGGTTTTGCTTTCAAGGATTAGTTTCTCATCCATCACTTTAATGATTTCACCTTGAACTTTACTCCCTGACTTTAAAACCACACTTAAGTTTCTTCCAATATTTTTAACATATTGATTAATATGTCGCAACGGCTTATCTAATCCCGCAGAGGAAACATGCAATTCAAAATCCTCCTTTTCACGATCTAGGTTATGCTCGATGTTACGAGATACAGAAACGCAATCATCAACTGTAACGCCACCTTTCATCTTATCAAGTTCCAAATGAATAACGTTTGAAGCAGAAATAGAAAGTTCCACAATGTATAAACCATTGTTTAATTCCGTCATGCGCTCTTCAGCTAATTTTGATATCGTTTCTTTACTAATCATCTCTAGAATAAAAGAGGGGACTTTCGTCCCCTCTCGTTTTTAATTTCTAAATTTCAGATACAAAAGTAGTGTGAATATTTAAACTGACAAAATTATTTCGCATTTTTTTAACTTAACTTTGCTTATGCTTGTTGAAATAGAAGACAAAATTATCTCAACTGAGATTTTTAGTCAAAAATTCGTTTGTGATTTAAACGCGTGCAAAGGAGCTTGTTGTGTGGAAGGAGATACAGGTGCGCCATTAACCGATCATGAGGTCGAATTGATTCAGAACAATCTTGAGAAGATAAAACCCTTTATGACGGAATCCGGAATTTCTGAAGTTGAAAAAAATGGTGTCAGCTATTTGGATGAGGAACAAGAACCTGTTACCACTCTATTGAATGGTCGTGATTGCGCTTTTGTCTACAAAGATGAACAAGGAATCGCGAAATGTTCAATTGAAAAGGCCTATCGCGAAAATAAAATTGATTTCAATAAACCGATTTCTTGTCACCTCTACCCCATTCGCGTTAAGAAATTTGGTGATTACACAGCCTTAAATTACGACCGCTGGAAAATCTGCGAGCCAGCTTGCAGTTGTGGTGATAAATTACAAGTCTCAGTTTATCGCTTTCTTAAAGAGCCGCTAATTCGGGCTTTTGGCGAAACTTTTTACAAGGAGCTGGAAGTGGTGGATAAGGAAATAAGTTCTGAGTAACGCTTCAAAATTACTCTCTAATTTATATTTAGACGAGGCTAATTTTAATTTTTTACCTAAAACATCAAAACATTTTCTTTTTAAAGCTTTTTGCGCTTAAAATGCTTTTTGTAAAAAACAATTAAATATATTGCTTTATATAGAAAGCATTTATTACTTTTGCTTTATCAAAAAATCGTAAAATGGAAGGCTTACTAACAAAATCAGCAAAAAAAGTGGCTTCTGTGAATGGAAAAGTCAAACGATTGATTTATGACAACATTCAGTGGACAGAGCGGTTAATTCTTCTATTAGGATATCGAGGTGTTGGAAAAACAACGATCATGTTGCAGCGTTTGGAGAAAATAGGTGAGAAAGGAATCTATTTTAGCTTGGATGATCTGTATTTTGAGAGTAATCGACTGGTAACAGTTGTAGAACAATTATATGCATTAGGTTTTCGATCATTTTTCTTAGATGAAGTGCATCGTTATCAATTTTGGTCAAAGGATTTGAAGCAGTTGTTTGACGACTTTGAGGATATTCATCTCATTGCAACCGGATCGTCCATTCTCGAGGTAGCCAAAGGTCAAGCAGATTTATCTCGAAGAGCAATTGTTTATCACCTTCAGGGGCTAACGTTTCGAGAATATTTGCAATTTGAAAAAAAATTGGAGCTAAAACCCATTGATATAGAAACCATACTCGAACGACACCATGAAATCACAGCTGATTTGTTGGAACAGTTTTCCTTTGAACGAGATTTTAGCAACTACTTGAAAATCGGATATTTTCCATTTTATAAGGAAAACAAATCGGTTTATTATCAAAAATTATCCGAAACTATGAATTTGGTAATCGACATCGACATTGCTCCTTTCGAAGAATTGAATTATTCAACTGTTCGGACAATGAAAAAACTATTGTATGTCATTAGTCAGTCAGTACCATTTACACCCAATATTACTAAACTTTCTGAGCGACTAGGAGCTCCTCGAAACACCATTTTGAGGTTATTGGACTTGTTGCACCAAGCCAAAATAATCAAACTTTTGCATGCAGAAAATGAGAAATTAAGTTACTTACAAAAACCAGAAAAGATATTTCTAGAAAACACGAATTTTATTTACCTTTTCGCTCAAGGAAAAGCAAATGTTGGTTCAGTTCGAGAAACTTTTTTCTTCAATCAGTTAAGTCAGAACCATCGAGTTACTGCATCTAAATTTGGTGATTTTATGGTAGACGATAAATATACTTTTGAGGTCGGGGGTCCAAACAAAAACTTCCAACAAATCAAAGGGGTTCCAAATTCTTACCTAGCCCTTGATGTTAAAAATAGCGCTGGTAATAAAGTGCCGCTTTGGTTATTTGGTCTGTTAAACTGAAATTAGTCAATGGTCTACTAAAATGGGCATAAGGAAGAAACTAATTTTATTAAGAAATGATTTCAGAGTAACGCTTCAAAGCCCCCTCAAAATCCGCCTCCGGCGCCAAGCACCTTCCCTTGTGACAGATGTAAATTCCTTGCTTTTCGTAATTGATTGACATAGGAATCTCACGATGATAAGATATAACAACATTCTCTTGAATAAATGGTGAAATTTCCTCGCGTTTAAAATCCATATCAATCACATTGATTTCAACGGATTCTTCCAAAATCTCAAGTAATAATTGTCCCCAATTCGAATAGCCGGATCCATAAAATTCCATTCCTTCGTAAATGTTGGCAAGCATTTGTTTTGCGTTGGAAATCCAAGCATCGTTTCGGAAATAATGTCCGAGCTTCCAAAAATTTCGAGCCATAACGGAATTACTAGCCGGAATCACATTGTCGTTTAATTCCATTTTTCGGGCAATTAGATTCGAATCAGAAGACGTGAAATAGCACATTTTACTTTCCGCGTTCATAAAATTTCTTGCAACTTCTTCCGCGAGTTCTTTTGCTGATTCGAGCCAATGCAATTCCGCGGTTACTTGATACAAAGCGATGAAAGCATCAGTGGTGTGGGCGTAATCTTCCAAAAACCCATCTATTTTCGTTTCTCCTTTTGAGAAATCACGTTTGAGTTTCCCCTCTTTGTATTGCTTTTCAAGGATCCATTTCCCACAATTTCGAGCTAAAATCAAGAATTGTTCCTCATGAAAAGTAACATAAGCATCGCAGAGTCCACGAATGGTCATTGCGTTCCAACCCGTTAAGCATTTGTAATCCAAGCCAGGAAAGATTCGTGCTTTTCGTTCTTCAAAAAGTCTGTTTTTAACATTAGAAACCTTCGACTTTAATTCATCTAGTAAAATTCCTTTTTTCTTGGCGTATTCAGAGTCCGTTTCTCTTCTCAAAAGAATGTATTTTTCATCTTCCCAAAATCCAAATTGATTGATATTGTAATAGTCGCTGACAAATTTCACATCCAAATCCTGAACTTTTTGAAGTTCCTCTTCCGACCAACAATAATATTTCCCTTCTTCACCTTCGGTATCGGCATCCAAAGCACTGTAAAATGCTCCGGAATGATCTATCATTTCACGTTGTAACCATTCAATCGTTTCAAAAACGGTTTCTTTGTAAAGTTCGTTAGGTTTTTCTCGGAATGCTTTGGAGTATACTGAAATAAGTTGAGCATTGTCGTAAAGCATTTTCTCAAAGTGCGGCACTTTCCAAATCATGTCCACTGAATAACGAGCGAACCCACCACCAATTTGATCGTAAATTCCCCCGAGCGCCATTTTTTGAAGCGTCAGGTGAGCGTGATTCGAAACTTTTTCAGAATCAAACTTCTTTGCATAGCTCAAAAGAAATGAATAATTGTTAGGCATCGGAAACTTGGGAGCCTTGTTCATTCCTCCTTCTAAATTATCAAACTGCCTCGACCATCGCAAAACCATTTCGTGTAACTTTTCATCTGAAAACTGACCTATTTCTTGCGGAACATCAATCAATTCGCTTTGCGCAATTCCTTCTTGTAACTTCTGAGCATATTCCAATACGCGTTCTGGATCTTGTTCCTTGGTATGAACTAAGGAATTTAAAATGTGAATCCATTGATCCTTGGGGAAATAAGTTCCGCCATAAACTGGACGACCATCAGGAAGCGTAAAGCAATTCAAAGGCCAACCACCACGTTGGGTCATCAGTTGAACCGCAGTCATATAGATTTGATCCACATCTGGACGCTCTTCCCGATCGACTTTTATGTTGACGAAATACTTATTCATGATTTCCGCGACCTCTACATCTTCAAACGATTCGTGCTCCATCACATGACACCAATGACAAGCCGAATAACCAATGCTTATTAAAACGAGTTTGTTTTCTTTTTTCGCTTTTTCAAATGCTTCATCCGACCAAGAAACCCAATGAACAGGATTGTATGCGTGCTGCAAAAGGTAAGGAGATGTTTCCGAGATGAGGTTGTTAGGTTGAGTTGTTGCCAAAATATTTGTAAATTAATC
Organism: Crocinitomicaceae bacterium; assembly: GCA_049239885.1. Classification (GTDB taxonomy): domain Bacteria; phylum Bacteroidota; class Bacteroidia; order Flavobacteriales_D; family Crocinitomicaceae; genus UBA952. Next base: position 9,570 of record JBMLTP010000048.1, read on the forward strand.
GGGAATACTTATTAAATTCGCCCAAACGAAATTAAGCAATCTTACAAATTTTACGGTAAAAGAACTTTACTTGTAGTCTGAGAAAAAAAGACATCACCTATGACCTTCTCTTCCTCCAAAGAACTTAGATACAGTAAGAAATAGAAAATAAACTAACTTTCGTACAAGCTAGCGTTTACTTTTTTGATAAATCATCTAATAACACCCAACAAAAATAAACTAAATTTGAAGCGATGAGAAACCAACACATCGATTCGATGAGGAGCATTGCGATTATAATAATGCTCACGGCAAATACGACTCCGTATTTATTAGAACCCAATACACCATTTTGGTTTCGAGCGCTTTGTTCGCTTGCTGCTCCGCTGTTCACCTTCCTTTCAGGCTACACATTCGCTATGAATGGAACCAAATCAAATGGGTTTAAATCAGCGCTGTTTGTCCTGCTCTCGGCCATGATTGTGGATGTTTTCGCCTGGGGAATACCTCCGTTCCAAACCTTTGATGTCCTCTACGTTATTGCCTTTGGGCAACTAGCTCTCGAATTGCTAAAGCGACTTCCTTCGCTGATAATTTTGGCAGTTTCTTTGGCAATCATGTTAACCCCTACCCTTCTTCAAACCGTTTACCGCTTTGAACTTCCAGACCCTAATTGGGATTCCGTCAGTTATAAAGCGTACCGATGGGCTTTTGACGGTTGGTTTCCTATTTTTCCATGGCTATCATTTCCCTTGCTTGGCTTA
>JBMLTP010000049.1:0-13272 GCA_049239885.1 Crocinitomicaceae bacterium
GATTGAAGCTTCATTGGCTGCGAGATTGGACTTGAGTGCCAGTGAAAATGCAGATTACATGCTCTTGAAAGAACAGCTTTTGACAAAAAGTCAAAAAATGAATGCATCCGTAGTTTTCTCCGAGCTTCTCATTTGGATGTACACGCAAAGTAAAAATTTCGACGGAGCTTATACACAAGTCGTTGCTATTGATAAACGTTTTAAAGGAGATGGTTATCGTGTGTTTGAATTAGGCGAAATTTGCGTGGAAAACAAAAATTATCAAGTCGCAAGAAAGTGTTTCAATTACGTAATAAGCCTTGGTGAGAATTCTGAAAACTATATTCTAGCATACAAAGGATTGCTTAACACCCACTTTCTTCAAATTACGACCAATCGGAATTTCTCCAAGTCAGAAATCGACTCAACCGTCATAACCTATGAACAAGCGTTAAATAAATTAGGTAAATCAAGACTTACACTTCCTGTTGTTTTGGAATACACCACGATTCTAGCTTTCTATGCCGATCAATCGGATAAAGCTCAAGAAGAATTGAAGTCCGCAATGAATTTTAGTGGTCTCACGGATGTTCAAAAAGCACAAATCAAAATGCAACTTGCTGACATAAACGTGTTGAGTGGAGACATTTGGGAGGCCTCCATATTATATATGCAAATCGATAATGACTTTAAATTCGAGTCAATTGGTCAAGAAGCCAAATTCAAAAATGCCAAAGTTTTCTATTACGACGGAGAATTCGACTATGCACAAGCTCAATTGAATGTTTTAAAGGAATCAACATCCAAACTCATTGCTAACGATGCGATGCAGTTATCTGTAATGATTACCGATAATTACGGATTAGATAGTAATTTTCAGGTAATGTCGTGGTTCTCAAATGCCGATTTATTGATTGAACAACATAAATACGACGAAGCGTTCAAATTGTATGATAGCATTCAAATCAACTTTCCCTACCATTCTCTTGCCGATGAAATTCTTTTCAAAAAAGGCAAAGCGATGGAAATGCGAGGTGAATGGCAAAAAGCGTTGGATTACTACGAGGACCTTTTGAAGTTTCACGGTCAAGACATCTTAGCTGATGACGCCTTATTTCGTTCTGGTGATATTCAAGAAAACAATTTCTCAAATAAAGAAAAAGCCCTTGAGTTTTATCGTCGATTAGCGATTGACTACAAGGGCAGTTTATATTCAGCCGAAGCAAGAAAGCGAATTCGTTTGTTACGTGGAGACAAAAATGTTTCCGACGACGAACTTTAACTTATCACTTCAAATCGGGCATTTCTCTTGTGAACGATGGGATTCCAGTAACGTCCATACCAGTAATTAACAAGTGAATGTCATGCGTTCCTTCGTAAGTAACAACAGACTCTAGATTCGCCATATGACGCATCATAGAATATTCACTCGTAATTCCCATTCCTCCGTGAATTTGACGTGCCTCACGAGCAATGTTTAAAGCAATCTCTACATTATTTCTTTTCGCCATTGAAATTTGAGAGGATGTTGCTTTTCCTTCGTTACGCAATTGTCCCAAACGCAAGGTCAACAATTGTGCTTTCGTAATCTCCGTAATCATTTCAGCCAATTTCTTTTGAATTAACTGAAACGCTCCAATTGGAACATTGAACTGAGTACGCTCTTTTGAATATCGTAGAGCTTGGTCGTAGCAATCCATAGCTGCACCCAAGGCACCCCAAGCAATACCAAATCTAGCGGAATCCAAACAGCTAAGCGGAGCTCCTAGTCCAGTTCTTCCTGGTAAAATATTTGCCTTTGGCACTTTCACGTTGTCAAAAATCAATTCTCCTGTTGAAGAAGCACGTAAAGATAACTTACCATGCATTTCAGGCGTAGAGAATCCTTCCATTCCGCGTTCAACTACCACGCCATGAATGCGACCGCTTTCGTCTTTCGCCCAAACAACAGCAATGTGTGCAAACGGCGCGTTTGAAATCCACATTTTTGCACCATTCAAAATAACATGATCTCCGGCATCTTTGAAATTGGTAATCATTCCTCCTGGATTCGAACCATAATCAGGTTCTGTCAATCCGAAACAACCCATCATTTCTCCTGTTGCCAACTTAGGAAGGTACTTTTGTTTTTGTTCCTCGTTACCATATTTCCAAATTGGATACATGACCAAAGAAGACTGAACTGATGCCGTTGAGCGTAAACCTGAATCACATCGCTCTAATTCCTGCATGATTAAACCATAAGAAATTTGATCCAATCCTGGGCCACCATACTCTTCCGGAATGTAAGGGCCAAACGCACCAATTTCACCTAAGCCTTTAAGTAGATGCATTGGAAATGTCGCTTTCTCATAATGATCATCGATGATGGGAGAAACTTCTTTTTTAACCCACGCTCGAGCCGCGTCACGAACTAATTTGTGTTCATCTGAAAGTAAATCATCCATATTATAGTAATCTGGATGCTGATAAAGATCTGTTTTCATTCAATTAATTTTTATAATGCCTGAATCCCCCCATTAATTATTCTTCAAAATTAACTATTTATTTAATTTTGCAACGAAATGATTTTACCCCTTTTGTTGCTTCAGTCGAATTTTGAACTTTTAGATAGACAAACACATTTAACTAGCATTTTGTTGTTTGTAATTCTCGCTTGCAGTGCGATTGTTGGGGCAGGTAGAATAAATAATCCAAATTTTTTTACAGCTATTAGTACTGGGTTTTTTAAATTCAAGGCTCATGACAAATCATTTAATGAAAATTTACGAATAAGTCAGGGTGCCAGTATCGCATTGGTAATAAACTTTATTGTCTCTATATCCCTCTGCTTTTTCTTAATGCTTTTTGAAGAAAACAATTATTCTTTTGCAACAATTTCAGGATTATTGTTGGTTGGATTTTTGACACTTCTTCAACAAATTGGTTTTCGAATTACCAGTATTTTTTCTGGTCAATCAGGTATTTCCGAAAGTGGATCACTCATAACCAGGCAGATATGGTATTTTTCAGGTATTTTGTATTTACTTCTTTCGCTTTTATGGTTGTTAAATATGAAATTCAAAACGGTTTTTGTTCTTGTTTTCCTTACCATTTTGGCAATTTCTTCGCTGATTCGTATCTTAAAAGGACTACTTTTCGCTTTTTGGGGCGGATTCAGTTGGTATTACATTTTTTTGTATCTTTGCACCTTCGAAATATTACCTGTTTTTATTCTGAATAAATTGATTCAGATGTATTTACAGACTAAGATGTGATGTTAAAATTTTTAATTTTTTGACGCCTTGGCAATTAAAACAATTTTAGTTTCTCAACCCAAGCCAGAAGGAGATAAATCACCTTATTTTGATTTGGCGGAAAAATATAAATTAAAAATCGATTTTCGACCCTTTATAAAAGTTGAAGGAATTGACGCGAAAGAATTTCGGGCACAACGCGTGAACATAGCGGAGCATACTGCAATTATATTGACTTCCAAAGTCGCGGTTGATCATTTTTTTCGTATTGCCGAGGAAACTAGATTTGAGGTGCCAGATACGATGAAATATTTTTGTATTTCAGAAGCAATTGCACTTTATCTCCAAAAATATGTGGCTTATCGAAAGAGAAAAATTTTCTTTGGTAAGCAAACAATTGATGATTTGGTGGAGGTTATGAAAAAACACAAGGCGGAAAAATTCCTTTTGCCTTGCACGGATATTTTGCGCGACATTATTCCCATTACACTAGAAAAGCATGGATTTCCATTTACCAAAGTTGTATTGTATAGAACTGTAGCTGCTGATTTATCAGATTTAGAAAATGTCTACTACGATATGTTGGTTTTCTTTAGTCCAGGAGGAATTGAGTCGTTATTAAAGAACTTTCCAGATTTTAAGCAAAACAACACGATTATTGCTGCTTTCGGGCCTACTACCGCCAATGCTGTTATGAAAAATAACCTTCGTCTAGATGTTCATGCACCTCATCCGAAAGCACCTTCAATGGTTGGCGCGATAGAGCTTTTCATTAAAGAGCAAGCGAAAAAGAAATAATTAATTGATAAGGATATTTAATAGGTCCGTCATCCCTTCCGAAGCGTTTTTATTTATTTTTTGAAACGTATTTGGGACAGAAAACGCATTCACATTTGGGTCAATGATCCATTTAACCGCATTGCGGGAAGCGTAATGGATTAATCCAGCCGCAGGATAGACTTGTAGAGATGTTCCTGTAACGATAAAAACATCTGCCATTTCAATCTCCTTAACGGCTTTTTCATACATTGGAACGTCCTCTCCGAACCATACAACATGAGGCCTCAATCGATAGCCATTTGGGCAAACATCATCCGAATCGAGTTTCCAACCATCAATGGGATAATATTCTTTTTCTTGATTCGGACCAGATGACTTCGAAAACCGAATATTTCCGTGAAGATGCAATACATTTGTAGATCCAGCGCGCTCGTGCAAATCATCAATGTTTTGAGTAATTATAATCACCTCGTGACTCTTTTCTAATTGGGTAATTATTCGATGTGCTTCATTTGGTTCTGTTTCGATTATTTGTTTTCTTCGTTGATTATAAAAATCAGATACAAGGTCAGGGTTTTTCTGCCAAGCCTCCGGAGTCGCAACGTCTTCAATCTTATATTTTTCCCAAAGACCTCCTGAATCACGAAAAGTACTAATTCCACTTTCAGCACTCATACCCGCTCCTGAAAAAATTACAAGCTTTCTTCGCATTTTTAAAACTTTGTGCTAAATTTACGCAAACTAAATATTTTAAATATGAAAAAACTATTACTTAGTATCGCTGTTTTTGCAGGAATTGGTGGGCTTAAGGCTCAAACACCTGTTGGGACTGTGGTAAACAATTTCACATTGACTGATATCAATGGAAATACTCATTCTTTATTCGATTACCTTGATGCCGGTAAAATGGTAGTAATCGATGTTTCTGCAACTTGGTGTGGACCATGTTGGAATTACCATGGGACAGATGCCTTAAACAGCTTTTACAATGCCCATGGGCCAAACTCTACTGCTAATGATGCAATGGTGTTTTTTGTCGAAGGAGACCCATCAACGAATTCAGCAGATTTGAACGGAACAGGAGCTAACACACAAGGTGACTGGGTTACCGGAGAAAATATGCCGATTATTGATTTAACAACAACCGCATCTTTTGAAAATTCAGGTTTAGATATCGCTTATTTTCCTGTGATGTATGTTATTTGTCCTAATAGAACTGTTCTTCAATCTGGAGTTGCTGGTTCAATCGGTACACTTACGGCATTAAACGGTTACATTGGTGATTGTCCTGCTGTTGCTTCTGATCCAGTTGACCCTGCTCTATTGGGCTACACAGGAACAACTACTTCATGTTCAAACTTTAACTTAAGTGTTACTTTACAAAATAATGGAACTACTGCTTTAACAAGTGCTACGATCTCTGTTACAGGTATACCTTCTCCAATTACTTACAACTGGACCGGTAACTTAAGTACGTATGGTGTTGCTCAAGTAAACTTAGGAACAGTAAACTTAACAAACTCAGCAACTGCAACAATTACTATTACTTCTACTGATGGTAACGCGGCGAATTCAACATTGACGCAACAGTTGTCGTATATCGACCCTACTGTAACTACAGCTGTCAATGCAACAGAAGGCTTTGCAAATAGTGCATTCCCTTATTCAAATTGGCAATTATTGAACCCAGATTCTGATATTACTTGGGAACATTCAACTACTTTAGGAGGAATGATGGGAATTAATACTTATAATTACACAGCAACCGGAGAATTAGATCACTTCATTACACAAGCATTTAATTTAACTGGTCAATCAAATCCATCACTATTATTTAAAGTAGCTAACCGTCGTTATGATGCAACATACTTTGATAAATTAGATGTTAGTGTTTCAACTAGTTGTAATGGTCCTTTTACACAAGTTTTCACTAAGCAAGGAACTGCATTGGCAACGGGAGCTGACTTAACATCAAATTTCACTCCGGCATCTGCATCTGATTTCCGTCAAGAATGTGTAAGCTTAGCAAATTACGCGAATGCTGCTTCACTATTCGTACGGTTTACAAATGACAACAAATATGGAAATAACATCTACATTGATGATATCTCTATTTCTAGCTCAGCTTGTACAAGTGGTTTAGAAGAAATTGAACAAGTTTCATTTGAAGTATACCCTAACCCGGCTACAGATGTAATTAACATTGCTTTCAATGCTAAAACAGCTGACTACGTTGTTTCTTTGATGGATCTTCAAGGAAGAGTTGTTTCAACAATGAATTTGAACAATGCTTCTGGTTCTCAAACTTTAACATTTGGAACTGAAAATTTAGCTAAAGGTAGCTATGTTGTAGTTGTTTCTTCAAATGGAGCAAAAACAACTAAGCACGTTGTAGTTAAATAATTAAAACACTAATAATTTAAAAGGCTGTGAGATTTCACAGCCTTTTTTTATGGAATAAAATTAAATGTATTTCTTGCAGAATTCCCAAAGTACAATCCCAGCACAAACGCTCACATTCAAACTGTGCTTTGTGCCAAACTGCGGGATCTCAATTACATAATTTGATAAATCGACGATTTCTTGTTTAACACCATTTACTTCATTTCCAAAAACCAAAGCAAACCGAGGATCAGATAATTTATTGATGTTTTGCAAAAAAACAGTTTGTTCTGTTTGTTCAATTGTACACAAGGAGTAGCCTGATGATTTTAATTCAGAACAAAGTTCAACACTATTTTCTCTGTATTCCCATTCAATGGTTTCAGTAGAGCCCAAAGCTGTTTTGTGAATGTCCTTATGAGGCGGACAAGCCGTAATTCCACACAAATAAATCTTTGAAACATTAAAGGCATCAGCTGTCCGAAAGAATGAACCAATGTTATTCAAGGATCTAATATCGTCCAAAACAATAACAACTGGATTTTTTTGCTGCGCTTTAAATTCTTCCTCAGAAACACGGTTAAGCTCCCAAAGTTTTCGTTTTTTGTTCATTAAATGCGAAGATATAACGAATCTTCTTGCTATAAAATATTTAACTTTATTGATTCAATTTTTTAACGTAAAAACGTATCGTGAGCTCCCAAAAAGCAGTAGCTGAAACCCCCTTAATGAAGCAATACAATCAGATTAAAGCTCGCCATCCCGAGGCTCTGTTGTTATTTCGCGTGGGAGATTTTTACGAAACTTTCGGTGAAGACGCAATTAAAACTTCCAAGATTTTAGGGATTATTTTAACAAAACGCAAGAATGGTTCCGCATCTGAAATTGAATTAGCTGGTTTTCCACATCATTCACTGGACACCTATTTACCCAAATTAGTTCGTGCCGGTCAACGAGTAGCGATTTGTGATCAGCTCGAGGACCCGAAAATGACCAAGACAATTGTCAAAAGAGGGGTCACCGAACTTGTATCACCAGGGGTTTCCTTCAACGATCAAGTCTTGGAACAAGGAAAAAACAATTTTTTGTGTGCCATTCACTTTGGGAAAGATAATTTAGGCGTTGCTTTTCTTGATGTATCAACAGGGGAATTTTTAGTTGCGGAAGGAAATAAAGAATACATCGACAAACTCATTAGTAGCTTTGAACCAAGCGAAATCATATTTCAAAAGCATAAAACAAAGGATTTCCAAACTCAATTTGGTGAGAATCATTATACCTTCCGGTTGGAAGATTGGGCGTTTACAGAAGAATTTGCAGAAGAAAGTTTGAACAAACATTTCGGAACAAAAAATCTGAAAGGCTTTGGAATTGAAAAAATGTCTTTGGCTGTCATTGCAGCAGGAGCCGTTTTTTATTATCTTTCTGAAAACCAACATCAACGACTTGGTCACATCACTTCCATTGCGCGTATTGAAGAAGAAAAATACGTTTGGTTGGATCGTTTTACTATTCGCAACCTGGAATTGGTTTTTTCAACGAATGACAACGCCAAAACGCTTGCCGATATTTTAGATAAAACGCATACCCCGATGGGTGGGCGCCTATTGAAACGTTGGATGGTTTTACCATTGAAAGATGAAAAACCGATAAACGAACGCTTGGATGTTGTTGACTATTTAACGAAGAACGAAGAAATTGCATTTGAACTGAGTCAACGTCTACGTGAAATTGGAGATTTGGAACGCTTGATATCAAAAGTTGCGGTTGGAAAAGTGAATCCAAAGGAAGTGATGTATTTACGGAGGACGCTATTGCAAATTCAACCGATAAAAGAACTCTTGAAAGAAGATTCATTAGTGTCTCTAAAGAAAATGATGGATCAATTGAATACGTGTGAAACATTGATTCAACTTATTGAAAATACGCTCACCGATGAACCCGCTGGACAAATTGGAAAAGGTGCGGTTATCCGTTCTGGTTGTAATTCAGAATTGGATGAACTCAGAGAAATCGCGTATCATGGTAAAGATTATTTAGAAAAGCTTCAGGAGCGTGAGTCTCAACGAACGGGTATTCAGAGCCTGAAAATATCCTTTAATAACGTTTTTGGTTATTACATTGAAGTCCGAAACTCACATAAAGATAAAGTTCCTGAAGATTGGATTCGGAAACAAACGTTGGTAAATGCCGAACGCTACATTACAGAAGAACTAAAGGAATACGAGACCAAAATTTTAGGAGCTGAAGAAAAGATTTTTGCCGTTGAAACCAAACTTTTTCAGGATTTGGTTTATAATATGGCAGATTACATTCATCCCATTCAACATAATGCGAATGTCATCGCTCGACTCGATTGTTTGTTTTCTTTTTCGCAAATCGCTTTTGAAAACAACTACAAACGACCTGAAATTAATGATGGTTTTATATTGGATATTAAAAATGGGCGACATCCCGTTATTGAAAAACGTCTTCCAATCGGAGAGGAGTACATTCCAAATGACGTCTATTTGGACAGCACGGACCAACAAATCATCATGATTACCGGGCCAAACATGAGTGGAAAAAGTGCGATTTTACGTCAAACAGCTTTAATAGTTTTGATGGCGCAAATGGGTTGTTTTGTGCCTGCGGATTCCGCGAAAATTGGTTTGATCGACAAAGTATTTACCCGCGTTGGAGCCTCAGACAACATTTCTTCTGGTGAATCTACTTTCATGGTTGAAATGAACGAGACAGCGAGTATACTCAACAACATCTCACCTCGGAGTTTGATTTTATTGGATGAAATCGGAAGGGGAACGAGCACCTATGACGGAATTTCTATTGCCTGGGCGATCGCAGAATTTATTCATGAAAATCCAAAAGCGAAGTGCAAGACCTTATTCGCGACTCATTATCACGAGTTAAACGAAATGTCGAAACGATTTGAGCGAATTAAGAATTACAACGTTTCTGTTAAAGAAACCGTAAATAAAGTTTTATTCTTGCGAAAATTAACACCTGGCGGCAGCGAACACTCCTTTGGAATCCATGTTGCAAAAATGGCAGGGATGCCTCCATTAGTCATTCAACGTGCCGAACAAGTTTTAAAAGATCTCGAAACATCCCACGCAGAAGTCGGAGGTAAAAAACAAAAGAATTCTAAAAAACTAGTTTCAAACGGAACCGAAAACATGCAACTTAGCTTTTTCCAATTAAACGATCCGGTATTGGAACAAATACACGATGAATTGATAACAATTGATATCAATACACTTACTCCTGTTGAAGCCCTGATGAAGTTGCATGAAATAAAAAGATTAACTGGAGGATAATGAATTCTTTAAGGAAAATGCGGTGGAAATTATTTTTATTGGGGCTAGTAAAAATTCCAATCATTGGATTTGTACGTCCAAAACTTATTTCAGTTAATAAAGAAGAAATAGTTGTTTCCATTTCACTGCGAAGACGAACTAAAAACCACCTCAATTCGATGTATTTTGGCGCTTTAGCCGTTGGGGCGGATGTCGCTGCTGGAATCTTAGCTTATTATCATTCTGAAATTCTACAAAGAAAAACTTCATTGGCGTTTAAAGGAATGAAAGCCGAATTTTTGAAACGAGCGGAAAGCGACATTCGTTTTGTCTGCTCGGAAGGTAATAAAATAGAAACGATGCTTCAAACATGCATATCCTCCAAAGAGAGACAAAATGAATCCATAACCGTTTATGCACTAAATAATCTTGGAGAACAAGTAGCTGTTTTTGAAATGATTTTATCTTTGAAAGTGTTATCATGAAATCTATTTATATCATACTGATTTCTGTTTTAATATTCACCTCTTGTAGTTTGGAAACTGCAGGTCCCGACTATAAAAGCGACCTCGTAATCGCATCGAATTTCTTACTACCAAAAGATACCATTCATTATAAAGGATTTGAAAAACGGACTGGAATCAACATAAAGATTCTTCACTTATCTGCAGACAGTATTCAAAAAACACTCAAATCAAAAGGATATAATTCGAAAATCGACTTGGTGTTTTTAAATTCATTATCCGCGGTAAAAGATGTTGAAACAAGTTTTTTTCATAAGTTTCAATATAATATTGCGAAAAAAGAGTTTTCCTTCTACAAGCCTATTTTAGAAAATCAATGGTTGGTAGCAGGGATTGACCCGTTTGTGTTTTCTTATTTTCAAGATTCAATAGAACGCCCGACCAATTACAATCAACTCACAAAGGGATTTCTTTGGGCCACTCCAAACGAAGAAAATTTAAACGTTTTCCTTGCCCACATCAAATATAACCTTCGAAAAAATAAAGAAAATGGCTATAGGGAATGGAAACAAAATTTTAAACGAAATCAAGTGATTTATGATGAAGGAACGGATAGTTTGGCGTCAATTCAATTTCTATTCTCAAAAGAAAGTGATATAAAATCTGATCCTAGATTGCGTAAACAAAAAAGACGTGTTATTTCGTATCCAACTGGAAATTCGGGGTGTACATTCGCAGATCGCTATTGTGTCGCATTGGTTGATCAATCATTAAATTTTTACAACGCAAAACGTCTATTAAAATACATTCAGTTTTATGGGCGAATTCCTGCATCATTTATGATTAAACCTTTTCCCAAGAAAGACAAAGAAGGTAAATGTTACTTTTCGATGTCTGAATCAGCCATACTTTCAGTCTTAAAAACAAACAACAATTAATCAATGGACCACGCATTAGAGGAACGATTTCAAAAACTTAAAACCCACTTGGAAAAAACCTTCGGAGAGGGAATGGATCTTCAGGCAATGCTTTTTTTAATCGGCGTAAATGAATTGGGTGTAGGTCATCGAAACTTTTCAAAACAGGAGAAAACAGATTTACTACACGTAGCAATTTGCACGCTTTTGGAGCCATACGGTCATTATGAATTTGATTATCGCGACGAAGAAAACTGGCCACACTTTAAATTGGTTAATGAACTTCCAGCACTAACGCATTCTGAACAACAACATCTAATCAAGGAAGCGATGCTTGATTATTTCATTGCAAATGATTATTATTCAGAAGATAGTAACATTGAAGTTTAACCTGAATGAAGTATAATAAAGTAACATTCATTTTAGTTTTTATGATAGTTCTATTTGGGTGTAAAACAAAGAACCAGACTGAACTTGAGATTGGAAACGGGAAAGATGTCATTGTTACGCTTGAGGTAACGGATAAAAAACATATTGAGAAAATAGAGTTTCATTCGAATGGAAATATGGAAATGGTCACAAGCAAAGACCTTGATCATTACAATATCATTAAATATGGCTTTAATGGTCGGGGTGAAGGCACTTATAGAGTTTGTGTTTATACAATAAGTGATACCATTTGCAGATTAGATTACGTTGAAGGCGGTTACAGACCAAAACTTATATGTGATGCAACTCAGATTGAATTTGACAATAATTCAGGATATTAAAATATTTCTAACACTTAGAAAGCAACAAGAGAAAGCGCAAATCGCCTTCTAAAAAAACCAATTTACTGAATATTTTTTCTAAAAATCGATTATTTGACAAATCGTATGACAAGTTGTTCTGCTTCTTTGGAAACTTTCAATAAATTTTGCTTTGTCAAGCTTTTAAGACTTGTGTCCCATTGCTTATTGCTCATCTCAACCTTTGCTCGCAAGGCAGAAAGCTCCATTTCACTTTCTCCAAGCATAACATCGTAGATACTTTGCTCTAATTCATTGAGATTTAACTTAACAGAATTCGTTTCCAGTCGCATTTGAGGGAAAAACAACACTTCTTGAATCGATGGATTATTCGTCAAATACATGATCAAACGATCCATTCCGATTCCCAAACCACTTGTTGGTGGCATTCCGTATTCCAAGGCGCGTAAAAAATCTTGATCAATGAACATCGCTTCGTCATCGCCCTTTTCTTGCAAGCGTAATTGCTCTTCGAATCGCTCACGTTGATCGATTGGGTCATTCAACTCGGAATAGGCATTGGCGATTTCTTTTCCGCAAACCATTAACTCAAAGCGTTCGGTCAATTCTGGGTTATCACGATGCGTTTTACAAAGCGGCGACATTTCCTTTGGGTAATCTGTGATAAATGTTGGCTGGATGTAATTTCCTTCGCATTTTTCACCGAAAATCTCGTCAATCAGCTTTCCTTTGCCCATTGTTTCATCAACTGCGATTCCCATATTTTTTGCCGCAACACGAAGTTCGTCTTCCGTTTTTCCTTGAATGTCAAAACCTGTGAAATCTTTGATTGCCTGCCGCATCGTTACACGCTTGTATGGTGCTTTGAAATCGATTTTGTGTTCTCCAAAAGTCGCTTGGGTGGTTCCGTTTACGGCGATTGCACAATGCTCCAAAAGTCGCTCGGTGAAATCCATCATCCAATTATAATCCTTGTAAGAAACGTAGATTTCCATCGCGGTGAATTCAGGATTGTGCGTTCGATCCATTCCTTCGTTTCGGAAATTTTTTGAAAATTCATAAACCCCATCAAAACCACCAACAATCAATCGCTTCAAGTACAATTCATTTGCGATTCGCATGTAAAGCGGAATATCCAAGGCATTGTGATGGGTAATAAATGGTCTAGCCGAGGCGCCCCCAGGAATGGCTTGTAAAACAGGTGTTTCAACTTCCATATACCCTGCCGAATTAAAAAATTCACGCATCGCATTGAAAAGTTTTGTTCTTTTCACAAAAACATCTTTCACTTGATTATTCACCACTAAGTCAACATAGCGCTGTCTGTATCTCAATTCCGGGTCTGTAAAAGCATCATGAATACGCCCTTCGACATCCGTTTTTGGAAGTGGCAATGGTCTCAACGATTTACTTAAAATTGTAAATTCCTTCACATTGACCGAAATTTCTCCAACTTGCGTTTTGAAAAC
>JBMLTP010000050.1:0-5437 GCA_049239885.1 Crocinitomicaceae bacterium
GCTTCGTGCTTATAGGCATCCAAAAATATCAACCACTTGCCTTCCTTCCAAGGTTTAATCTCATCACGCACTCGAAAACCAGTTTGTGGAAGTTCGGAAGGAATTTCAAGACCAAGATGACACCGAAAAATAGCGTTGGTATCACCACAGTGTGGAAGAATCTTACCATTTGGTTCTAATTGATTGAATGAAACAGATAGGATTTCGGGATATTTTCGAACTATTTCCATCGTTTTTGGAAAATACTTGTACCGACTGTTGAATTCTATATCCCACCATTTCAAGGAAAATGTTTTCCACGTTTCCAGATCATTGACCATTGTTTTGTTGAAATAAGCATCTGGTTGATGATCTGTCAAATAACTACTCAACTCCTGCTTAACCTGCTTCCAATTTCTTTCAAACTCATTTGACCATGAGAACTCACTATTTATGAAATTTGGCTCATCCCCTTTATAATCAAAAGAAAAATCAAAGAGACTAAACCATAACTTGGACTTACTCATAGTAAACAGCGAATTGGAATTTCGACCTCTAAGTTACATTTTTCATAAATTAATCTCTACATTTGAAACAACGGCAGAACGATATGTCTGAAAAAACAGATAAAAACCCGAATTTTTTCTATTCAACCTCAGATTTTTCTTTTCTTAGAAATTTAGAGGAAAATTTCCCCGTTATTAAAATGGAATTAGAAAATTTGATTACTGAGGGTGCCGAACAAAACTGGTTAAGAACATTTCCAGATTACGTGAAGTCAACGCAAGAAAAAGCGTGGAAAGTATTCACATTTTTGTTTTTTGGAATGAGGAGTCCAAAGCATGCCTCACTTTGTCCAAAAACGGCTGAACTAATTTACGATATCCCTGAAATTATCTCGTGTGACTATTCATTCATGGCTCCTGACACACATATTTTGCCACATAAAGGATATTCGAGAATGGTTTTGCGCTGTCACTTGCCGTTAATCGTTCCCGATTCAGAGAAATGTGCGATACGGGTTGGGGATGAAACGCATCATTGGGAAGAAGGAAAGCTTATTATTTTCGATGATTCATTTGAACATGAAGCTTGGAATAAATCTGATAAACCACGCGTTGTGCTAATGTTTGACATTCCGAATCCAAATTGGGGCTATACAGCAGATGAAATTTCAACTTACAAAATCAATAACCTGGATGATCCGTTTTTACTTTCCATTGCCAATAAGGAGAAATGGAAGCAATCCTTTAAAGACCGGGTATTGCCAATGGAGGAGTTTTATTAGTCAGCAACTCATTAATCTCCCGCAAGTTTATTTCAGTTGGTTCTCCTATCAATTCCATTTTTGACGATCCGTAAGCGAAAATGGCAGCTGCTTTGTTTAATTTTAACCCTTTAACAAAGTAATTTTCTTTGGTCAATTCATAAATTTGATTCAAACCGTCTTCAGAATCTTCAACCCATTCATATCCAAGAAGTTTATTGTATTGAATCGCCCTGAAATTATCCTTTAATATGCGAATTCGGGATTTATTGATATCTCGCAACATATAAAAAACAAAATTCAAGAGACAAAGCGATGCATAAACCGCGGCAAACGAATGCTCATAAGCCTGATCTCCAATGAAAATACCTCCCTCTCCAAAACCCTGTTCCTTTTCAAAATTCTTTGCATTGATTACTCCAACTTTTTTCGAATCAAATTCGATGATGAAATAATAATTATTCGGATTGTTTATCGATTCAAACCAAGCATTTTGCATTTCTTCGGTAATGTAATCCCTGTAGACCATATTATCCCGGACATGTGCCGAATTTCGCCAATTTCTTACCAATTCCAAATCATCGCGTTGAAGGCGAATTAAACGAACGTCAAATTGTTCAAGGATTAACATTGTTTTTCATCAACGTGATACAACGGAGCGTTATTGATATTTTTTAGTATAGTTCGCAAATATTGAGCGATTATCCCCAAACTAAATAATATGATTCCAGTGGAAAAAAGAATACTAACAATCAGAGACGCATAACCTTTTACAGCTATTTTATCAACGAAGTGTCTGTATATAAAGAAGGAACCGACAATGGAATTGACAAAAGCTAAGGTAAATCCGAGATAAGTAACAAATTTCAAAGGGATTCCTGTAGAATAAATCAACACCTTACCCGTTGCGTCAAATAATTGACCTAGTTTGTACCTACTTTTTTTAATTGGTGAAGGATTATTTTCTACTTTAACGAATGAAATATTACTCGTATACCAGAGTAAAAATTCGTCTATAAAAACAAAATGACGGTGGTTCTCTGCTAATTTTCTTGCCAACCTGGATTCAATTAAACGAAAACTGCTTCCTCTTCCCTTTTTGGCGCCTTCCAATCGAGCAACTTTCTTGTAACAAAATTTCAAGAATTTCCTAAAAAAGGATTGCCGTTGAAAATATTCTCCATATACAACTTGGGAAGCTGAATCTTTCTGCTCGACAATTAACTTTTCAAATTCGGACGGCAAAACCTCCAAGTCATCGTCCATTGTCAAAATAAATTCACCAGAAGCATTTTCAAAACCACACAAAGTAGCTGCATGTTGTCCAAAATTCTTGCTTAGTCTAACTAGTTTAATTTGCCCAATTGAATCAGAATTCTTAATCTCTTTCAAACTATTCCAACTATCATCCTGACTAAAATCGTCAACATAAATAATTTCAAAGTCTATTTTTCCATCAAATGCATGTTTAATTTCTTTATGCAATTGAAAAAGATCTTTTCCCGTATTATAAACAGGGACTACAAGACTATATTTGGATTCTGTAATCATTTTAAACGCTGGGAATCAATATTTAAATAGATTCTGTCAAATTTACGATTAATCCAATTTATCTCAGCATAATTTACAATTTATGTCTCGTGAAAGAAATTAATCAAACAGCAAAAAATAAAATTCAACGAAAAACAAAATCTACAAATTTTCATCAAATTCCTACAAATATTCATTGGGATGTAGTAAATTTAAAAGTGATTGCTATTTTTGGTTAGAAAAATAGTTAGATCTGTAACTTCTGGTTCGTTCCAATTGTTTTAACTGCAAACTTCACAAGTTGAAAAGACACGAGTACAATATCAGCGTTGAAAGCCATGGTGATTCCCTTTATCGCTTTGCTGTCAACTTCCTTAAAAATCAGGAGGAAGCGCAAGATATCGTTCAGGATGTTTTCGAAAAGTTGTGGATGAATAGGGATAAAGTGGAATTTGAAAAGGCAAAATCTTGGTTATTTACTTGCGCTCACAATGCGATGATTAATTTCATCCATAAAAAAGCACGATTTGCAAAAATGGCACATGAGTTTCATTCTGAAAAAGCTGAAAATGCGTCATTTGGTTTTGAATCAAAGCAAGTAATTAATCACATTGTTGGAATTTTGCCTCCTCTTCAAAAAACCATTATCCTCCTTCGTGACTTAGAGGGGTATACTTACGAAGAAATAGGTGATATTTTGTCGCTCAGCTCTTCACAAGTAAAAGTTTACCTTTTCCGTGCACGATTGAAAATAAAAAAGCAGTTAAAAGGACGGAACGAATTGGCATGATTTCCCCAAATAGAGAAAATATTGATCGTTGGTTGTTTGATTACACGGAAGGGAATCTTTCCGCAGATCAAGAAACAATTCTTGAGAATTATATTCTCAATAACCCAGAAATTGAAGTCGATTTGGAAGCGTGGGAAGACTCAAAATCGGTTTCCGAAGAAATTAGTTTGCCCAATAAAGAAAAATTCAAACGTAAAAGAAGAATTACACCAATCTTCTTTGCAAGTGCACTCCTATTGGTTATTTCTGCAACAATTTGGATGATTTCCCCTAGTTCGGTCGAAAAGGATACCATCGCTTCTAATTACAAGAAAGAAAACCGCTCAGTCAAATCTAATGATAAGGGCACAAAAACGATGACCAATTCTTCATTAACGGAAAAATCACCCAATAAAAATTTAAAGCTTTCCAATCTTTTAACTATTAATCAGGAAATCAAAACCACTGCTTCATCTAAAGTTAATTTTGATTCCAACGTCAGTCATTCAAAAATTATCTCTTCATCAAATACCAGTATAAACGACAACAATCTTTTTGTCAACGAAAAAATCAATGACTATTCTTCAGCTGACTCAAAATCAATTTACAACACCATAATTTTAAATTCTCCAAATCAAGAATTAAACGTTTTAGAACTTTCAAATTCACTTAATTTCAGTCTTGCCCCATTAAGTCTTAAAAAAATTGATTCTAAATCCATAAAATTAGAACACTATCAAATAGAAGAACTTGAAGCAAGTGAAAACGAAAATCAAAATGATCAGGCAGGACTAAATATTGATCTTGGAAATGTGAAAATATTCCAGAAAATAGAAAAAGTACTCGAAAAGGACTTAGGTTTGAGTAATATTCCAGATCATACGTATGCGATTCCTGAGTATTCGAATGTCGATGTTCTTTTCAGTAACATAGGAGCCACATCCCAATTTAGATTCCAATCGACTTCAATGGGGCGTTGGTTGGAGAATATGGAACAGCGAAAATTTAGCCAACAAATCACTTTGGATGGTTATTCAAGAGGAGCACAATCAGGTTTTGGACTTCAGGCAAACTACGACTATTTTGCAAATGGCTCCATTCAAAATTGGAATACATGTTTGTTGTTTTCACCAAAAATAGCTCTGTCTCGAAAAATTTCATTTGAACCAGCATTACGCTTTAAAATTGGAAACAAACTTTTGAATGAGGACCGAATTGAAAATCAATCGCTTGTTAATTTCGAAAGTCAAACTTCGAACCAATTTAATTTTGATTCATCAATCGCCATTGGAAGTAAATTATGGTATCGCGACCTTGACCTTGGCTTTACTATTAACACTCCCTATTTTTATTTAGGAGGTCAAGTTTCGAATGTTTTGCGCCATCAAAATAATATTTACTCCAATTACGAAAATATGGAAATGCGCGCTCAAAATGTTTTTAATGCAATCATTGGAACTCAATATATTTCAAGAAATCAACAAATTCAATTCTCACCATACTGTTTCTTTGAACGTGTAAATTCAAACAGACTATTTGCTGGGTTCAGTCTAAAACTGTATAAAGTAATGCTTGGTGGTTCATACGGAACAGGTAAAATCGCAAGTGGAACGCTTGGATTGTCTTTCAAAAACTTCGCATTATTCGCTCAATCTTCCTATGGGTATGTTCAAGCGATTGCCAAAAATTCTTTTACACATCAGTTGACGATTCGATTTAATTCAACTATCGACAAGAAATCAAGACGCTATATAACTTTTTAATTATGAAGAACTTAACCAAAATTCTTTTATTCGTTATTGTCTGCTTTGAAGCTAAAGCACAAGACCCAACGTTTACGCAATTTTACTCAAATCCGGTTTATTTGAATCCAGCACTTGCAGGCTCAAGTG
>JBMLTP010000051.1:0-3400 GCA_049239885.1 Crocinitomicaceae bacterium
ATCAAGATGAACATTGATACGGATCTTCAATTTGCTTTTACAGAAGGTGTCCGTGATTATGTTTCTTCAAAAATCGACTACTTGAAAACGCAGATTGGAAATCCTGAAGGAGATGACGTTCCAAACAAGAAATATTATGATCCACGGAAATGGTTGCGTGAAGGAGAATTGACTTTTAATAAGCGTCTTGAGCAATCATTTGCGGATTTGAACAATATTAATACCTTATAAATACGAATTATGAGTAATTGGTTTAAAAGAAATAAAGAAGGAATTACCACAACCACGAGTGAAAAGAAGGAAACACCAGAAGGACTTTGGGTTCGTTGTTCGAATTGTAAGACTTTATATACCTCGGATGATTTGGCTAAACACAGTTTTGTTTGTGAGCGTTGCTCGCATCACGAGCGAATCGGATCAGAAGAGTATTTTCAACTGATTTTTGATGATTCCAAGTACGAGGAAATCGCTCAGGATTTGACATCCGGTGATCCGTTGAATTTTGAAGACACGAAGAAATACAAAGATCGCATCAAAGCGACGCAAAAATCTACCGGATTGAAAGATGCAATTCGCACAGCAAAAGGGAAATTAGATGGGCAAGATTTTGTAATTGCGTCTATGGATTTCAATTTTATTGGAGGATCAATGGGTTCTGTAATGGGGGAGAAGATAGCTCGAGCAATTGACGAAGCGATTAAAATTAACGCTCCTTTCATGATTATTTCAAAGTCTGGAGGCGCGCGTATGATGGAGGCTGGTTATTCGTTGATGCAAATGGCTAAAGTTTCAGGTAAATTGAGTCAACTCTCCGAGAAAGGGCTTCCTTACATTTCCTATTTAACTGATCCAACAACAGGTGGCGTAACGGCTTCTTTCGCCATGTTAGGAGATATAAATATCGCCGAGCCTGGAGCTTTGATCGGATTTGCAGGACCGAGAGTCGTAAAAGAAACAATTGGTCGTGATTTGCCAGATGGTTTTCAAACTTCCGAATTCTTGTTGGAACACGGATTTTTGGATTATATAATTGATCGAACGGAAATTAGAGCTAAACTTTCACTTTCATTGAAGATGTTTTTGAAGTAGCTTGTAATTATTGATTCAATTCGCCTTCAATCTAAACATTATTGAAAAACTTAAAATTAATTCAGGTGGAAATTACACGCTACTGAATTAGTTTTTCTTTATTTGGTGTTTTTACACTTTTATTTTATTAATCATTTCTTATCTTTATATGTCAAATATTGATATATGAAGACCTTAATTTCTTGGATTGCTCATAACAACGACTTTGAAAATGGTAAAGTATTAGAAACTGGACCAACGGCTAATTTTCACCGCTATTTTTATAAGTCTGATCGACATATTATTCTGTCAGCCTCCTCCGGTGAAGATACCCGTTCTGAGTTATTGATTAATTATCTTGGTCGGACTTATCCGGATCGCATTTTTGAATTGCGCTACATGGGAATTCAAGATCCAATTGACCACCGTGAAATTCAAGGGAAAGTAAATCCGTTTTTAATTGAACTTAAAGAGGATTCCATTGATGTTTTTATTTCTCCAGGGAGTCCAGCAATGCAGGTGGTTTGGTATCTAAGTCATTTGTCCTTGAATTTGAATACGACACTTTATCAAATGCGAGAGGCGCGCCATACGAAGTCCAAGGATAAGCCGGAACTTGTGAAAATTGCCTTTGAGAAATCATCTTTGCCTGTTACGGCGATGTATCACCAAGAAGAAATCAAGAAAAATACGGGTGATGAATATTTTATAACGCCAACCATAAAAAAGATCTATGAAAATGCCGCAAAAGTAGCCCAGGTGGATGGTGTAACTGTTTTAATTTTGGGTGCAAGTGGAACTGGAAAGGAGAATCTTGCCAAGTACATACATAAAAACTCCATTCGAAGTGAGCAGCAATACGTTACTGTGAATTGTTCTGCCTTTAGTGATACATTGCTCGAATCAAGGTTGTTTGGTTATAAAAAAGGTGCATTTACCGGTGCGGATAAAGATTCACAAGGGCTTTTTGAATTAGCAGATAAGGGAACGATTTTTTTAGATGAAATAGGGGATATTTCTCCCTATATGCAACAAGTTCTGCTTCGTGCTTTACAAGAAAAGGAAATTATGCCACTAGGAGGGAAGGCTAAAAAAGTAGATGTGCGTGTGATTGCCGCAACGAATCAAAATCTTGTGAAGTTATGTGAAGAAGGGAAATTCAGATGGGATTTATACTATCGTTTATCCGTTGTGGAACTGGATTTGCCCTCGTTGGTAGAGCGGGGGAAAGGAGATATCAAAGGGATGATCGATCATTTTTTATCGCAGAAAAAGAGGGAATTTCACCGACCTAAAAAATTGGCATTGGAAAAAGATGCACTTGAAATTTTATTGAATTATTCCTACCCAGGAAATGTGCGTCAGTTGGAAAATATTATTTCCAGGCTTTATGTTTTTAATGAAGAAACAGTCTCTGCTGACGTTTTACCAAAGCGTTTGAAACAAGCGCCGAAAGATCAGCCGATGAATATGGAATTTATCGAAAAAGAACATATTCTTCGTGTGCTCAATCATTTTAAAGGAAATAAGCGACAAACAACCCTCGCGATTGGTTGGTCAATCAATACCTTGGAGGCGAAAATGAAGAAATACGGCTTGCAAGTGGGTAAAGATTGAATTTTATAGAAAATATCAAATATTTATATACTTTACATTTTTTGATATAATAAAGTTGAATTATTACCGATAATAATTCATTTTTTAGAATGGCATGTGGTTTGTCTGAGGCAATCGAACTTAAAAAAATCGAACCACATGTTGCAAGAAATCTCAAAAATTAGTCTGGAAGAAAAGCGTAAAAATGAAAAGATTTTGTATCAATTTCAGCTTTCATTTTTATCGGGTAGTTTTTCTTCATTGGATGATATTTTAGATGACAAAGGAATCTATTTCCGAAGAATGAATAAATCACGTGCGATAGCTTACTTATTTGGTTTGTTGCATACTGATGATAATCAAAAAAAGTTTCTTTGGGTTGAAGTTAAATATGGCTACAGTTACGATCAAATTCCGGGTGAGCATGTAATTGAGATTCGCTATATGGATCCCGATCCAAGCGATTTACCAGAAACGACTGAGTATAAATTCGGAGATAAACCACGTGACTTTCTTAAAGAGGTCGTTCATCGATTTGCATTGCAAATAACCAAAGGAAAAATCACTCGAATTAGAACACCCAAAAAGGTAATTGAATCAATCGGGCAATTAGAATTAAATAACTAAACTACATTAAAATGATAGAAAAAAATACGAAACCGAAAGAGGAAAAATCTGCCTATCCGCCATTGAGAACGCAAGCAGATGCCGTTCGTTATTTCATTCAAACAATGGA
>JBMLTP010000052.1:0-5403 GCA_049239885.1 Crocinitomicaceae bacterium
ACATTAACCAGCATTTGCGCAAAGAGCGCGAGAATTTCCTTCTCTTCAGAGCGAAACGTTCTTTGCTTGCGGATTACATCAAAACCAATAAATCCGATGACACTAGCTCCGTCCATCATTGGAATGGTAAGTAAACTTTGAATACCTTCAGTTCTGAGCATTGATTTTATGCGTTCATCCGTTAGTTTTGATACATCCGAAACCTCAACTACATCTCCTTGAGAATGTTTCCCATACCAATAAGGCATTTCATCCAACTTAATCGCTTGAAGGGTATCTAATTGGGGCTGAATACCTAGAGCGCACCATTCGTGGGTATTACGACATATATTGTCTTCGATATGATATCTAAAAACATAAGCCCGATCAGCAGCAGAGAAATAAGCTATTTCCTGAAGTGAATGATCAATTGCCTCATCCAATTCCTCGAAATTTAGATTTATGAAACGATTGGAAATATTCATTAGAATCCGCTGCAAATCATGAATTTGCTTTATCTCATTTTGAATAGCCAAGAGCTTCGTGACATCTTGTAAAAAGGCTTGACTTCCAACTACCTTACCTTCATCGAAAATTGGGATTGTGCGACCTATCAAATTGATAACTTTCCCAGATCTAGTTTTAAACGTGCAATTTAAATTCTCCACCTTTTCCCCTTGCTGAAGTAAAGGAAATACCTCTTTAAATTCCAACATGGTTTCATCTGTCAGAAACTGCATTAAATGTTGTCCTGTCAAGTTTTCATCTCCGATTTCCAGATTTTCTCGCCATGAACGATTTACCCAACGAATGTTGCCGAACTCATCCAACTGATGAATCATGTCAATTGAATTTTCGAGCAGATCGTTAAGTTTTACTTCTTCTGAAATCATATTTCAAACTTTAATAAGGATCGAAAGCGTATCGCGAACGTTAGTCTTGGAATTTCGCACATTACTTTCGAAAAAATATTTTAAAACAAGTTACTTTATCATCAGAATCAACCGTAATTCGAGCATGGTGTTCATCAACAACATTCTTAACGATTGACAACCCTAGCCCTGAACCATTCTTGTTGGCCTTGGTAGTGAAAAACTTCTCAAAAATTCGATTTTTAACATGTTCAGGAATTTCCTTTCCAGTGTTTTCAATACAAATTGCAATTTCATTCGCATTTTCTTCAGAAAATATCCTCAATTCACCCCTAACCTCAGATTCTTCAATAGATTCAAGTGCATTCTTAATTAAATTAGACCAAAGTTGAAACAAACGAATTTCATAACCACCAATTTCCAATTTGTCATCAACCTTAAAAAACAATTCCGAATTACGCTGAATTTCAAAATTGAAAATATTCAAAACAGATGCTATATTCTTGCTTAAATTTACATTCGATTTTCCTGAATTCTTCGGGTCTTTTATGAAAGACTTTAAATCCTGAACAACATTTGCGGCTCGTTCTCCCGAATTAATGATCGTGTCAACAAAAGTTCGAGTCATTTGAATTTGATAGATTAGATTCAAGAAATTTTCGGAATTTCCGGAATTTATGACATGTTCAACTGTTTCATAATCAGCTATCTTAACTCGCGATTTCACGAACATATCAGCCAACTTTTTTCGTTTTTCAGGATCAATATTTGGATAATTTTTAGCTAGAAATTCACTAAACTGATTAGATTCCTTGCGCATTTGTAAACCACCGATAAACAAATCGAAATTCGTTTCAACTGCACGACCGCAAGCGAATTTTATTTGATCTGCTGAACATTTCCAAATTGTATCTTTGAAAATTCCTTCCAGGGTGTATCGAATGCTTTCTCCGCCACTTTTAATGGCGCCAAGAGGCGTATTCAAATCGTGAGCAATTCCAGAGGCTATTTCTCCAACCATTACCAATTTTTCCTGATCCGTAATCGATTTGGCAAGCTCCAGGTTTTTCATCGTTTTCTCTTGAACAATTTTCTCGAGATCTTGATTGATTTTTTCAATTTCGGAACGATTTTTTTCAATTGCACGAATGTACTCGGTTCGATTATTCACATTCACAAGCATGTCTGCATATAAACGCAATAAATTTTTCTCATCATCATTGAACTCGCGCACTTCACGCACCGCATCAAATCCTACAAATCCCCTACAAAAATGATTATCCATCATTGGCAAAGTAATAATGCTTTTGATTCCCTGAATTTCTATAAGATCTTTAAACTTTCCTGGCTTTAATTTGCTAACATTTGGCACATAAATTTCTTCACCTCTGTTATGAGTTTCAACCCAAACTGGAACTTCGGAAAAAGGAATATCTTGTAAATTTTCAATTTGTGGTTCGATTCCATCCGCACACCATTCAAATAAGTTAGAGGTTGATTTCTTTTCGTAATTGTAATCAAAAATATAAACGCGATCTACATTTACAAATTTACCAAGCTTTGCAAGTGATTCATTTATAGACACTTCCAATTCATCGATTGGCAAATTGATATATTTAGATGAAATTTCCATTAATAAATTCTGAAAAATGGACTTAATTTTCAATTCCTCATCAGCTATTTTTTTATCCGTAACTTCGTGACGAATGGATAGATAATGAATGATTTTTCCTTCAAGATTCATTACTGGATAGATAATTGAATCCACCCAATAAAAGCTTCCATCTTTCGCTTTATTTTTAACTTCTCCCCTCCAAATGAAACCGGCTGTAATCGTTTTCCAAACGTCCGCCCAAAATTCTTTTGTATGATATCCAGAATTAATAATATTGTGATTCTGTCCAATTAACTCCTCTTCGCTATATTGAGATATTTCGCAGAATTTTTTGTTCGCGCGAATAATTTTTCCTTTCGTATCAGCAATTGAAACCAATGAGCTTTGATCCAAGGCATCCGTAATTTCGCGGAGACTCTTATTTTGATCCGCAATTTTTTCTTCGAAGTCCTTTCGCTCCGTAATATCAAATTCAACAGCCATAAATCCAATGTGATTTTGCCTGTCATCATAAATTGGTTGTATGTTTAGGTTAATCCAATATAAATTACCTGATTTCGATTGATGTAAAATCTCTGTTGTAGCAGGCTCAAGTTTTACCAATTGATTATAAACGTATTCAACGGTTTTTGGGTCCGTTCCTTCGAATTGAAAAATGCGTGGACTATTTCCAACTAATTCATCTAATGAATAACCTGAGCGCTTAACCATTGCTTCGTTGGCCCATGTGATTTTTCGATCAACATCCAACATGATAACGCCATTATTCGTGTTTTTGGCTACCATCGAAAGCTTCGTAATCTCTTGTTGGGCCTTTATTCGTTCACTAATATCACGCGCCGCCGCGATCAAATAACCTATTCCATTAAATTCTTCATAAGAGACGCTAACTTCAACCTTCGTGATTTCACCTGTCTTCAAATTTTTATTTTCGGATTCAACGCTAAAAGTTCCCTTTTCTCGCAATAGATTAACATGACTCTCCCAGTCTTGCTTGGATTTAAAAAATTGTTCAAAGTCCTCAACGCGATATTGATCAACATCAGTCTTATTAATCCCGAGTCGATTAGCAGCGGTATCATTGATGTATATCATTTTACCATTGTGATCGGAAACCTGGATGGCATCAGTCGTTCGATCCAAAAATTTCTCCAACAACCTTAGTCGATCAGCTGTTTCAATCAATTTGTTTTCTGCTAATTTCCGCTCTGTAATATCCACACCATAACCTATGACATAGTCGACTTTTCCTTTTTCATCAAATATGGGAGCGAGTTTTCTTAGTATATATTTTAAATTTCCATTTTTGTCATGACTAATGTCTTCCCATTCTTTAGGTTTCTTAGAACTAACTATTTCGTCAAAAATACGGCGACGACTTTTAGCGATTTCATCTGAAATCCCTTTATATCGACAATAGTCAAAATCATCTTTACCAATTATGAATTTTCTCGTTTCTTCATTCGAAATTCCTTGTGGGTTGACAAATAGATATTTATGTTTAGAATCAAATACAGCGATATCCGAAGGAATATTATTTAATATAAACTCATAGAAATTCTTAATTCCAAGAATTTGACGTTCTTTCTCCTCGAGCTGTTCAATATAATCAGTTATGTCAGCAGCGTATATATTGATGTAAGAGTGCTCCTTAATATTTCGCAAACCTATGTTGTACGTTCGGCTGTTGCGTTTTAGTATAATTTTGAAGGTATCCTTATTTTCAACAACCGTATTTCGAAGAAACTCTAACAATTCTTCATCGGTTGTCCTGCCATTTTCAAATGAAAAATCAGTTAGGAAATTTTGTTCAGAAATCGTATTGTAATATGAAATTTCGAAATCACTATTTAAACGGATTATTGGATTCGGATTTTCTTTCGGGAAACGCGCAATCAAGTCAATCTCTCGTTGAGCTATTTTCAATTCTTCATTTTTAGCCCGAATTGAATCCAATACTGCCTTTGATTCTTTCAATGAGCGATCCGTTGTTTGCTGCAAAAAGATGTATTCTGACACATAGTCATGCAACACGAAATCATTTAAAGTAAGATTATAACTTCGAATGTTATATTTTGCATTTATAACGGGACTTGCAGCCAAAATAATTACACTACCTGTTTTTTTTGCTGAAAATTTAAATCGCTGTTTCAGATCAATGGATTCAAAAAAATTGAGACGTTTAGATTTCTGATCGCTTGATGAAACGAAGTCCACAAATCGAAAAGGATTCATGAATTGATAATGATCAAAAAATGAATTTCCAACCTCAATTTGACTATTTATCTTTCGGAAATTACTCCCAATATTTCGAATAATTCCATCATCACCAAGAAGCAGATAAAATGGATTATTGAACTCAAGTGTATCCAAAAGAACATTTTTTTCCTCCGCCAGTTTTAAATTATTGCGGCGCATTTCAAATAAATTGATTACACTTTTCGACAAGGTCTGAAGCGCATCAATTTGTTGAACTGAAAGCTTTTTTGGTTCGTTGTCAATTACACAGAGTGTTCCTAGTGCATAATTATCCTTATCGACTAAGGGAACTCCTGCGTAAAAAATAACATTTGGTTCTTGCGTAACAAGTGGATTCTCTTTAAATCTGTCATCCTTGGTTGAATCTTCAATGATAAAAACACTGTCTGGAGTTTGAATGGCATGATTACAAAAAGCATGTTCTCTCGGTGTTTCGGAAGCCTCTATACCATGTTTCGATTTAAACCACTGTCGGTTTTCGTCAATTAAACTGATAAGTGAAATTTTGGTTCCGCAAATTTGAGCCGCTAATCTCGTGATACCATCATACTCCTCTTCCGACAAGGTATCAAGAATCTCGTAACTCTTTAAGGCATTTAACCTTTGTTGTTCATCAAAGCCAAAACTTTCTATCATTTCAATCTACCAAGTTATGAGAAAGACATGGCAATCATTTTC
>JBMLTP010000053.1:0-4836 GCA_049239885.1 Crocinitomicaceae bacterium
GGTTGTAACGGAATTCGTTTGCTGCAACAACTCCTTCAGATTTGTAACCGATGTTTACGATCACTTCTTTCTTGTTAAGCATTGCAACTGTTCCTTGAATTACTTCTTTCTCATTGATTGAAGTCAAGGTTTTTTCGTAACGATCAGACATTTCTGAACGTTGTACTTTTGAGTAGCCGTCTAATTGTAGAGCTTCCCAATCAAAATCTGCAGATCCCTGCGGGTTAATAGAATTTGCCATGTGGCTGTTAAAATTTGTATCCCGAAATCCCTTAACTTCCAAAAGTGGTTAATAATCAAAAACATCGCTTTAAGGGAGCGATTCTAAAAATAGGCTGCAAAGATAGGGATTTATTTTGGGAAAAATTGAACTTTTTCGGAATATATTTCTTATTAATCCAATGGTTAAAATACTTATTTGAGGAAGGTTATTGATGGTTTGTTAAATCGCTAGTTAGTGTTGTTTTTTGCTTCGGAAAAAAAAAGTAAAAGAAAAAATAATCGTGGTTTTCATTTTTTGGCATCGCCCCAAAAAACGAAACAAAAAAGGTCTAGCGCTGTAAAGATTCAACTACCCACATTTTCCTTGTTGCTAAAATTCCCGAAACTCGTTGTCGTTCCTCCACCTCAAACAGCCGTGAATTTCAACGCAACTGCGTCGGGTGGGTGCCCAGTTTAATCTTTCAATGCGCGGAATCGTGGGAATGGAATTTATTTTTAAGACTCACCCCTCTCTGACGGAGTCTGATACTCGTCAGAGTCATAAGACTTAATCTCCCTTCCACCTGCCGGCGGACAGGCGAGGTGGAGAAACTTAATTATACTTCGACTCAAAAGAAATATCATCCTTCCCACACAACTTTCATACAGCGTTAGCGAAAGTCTAGGCGAAGATGCGGCCCATGGAAGCGAAGCCAGTATAATGGGACAAAAGCACGTAGCGATAAGACTGAGTGTTCCGCAGGAAAGGCCTTAGAAAGTTGAAATGCAGTTTTTAGCTTCGCTGCTACTGCGTGGTGGCTTACTTTTTTTAGGCTTCGGCAAAAAAAAGTAAGATTAAAATATCTTCCCCGGATTCAATATCCCTTTTGGATCAAAAACGCGCTTGATTTCACGCATCAAATTCAGAGTTACTTCAGGGAAAGCGATATCCATAAATGGTTTTTGGACTAAGCCGATTCCGTGTTCACCAGAAATGGTTCCTCCAAGTTTTACAACTTCAGTAAATAATTCCCGTATGGCAATCGGGAGTTCATTTTCCCACTGTTCATCGGATAGATTGCCTTTTATGATGTTTACATGCAAATTTCCATCTCCTGCATGTCCGTAACAAACGGAATGAAAACCATATTTTCTGCCAATTTCTTTGATGTGAAAGAGTAACTTGGGTAGTTCAAATCTTGGCACGACCGTGTCTTCTTCTTTATAAATGGATTGCGATTTAACAGCTTCACCTGCTTTTCTTCTCAAACTCCAAAGTGTGTTTTTTTGAGCTTCCGAATCCGCGAAAAGTATTTCATCGGTTTCAAAATTTTCAAGTACGGCCAAAATCTTTTCGCATTCTTGCATCAATTGGTCTTCTTGAAATCCATCGACTTCAATCAATAAATGTGCTTGGTGGTTTTCGGCAATTGGAATCGAACTTTCGCCAATGAAATCTTTTGTCCAAAGCAGTGCGTCTCTTTCCATGAACTCGAGTCCACTTGGCGTAATTCCTGCTTTGAAAATAGCAGCAACTGCTTCACAGGCCTTTTGTGCATCAAAGAACGGCACGAGCATCAACAAGTCATTTGTTGGATGTGGAATGAGTTTTAAAACGATTTTTGTGATAATTCCAAGCGTACCTTCCGAGCCGACGATCAATTGTGTTAAGTTGTAACCAGTCGCATTTTTGAGTACGTTTGCCCCTGTCCAAATGACTTCACCATTGGGTAGAACAACCTCTAAATTCAACACGTAATCTTTTGTTACACCGTATTTTACTGCTTTTGGTCCGCCGGAATTTTCAGAAACATTTCCGCCAATAAAACACGAACCTTTACTCGCTGGATCGGGTGGATAGAATAATCCTTTTTCCTTGACAGCTTCCTGCAAAACTTGAGTTATGACACCCGGCTCCGTCGTCACTTGGTGGTTGTTTTCATCGATTTCCAAAATACGATTGAATTTCTCCATCGATATTAATATTCCTCCGTGCGTTGGAAGAGCGCCTCCGCTTAGTCCTGTTCGAGCCCCAGCAGGTGAGACTGGGATTTCGTTTTCGTAGCAATAATGCATGATTTTTGAGACTTCCTCAACCCTGGTTGGTTTGAGAACGGCACTCGGAGGAAAATTTAAATCTTCCGTTTCATCGTGGCCATATTCTTTTCGTTGCTCAAAATCAGTAATACAGCGTTCACTCAAAAGGTTTTGAAAAAATGAAATCTGTTGTTCGTTCAAAATGGACGTCATGAAATAAATTTAATTACGCAAATTCATTTCGAACTTACTACAAAAATTTCTTCGCAAATTCGATTCAATATTTTATTTAAAAACAACCGATGTTGAAAAAAAGATACTTTGAACGATTGGATAAATTCTAAATTTGAAAAAAAAGAAATTTATGTCTAAGGAAGTATACATTGTTGATGGCGTTCGAACGGCAATCGGAAGTTTTGGTGGAACTTTGTCTGCAGTTAGAGCAGATGATTTAGCTGCTATCGCGATTAAAGGTTTGGTTGAAAGACATCCGAATTTGGATTTGAAAGCAATTGAAGATCTGATTTTTGGTTGTGCCAATCAAGCGGGAGAGGACAATCGAAATGTAGCGCGCATGGCAGGACTTTTGGCAGGTTTACCGATCGAAGTAGCCGGGGAAACCGTTAACAGACTTTGTGCATCAGGAATGGCAGCTACAATAAACGCTTCAAGAGCAATTAAAGATGGCGCTGGAGATTTATACATTGCAGGTGGGGTAGAACACATGACTCGTGGACCTTGGGTGATTTCTAAAACTTCCTCAGCTTTTGGTCGTGACGCACAAATGTTTGATTCTTCTTTTGGTTGGCGATTTATCAATCCTAAGATGGAAGAAATTTATGGTGTGGACAGCATGGGTATGACTGCCGAAAATTTGGTTGAGAAATACGGAATCGAGCGAGAGGCACAAGATAGGTTTGCTTGTTGGTCGCAAGAGAAAGTCGCAAATGCACAAGCAAACGGTTTTTTTGATGGAGAAATTGTCCCTGTTATTATTCCGCAAAAGAAAAAAGACCCAATTCATTTTACAAAGGATGAATTCGTTCGAGCATCCACGACGATGGAAACCTTATCAAATTTGAAACCGGCATTTAAAAAAGATGGTTCTGTAACTGCTGGTAATGCATCAGGTTTGAACGATGGAGCAGCCGCATTATTGATTTCTTCAGAGGAAGGATTGAAAACGCATTCGTTGAAACCTTTAGCGCGCATTGTTTCAGCTGCAGTGGCTGGAGTTGAACCACGAATCATGGGAATAGGTCCTGTTTATGCTTCTCAAAAAGCGTTAGATCGTGCAGGATTAACTTTGGCTGATATGGACATATTGGAATTAAATGAAGCATTTGCAGCTCAAGTTTTAGCTTGTATAAGAGCTATGGGAGTTGAAGACAATGACCCTCGAATTAATCCAAATGGCGGAGCAATAGCACTAGGACATCCACTTGGAATGTCAGGAGCGAGAATTCTTTTGACTGCAGCTCGTGAATTGCAACGAACTCAAAAACGTTATGCACTTGTAACGATGTGCATCGGAGTGGGGCAGGGGTATGCTGCGATTATTGAAAGAAGTTATTAGAATTGTTAATAATTTGACTAATTTTATCTATTAATGTAAAATCAAAAGTTTTTAAATATGAAATTATTGAGATTAATAGTTTTGTTTCTATTTGTGATTCAAATGAATTATTCTTTTGCTCAAAATGATAATATTGTTTACATGTTAGGCCAGACGGAAGACGGAACCAAATATGCGCTTCAAGGTAATTGGGTCAAGGATCAGTCGGGTTTTCATTACTTAAAAAATTATTGTTTAGCCAAAATACCAGGGAAATTTGTATCTGACACTTCCCGTTGGGAAAAATGTGGAGATTATACTGAAAATGAAGGTGTCCTAGAGACGCAAATTATTACGAGAAAAGTTATTGATCCGAGTGATTCGTCAAAATTTCTGAAGTCAGCGCGTAATAAATTACAAGATTCAGTCATACAATATATAAAAATTTTACAATCCATGAGCATTGAATTGGAAGGTGGTATGGGCATATTGAATTTATACGGAATTGATGTAGAACTAATTACAATTAAAATGGATAATTACATCAAACCAAACAAGTATGTTTTAAATGAAGCACAAAATGAAATATTAGAATATGTTTACACGCCATTCCTATCCTTAAATTCAGGAGAAATTGAATATAAAACATCGACATCAACCTCTTTCTTTGAACCAGGAGGTCAAGGGATCATGAATGCTTTTTCGAAGAGTTTTAAGTTGAGTTCAGGTGTTAATGATGTCCTTGTTCCTGTTGTGACCATCGGAAGTCAAATTTGGATGTCGGAAAATTTATTTACCGATCATTTTTGTAGCAAAGAAGTAATTCCAAAATATGAAGATTGGAATACTTGGTCTTCTTTATCAACAAGTGCCTATTTTTTTCATGAGGGAAACAACTATTACAACCAGTCAGCACTTATTGATAATAGAAATATCTGTCCTGCGGGTTTTCACGTTCCAAATGAAAAAGACTTGGTTGAATTGATCAAGACAATTTCTCCCGATCAAAGGAATCAGGTGAGTTTAAAAAAGAATAATAAACT
>JBMLTP010000054.1:0-9260 GCA_049239885.1 Crocinitomicaceae bacterium
AGCCGTAAAAGTCCAATAAGGCCTTGCCGAAGATTGAGCAGGCGCACTTTGAAAGGTACTTGTGAAAGATAGATTGCTAATTAATGTAGCAGTTGTATTACAGAATTGAGCGCTTACCTTAAATGAAAACAGCGCTGAAATTGTAAAAATCAACAAAATTAAAAAGCGCTTCAACATACTTTTCTTAGAAATGACTCAATCAGTAAACGTTTAACGTCATTGAATGTAAAAGGTTGCCAAAAATTTCAATTCAAAAACAATACTAAAATAAGGAAATTTAGTTAGAAAAAAGCATGTTTGTTTTAATTTGTTTAATTTCTGATTACCAACATTTTATAACGGAAACAAAAATACAAAAAAAGCCGCTCAAAAAGCGGCCTTAAAAAGCTTTTCATTCAAGGATTAATAACTGAACCTAGACTTAATTGCGGTATATCCTAAGGCATATTGAAATGTTTTGGCGCATCCATTTGCATTTGTAATTACAACTGAATAATTTCCAGATACAACACCACTTAAATCCTCAGAAGTACTTCCATTACTCCAAAGGTACGTGAATGGACCATCACCTGAAACAGTTATGTTTATATTGCCGTTTGCGGTATTTGGCGTGCTTGAATTGGTTAATTGGGCTGTGCTTTCAGTAAGCGTGGTATTAATTTCAAAAGTAGCTGTATCTGAAGCACATCCAGCGGTTACAATTACTGAATAAGTTCCATCTTCCAAATTGATTATAGATGAGGTAGTTTCGCCATTTGACCATTGATAAGCGTAATTGATATCCGGGTTACTTTCGCTGTTTAATATG
This sequence comes from Crocinitomicaceae bacterium, assembly GCA_049239885.1. Lineage (GTDB taxonomy): Bacteria > Bacteroidota > Bacteroidia > Flavobacteriales_D > Crocinitomicaceae > UBA952. Next base: position 809 of record JBMLTP010000054.1, read on the forward strand.
TCAATTCGTGCTGAATTACGCGTACAACCTAATATATCAACCGCAGCCTGGATTTCAATATGACCCAAACTGTAGGCTCTTTCTACGGCTAATCCAGCATTCAATCTTCCAGAACCTAATTGCCCCGCATAACTTGGGTTCAAAGCATCTATGTTTACTGCAGTTTCTCGTAACAAGGATTCGATTTGCTCATTTGAAAGGCAAGAGTTAGCAGCTACCATCAATGCCACAGTTCCAGAAACATAAGGAGCAGCGAATGAAGTACCACTATTCGTCAAATACCATCCCGGACCGGCTGAAATAGCAACATCATATCCAGGTGCACAAATGTCTACGGAAGAATTGTGTTGATGGGTTGTAGATGCATTTCCAGGGGTTCTTTCATGATTGTCATTTGGCCCAACACTCGTTACAGCAAAAACGTGATTGTAAGCAGCAGGGTAAACCAAATTACTCGCACCTCCACATGTCGTTCCATTTCCAGCAGAGGCTACAATAAATGTTCTGTTATTCCAAATTTCGTCAATTGCAGCTTGCGCATATGAATTAAATGTACAACCAGAAGTCCAACTTAAATTTAAAACTCTTGCTCCCGCATATGATGCTGCTAATGCGTCATTGTAATTCATTCGATATAATTTCAAAGAAGAATTATAGCCAATTGAAGATTTACCTACTCCATTATTCGTATTACCTGCTGCATTAATTGCTACTGCTGTGCCGTGTGTCTTAGTTGCCGTGTTCGTTGCATCATAAAACAAGACTTTTCCCGCTAATTCCTCGTGTGTAACATCAAAATTCTGATCAGAAACTCCAATAATAATATCAGAACTACCAGTCGTAACATCCCATGCAGATTGAGCATTAATTAGATTTAATGCATAGTCATTAGCAAAAACTGTTGAGAAATCATTTGGTGTGTCCAACGTTTCATAAAATGGAGCAATTTCAACACCTTTTACAGCCCTAGATTTATTTACTAAATCAGCATATAAATCTTCAACTGCACAGTCGCAAGTGAATTGAACAACATTTCGTAATTCAGAATTTCTTGAGTTTGAAAAAACATACTCCACAGATTTAACCTTATTCTTGGTGATTATTGTGTTGAGCGTTTCATCTTTCGATTGAAGTTTTTTACCCACTTTAGTTGGAAGAAAATCATTGTTTTCAAGTTTTAACCACACAGCTTTGGAATTTGTTTTTTGAGAGAAAGAATTTGCCGTGATTAGCAATGTGGAGATAGATAAAATAATTAGCGTTTTCATATTTTTCGTTTTAACTGAAACAAAGTTATGGTGGATTAAACTTTAAAATATTCAAATTTTATCAGTTAAATGTAAATTTAAGCTTATCAATGTAAGAAGTTCTAAGTAATTACGCTTAGATGCAAGTTAATTGAGTGATAACATTTAAATGAAAAAATAGATTTGAAAGAAAAATGATTTGATTTTTCTTAGTTTACTAGCCTCCATACATCATTAAAAACGACTTTAAAAACGGATCCAGATCACCATCCATTACAGCATCTACATTTCCTGTTTCGGTTCCTGTTCGAACATCTTTTACAAGTTTATAAGGGTGCATTACGTAATTTCTTATTTGAGATCCCCACTCTATTTTTTTCTTACCCGCTTCGATTTCACTTCTTTTTTCCAAACGCTCACGTAATTCAAGCTCATATAATTGTGAACGAAGCAATTGCATTGCTTTTTCTTTATTCGCTAGCTGCGAACGAGATTCTGAATTCTCAATGATAATACCCGAAGGTGCGTGACGCAATCGAACTGCAGTTTCTACCTTATTAACATTCTGCCCTCCTGCTCCTCCCGATCTATAGGTTTCCCAAGTAATATCGGCTGGATTGATATTGATTTCAATGTTATCATCCACCAACGGATATACGTAAACAGAAACAAAAGAGGTATGTCGTTTTGCATTCGAATCAAATGGAGAAATTCTTACCAAACGATGCACACCATTTTCCCCCTTCAAATAACCAAAAGCAAACTCACCTTCAAATTCAAGTGATACTGTTTTAACTCCAGCAACATCTCCTTCCTGATAGTTCAATTCAGTGATTTTATATCCTTTTTTCTGTGCCCACATCATATACATTCGCATGAGCATCGATGCCCAATCGCAACTTTCTGTTCCACCTGCTCCTGCCGTAATTTGAATAACTGCACTTAGAGAATCCTCTTCACTCGACAACATGTTCTTCAATTCCAACTCCTCAATTTCACTTAAAACGGATTTGTAAGAATCATCCATTTCCTGCTCAGAACTTACACCTTCTTTTACAAATTCAAACATTACCTCCAAATCATCAACAGCAGATTTCACCTTATCAAAAGACTCAACCCAATATTTTAATCCACGAATTTTCTTCATTTGAACTTCCGCTTTTTTAGGATCATCCCAAAAACTAGGATCTTGCGATTTCAATTCCTCTTCCTTCAACTCCATTCGTTTAGCGTCGATCTTTAGAAAAACTTGAATATCTGTAACTCGCTTCGTTAAATCTTTATAGTGCTCAAAAGTCATGATGCAAATTTAGAAAAAGTAAAGGTTCCATAGCCATTGTATTTATACGTTCGCAATTATTAGCAATCAATTATTCGTTGGTAAATCGAAATTATTACATTTGCAAAAACAAATTACTATGAATATTCCTGCTGATCTAAAGTATACAAAAGACCACGAATGGGTTAAAATTGAAGGAGATGTAGCTACTGTGGGTATTACAGAGTTCGCTCAGAGCGAGTTAGGTGATATCGTTTATGTTGAAATCGAAACGATTGGTGAATCCATCGAACAAGAGGAAGTTTTTGGTTCAGTTGAAGCAGTTAAAACGGTTTCGGATTTATTCATGCCTTTATCAGGAGAGATTTTAGAATTCAATGAAAATTTGGAATCAAATCCTGAATTGGTTAACAGCGATCCGTATGGTGAAGGATGGATGATTAAAGTAAAACTTTCAGACGCTTCTCAAATCGATAGTCTTTTAGACGCAGCTGCTTACGAAGGAATTATTCATTAATTACCATTCCCAACAAGGAATACAAATTTTTGATTCCAGTTTCTCTTCAAATTCATCATTGAACTGAAAGAAAAAGTCGATTCCGGTCTCTTTTTCTACCTCATCGATTGTTTTAGCATAATCCGATAATGGTTTAGATCCTGCAACATTGGGCATAATGAAGCCAATTGCTTTCGATTTGTCTTTTTTGAAGTCGATAATAACCTTATAGTAATAGTCAGGAACACAGACTTCATTTACACCGATTTTCTTGAAATTTCCTTTCAAAACAGGGCCGGTAACAATTAAAATGGAATCATACAAAATAGCCCAATCGCGCATTTTTTCCTCCAACTTCTTCCAAATTCCCCGATTAAACGAAGGCGCCTGTGGACTCATATTGCTGTAGAAAAATGATTCCTTCATTGCTGTCTCAGACCATTTCATATCCGCGGCTGGAGCCAAGTGACCGCGATCATAACCTGATTTCGCATAATCTGAATTTGTGGCCGAACCTGAATGCACGAATGGATCTTCAATAAATTTATTTCCCCTTTCCTCCAAACCTTCAGTTTCTTTTTTGGTCAATATGTAAGCAATCCATTTTGCTTGTTCGCAAGGCTCATCATAAACTAATGAATACCCGTGATGCAAAATCACACTTTCATCATCATGAACCAGTGGGAATTCCAATCGTTTTGCATTTTTTAGATAATATTCAGACTCAGGAGAATGATTCTGAGAAAAGCTAGTTAAAGCAATTAATAAAACGGAAACAAAAACAAGTTGATTAGCCATAACTTTGTGATTTAACAGAAATTATTCCAAAAATAAGATGAACTTTTATAGAAATTGATTTTCATTTTATTCAAAATAAAATCATTCCACATCAAAAACAAGCTCAGAAATCGAATGATCTTGAAAATATTCGTTCGCCAGACGTAGTAAATCTTTTGAAGTTATTTTATCAATTTCTTGATGGATTTCATCAATCGTATCTATTTGATTGAAGGCCAACATACTCTTTCCAAGACCCTGCATCAACCCATTGTTGGAATCCATACCAAGAGCAAGATGACCTTTGAATTGTTCCTTGGCTCGTTTCAACTGAAGAACACTGAGCTCTTTCGTACTAATCAATTTCAATTCCTTATAAATCAAATCTTTCGTTCGATCAATGTTTTTTCCTTCACAACCGTAATAAATTTGCCAAAAACCGGTATCAACAAATGAAGAATAACTTGCTTCAACAGAATAAGCCAAACCATATTTTTCACGAACGGATAAGTTTAGTCTTGAATTAAGCGCAGGACCACCAAGAATATTAATGAGCAAAGACATTCCTATCCGGTCATCATTTTTATAGCTTGGTGCAATTCCACCTAAAATAGCGTGAGCTTGATAATTTGCTTCAGTTGTTCGAATCTTAAATGGTTTGTAATCGGAGAAAATTTCTATCGGTGCGCGCTTTGCCGTTTTTGGTATGGATGACAAATTCTTTTCAAGAAGTGCTTCCAGTCGTTTGTAGGTGACATTTCCAACAAATGAAACAACGAGGTTATCGGCAGTAAAATACGCTTCTACATACTTTTTCAAATCTGAATGTTTGAATTCTTCCACGCTTTCTTTCGTCCCTAAAATATTATTTCCAAGTGGGTGATTTTTAAAAAGAGCCGCTTCAAAATCGTCAAATATTTTCTCGGATGGACTATCCAAATAGGAATTCAATTCATCTAAAATGACTTCCTTTTCCTTCTCTATTTCTTTTTTAGGAAAAGTAGAATTTATAGAAATATCGGAAAGTAGTTCAACTGCTCTAGTAATGTGTTCTTTTGAAAAAGATGCATGTAGACATAATTCCTCTTTAGCTGTGTACGCATTCAGTTCTCCTCCTACTGAATCGATTCGGGAGAGAATATTTAATGCTTTGCGGTTTGTAGTTCCTTTAAAAACACAATGTTCTAAAAAATGAGCCAATCCGACTTCCTTTTGATTCTCGTATCGCGAACCAGCGGCGAAAAAAAAACCAATATGCGCTACCTGTGTCGGAACATGGAGATAAACAACCCTGACGCCGTTTGACAAAACATGACAAGTTGGTTTAAACTTTCGCATCATGGATTTTTTCGAAATGTTGACCAATTGCTGTTCGTTTTCTGGAAAATCAATCGATCGTGCAAGCGTGATGGCAGACCCTGCCAAAATTCGATCAATTTCGGACTCAAACCGTATCCGCCCCAATGTGGTGGACGCGGAACTCGATCAGGATACTTTGCATCTAATTCTTCCAATCGAAAAATTAAATCATTTCGGTCATTCAATATTTCAGATTGATTTGAAGCCCAAGCCCCAAGTTGACTTTCTCTTGGACGAGAAGCGAAATATACATCACTTTCATCCGATGAAACTTTTTCAACCAATCCCTCAATTCTTACCTGTCTTTGCAAACCAGGCCAAAAAAATAAAAGAGAAGCTTTTGGATTTTCCAGAAGTTCTTTCCCTTTTTGACTGTTATAATTTGTGTAGAAAATAAACTGTTCATTTTTTAATTCTTTCAAATAAACAATTCGCGAAGCTGACTGCAATGAACTAGTGTCAACTGTGGACAAAATGCACGCATTAACTTCAATTTCATTATTTACAATCGCCTCATCAAACCACAAAGAAAAACCATCGAACGGATTATTTCCCATCGAATTGATCAAGCCCCCTTTATCAAAATCGGCATGGCTATCGCGTAGTTTATTTATCCATTCACTCATGCTTCGTCTGAATCGGAGAATTCGTCTGAAATCTCGCTTTCATCTTCATCATCTTCTTCTTCATCAGCGGTATCTTCTTGAAAATCATCGAAATCTGACCCTGAGGCGCTGAAGATTTTGCCTATCGCTTGTGGTTCATGCTCAACAACGGGCTGAACTCGTTTTTTTGGTGACTCGACATCTTCCTCACGGTAAGGGAAAATTTCAACGATTGGCGAAGCAATGATAGAAGTAATTTTGAAATCAATCATTAAAGTTGCAAGACTTTCAATTATTCGTTCGTAAGCATCCTTAACATTTGTCGCTGAAACCAAAAAGTTTTGGGAAATGGTTTTTTTCTTATCCGCTTCGTCATCGATTTTATCGTAAGAAACCTTGCACTTAAACCAAGTATCTGCATCATCGTATGCAAAGATGTCGTGAATATCTGTTCTTGAAATACCAGTTACCATAAACTCGCCTCGAATCGTTGCACCTAACTCTTCGTATATGCGCGCTTCAGCATCTGTAAAAGTCATCGCTGCCAATAAATACGGTTCTGAAACACGTTTAAAAGTTCCGTTCTCTAATTGTTTTGTGTATTTCACCTTTACGGTAAACCAACTATTCATAATGTAAATTTTAGCCTCCAAAGATAAGATTCTATCGGGCTCAAAATCGAATTGTTGAAAAGAAAATTAAGGAATAAATAACTAATTTAGGATTGATCGCAACTGCTTCAATTCATCAACTTTTTCAGCGTTGCCAATTTGCTGAAACGAAGCGATTAAGTTAGTCAACATGCGCTTTATGACTGCTGAGTTGGAACAAGGCTCAAAATATTCGCGATTGGCAGGCAATTCATATTTCGACAAAAAATCCTTTATCTCATTAACGTCAAATATGCTTCCCCGTGAGAATGCATTGATGTAAAACAAAACGCCATATTCATTTTGTTGATTAATCAAATAATTAGAATGTTTTGAGTCCATACAAGCCAAAACGAAATGATTCGGCAAATTCACACCATAAACTGGGATGTCAAGCGATTGAGCAATTACACTGTATATCAAACACAAACTTAATGGGTTTCCTTTTTTGCTTTCTAGCACTGTATTAACATATGAATTCACAGGTGAATGGAAATTCTTAGCGTCGCCTTGAAATTGATAATGCCCAAAGAATACTTTATTGAAAATCTTAATTTGTTCAAATGACGTTTGATTGTCATTAATCTCTAACCAAATATCACGTCGAATAGCTTGAATCGTATCTCGAATGTTTTGGTCATCCAGATTTGGATACTGATAACGCGCAACGACAATCGCACCTTCCAATAAATCTTTTTCGTACGAATTAACCCAATTTGCAAGTTGATTTTTAGTTTCTTCAAATTGAATTCCCTGTATGATTTGCTCAACTCGCGTTTGAAAAATCAAACCGTAATAATCAAATTCCCACGAATGCTCTAGATATGGAATGGCCTCTAAACCGCATTTGAGTAATTGATCCTTCACATGACCAAAAACATTTTCGTCTGGGTCGTCAATTAATTTTACTAAAGCCTGAATAGAAGGGTTAACCTGAATCACGAAACAAATATATTTTAAGCTTTATTTTGATTTTTGACGAAAAAAAATCTTTATCAATGTCAAAATGTTAATTCTTTAATGTAACCAAATAGAAGCATCTTACGTTATTGCATGACAGGATCTAAATTAACTTTGCTACAGGTTGATTTGAAAAGAGGCTTTCGGGCCTCTTTTTTTGTTACATTTGAAAAAAGCTAACATGTATAAACTTATTCTATTTCTACTGCTAATTTGTTCTTGTAGAAGTGCTAAAAATCAGAATTCAGATCAAGGTAATGAGACGACAATTTACAAAGGAACCGTGCATTTGAATAATAATGGTTGCCCACATTACATCGAGATTTCGAATTGTTTTGTATCTAACTTATCTTATTACATTGGTAAAAAAGTCTATCCGATTACATTGGATGAAAAATTTAAAAAGGAAGGTCTTAGTCTAAATTTTAACCTCACTGTTAGTAAAGCAATGTCTCCCGCAGATTGTCAAGTCGATTATGTGGTTAGCCTTGACAATGTTTCAGTGACCAAGAAGTAATTCCTTTAGCTTTGCCAACATAGCTTGATTCTCATCGCTATAAAATGCTTTCGCTATTTTCCTTTTTTCTCGTTTGGTTAAGTGCCAAGACAAGGAAATGCGATCTTTCGAACGTTCGCGCAAATTAAACGTGACAATATCCACAGGAAACTCAAAACTCTTCGAACACAACTTCATCAATTGCTCTTGATCAAAGTCTTGAGTTCGCGTAAAATTTGTTATCATGTTCCCAAAAGGAAGTGTGATTTTATCCATTAGCGAAATGTCATTATACGATTCGTCGTTCAAAATCCGTTTTGTATCCCTCGTTTCGACAATGATTACTCCTGAGGTGTTTTTCTTGATCCAATCACTCATCGCGAACAAATAATCAATTGTTACTTTCCCGCCATAATTATCTCTAATTCCTGCATCCATCAATTGAATTTCTGGTTTGGTTGGCATGGTCATCATTGGCATGACAAGAGGAAAGGTGGCACTTGCACGTAGTACACTTGAAAATCGGATTGAATTCGGGTCGTTTTCTTTAAAAAAGGTTTGATAATCAATATTTTCAAATGCC
>JBMLTP010000055.1:0-5364 GCA_049239885.1 Crocinitomicaceae bacterium
CTGTTGGTTGAATGCAAATCCTGAAACGGGTTGTTGAGTTATTGGATCAATTTGACCACTTACTGCTACACCATTAACCACCGAAGAACCAACTGTCTTAGAGGTAAGTTTCAAATAGGATGCCCCAGGACTTCCAGGTGTACCCTTTGTCGCAGTGTACACACCGGTTGAAGTTGTTAAGTCGTTTAATGTTGACCAACCGTCTGGATTTTCATACGTCCCCATATTCATCCATGTTTCAAAACCCGGATTTGGTAATTGCGCAAAAGAAATTGCCGACATCAATCCAATACAAAGTGTACTTAAAACTATTTTGTGCATAATATATTTTTAAAAAATTTACAATCAGAAATTTCTCCTTTAAATATAATGGAAAGGTAATTGAAAAGCCATTGATTTCATTTGCCAATTCCTAAAATTGAATGATAGTTAGAAAAGTTTTTTCAATTATTTTCAAAAAGCCAAGAGATTTGCTTTGTATTAATTTTAAAAATAATGATTTAATTTTCAAGTAAGTAAAAATCCCAAAGTCCTATTCATCCAAAAATAAATTAATTTTGAAAGGTTGATTTTTATTAACGAGTAAATCTAAATGATAAGTCGAACAAATAAATTCTTTTTAATAAGTCATATCACATTTTCCATCGGTTGGCTCGGGGCGATAGCTGTTTTTATTGTGCTTGCAGTTAAAGGATTCAATACCTCCGACAAACAAATTGCACAATCTACTATCATGGCTTTGGAGGTTAGTGCTTGGTACGTAATCCTTCCATTTTGCATAGCTTCACTTATTACGGGTTTAATTCAAGCGTCCATAACCCAATGGGGTCTCTTCAAATACTATTGGATAGTTGTTAAATTAATTTTAACCCTCGCGATGACGATTCTTTTGATACTTCATCTGCAACCAATTAGTTCTTTAGCCAACAGCGCAAACAATCATACACCAGAATCTTTGAATGATTCTAAAACACTACTTGATCTTATAACTAAAGCAGGTCTCGCTATTTTAGCGTTAGTTGCCATAACAACAATTTCAATTTATAAACCATGGGGGAAGATTCAAAATATTAAACAACAAAATATGAAAAATAATAAAAAGTCAACAAGTTTTTATTTGTTAGTCGGACTTGTAGGAATCATAATTATAGTTTTGATTACCCATCTCGTTGGAGGTGGTTTTAGAGGACATTGATTTCAAGAAAAGATATATCCAACCAAAAAGCACAAGTCCCAAGAAAACAAAAAACACCCTACTACTTAATTTGGCTAAGGCATAATTTTTGTCTAATTTTGAACTGTTTAACAGAAATATTATTATAAAATAATAAATCCTTGTTTGATAAAAATCAATTGTTCAATCTAAAATTCAAAACCATGAAAAATTCAAAATTGATATTCGCAATTAGTATGATGCTTGCAATCTTAATGTCATTTCAATTGAATGCACAAAGCAAAAAAGCACAAACGGAAAGCTTTAAAGTTTGGGGTAATTGCGGAATGTGTAAAAAAACAATTGAAAATTCAGTTAAAATAAGCGGTGTATCCAAAGCAGAGTGGAATAAAGAAACGAAAATGATGACTGTTTCTTTTAATCCCAAAAAAATAACATTAGCCCAAATTCACAAAAACATTGCCTCTGTTGGTTACGATACTGAACTAGAAACAGCAAGCGACGAAGTTTATAACCAATTACACGGTTGTTGCAAGTACGAACGAAAAACAAATAAACAATGAGACTTATCTTTTTATTGGCAATTTCATTCGTTTTACCTTCGGTTATTAACGCTCAAATTTCAAAAGCGGAACTTGTCGCAAACGGTTTAACTTGTTCCATGTGTAGTAATGCAACCTATAACCAATTAAAGAAACTGAGTTTTTTAGATAGTATTTACACCGATGTAGAAAACACCAAATTCATTCTGTACTTCAATCCGAACCAAGCTTATGATTTAAGAGCGATAAAGTCCAAAGTTGAGGATGCAGGATTTTCTGTTGGTTCACTAGTGCTTTTCATGAAATTTGACAATGTCGCCATCGAAAATGATTTTCATTATAATGTAGGTGAAATCACCTATCACTTTATGGATTCGAAAAAACAGATACTAAACAATATCGCTCAAGTAAAGGTTATTGACAAAGGATTTATCAGCGATAAAGAATATAAAAAATACATTAAAATGTCATCAAAATATCCGTGTTATCAATCCGGTAAAATGGAGAATGTGAAGATCCTTTATCACTTAAAAGCAATCTAAATGAAAGGATTATACCTATTCGTCCTTTTACTTTTCTTTTCCATAGCAGCCAACTCCCAAGAACTATTTTTATTTACCAATCCTGCCAGTAATGTTCCAAAAAATACGTTGATTGCGCGAGGAATGAATTCATTTTTTCAGCGTTCGGCTGACAATAGCATTAGTTATCATTTTATGCCGGAAGTTGAATATGGACTAACAAAAAAAATGATGATCATTGCCAATGGACTCATTAGTAATGAGCAAAACAAAGTAACGGTTGAAGGTGCAAGTTTATTGGCGCAATATCGTTTTCTATCGAAGGATGGGGCAAAAAGACATTTTAGAATGGCTATGTGGAGTAGGTTTGCGCTAAATAGTGCGGATATTCACCAAGAGGAGATCGAGTTGAATGGTCACAATTCGGGAATACGAGTAGGATTAACTGCGACTCAACTCTTACATAAAACAGCAATAAGTTCAACAGTTTCATTTCAAAACGCCCTTGATAACTTTGAAAATAAAATACCCACAAATTATTCCTCTCAAACCATTGATTTCACATTGTCACTTGATAAGTTTTCCGGAGGGGACGGGAGATAAGAGGAAATGATTATGTTCTTATTTTTTTTTTCACTACATTTGCTTTCAATGATTTGGATTAAAAAAATATTAGTTTGCTTTTTCATCGCTGGAATTTCGTTTCCATCGGAATTAGCACACTTAATAACTTTTGTTCCGGAATTCATTGAACATTACAACCATCACAACGAAGAACACCATCAATTAAGTTTCAAGGACTTTGTTGTTGAACACATTAATGGTGTGCATGATGAAACAGATACTCAACATAAAGAGGATCATTGTCCACTTACACATGACCACACACCCACATCACTTTCATTGTTTATTTCGAAAACAATAATTCCAATTGAAATTGAAAAAAATGTAAGTGCTTCGGACAGACGTTTATCGTCCTTTCCTGCATATCAATTCTGCACATCAGAATTCAATTCAGCTATTTGGCAACCGCCTAAATTAGCATAATCACAAATAGATTTCAAGTAGCGACTTGAAACAATTGGCAGCTGCACATGTTCATAAAATCATGGTGTGGAATGCTGTATTTTATTGTGATTAATTTTTTTCAAATGTTAGATAAAGTCATTCATTTTAGTATAAAGAATAAATTTATAATTGGTTTATTCACAGTGGCATTGATCGTCGTAGGTAGTTATTCGTTGAGCAAACTACCAATTGATGCATTGCCCGATATTACGAACAATCAAGTTCAAATTATTACCAGTTCACCCACCTTGGCAACTCAGGAGGTAGAACAGTTTATTACTTTTCCAATCGAGTTAGCTGTAAAACAAATTCCAAAAATTGTTGAATTGAGATCTATCAGTCGTTTTGGATTGAGTGTGGTTACCGTTGTTTTCGAAGAGGATGTTGACATTTATTGGGCGCGAGCTCAAATAAACGAGCGACTCAAAGAAGCAGAAAACACCATTCCAAATGGATTGGGAAGTCCAGAGATTGCACCTGTTAGCACGGGTCTAGGAGAAATTTATCAGTATGTTGTATTTCCGAAAAAGGGATATGAGAAAAAATACGATGCTACTGAACTTCGTACAATTCAAGATTGGATTATTAGACCTCAATTATTAGGAACACCGGGCGTTGCGGAAGTCAACACTCTTGGTGGAAGTCTAAAACAATATGAAATCGCTGTTGAGCCCAACAAGCTCAAGAGTATGAATACCACCATTACAGAAATTTTTGAAGCCCTTGAGAAAAACAATGAAAACACAGGTGGTGCCTACATTGATAAAAAACCATATGCCTATTTCATTCGAGGGATAGGAATGGTCAATAGTATTGAAGGTATCAATAAAATTGTTGTTAAAAATCACAACGGTATTCCTGTTTTAATCCGGGATGTAGCAAAAGTCCAAATGGGAAGTAGTATTCGATTTGGAGCAGTTACAAAAGATGGAAAAGGGGAACAAGTAAGTGGAATGGTCATGATGCTCAAGGGTGAAAATTCTGCTGAAGTTGTAGAACGCGTAAAAGCGAAAATGGAGCAGATTAAAAAATCACTTCCTGAAGGAGTAGAGATCGAGGCATTTATGGATCGCACCAAATTGGTCAATAAAGCTATCGGTACAGTTCAGACCAACCTCATCGAAGGTGCGTTGATCGTTATTTTTATTCTGGTTTTATTATTGGGCAACTGGCGTGCTGGTCTGGTGGTAGCATCTGTTATTCCCTTATCACTTTTATTCGCTGTATCGATGATGCACCTTTTTGGAGTGAGTGGAAATTTAATGAGTTTGGGAGCTATTGATTTTGGATTGATCGTGGATGGAGCAGTCATTATTGTTGAGGCCATCATCCACCGTCTGCAGGTAGCAAAAGTAAATCAAAAACTCACTGCTCAACAAATGGATGATGAAGTATATAAGGCATCTTCAAAAATTAGAAGCAGTGCCTCATTTGGAGAAATTATTATCCTGATTGTTTATTTACCGATTTTGGCATTAGTAGGTATTGAAGGTAAAATGTTTGGACCTATGGCTCAGACTGTTTCATTCGCTATACTGGGAGCATTCTTATTGTCTTTAACCTATGTTCCAATGATGTCAGCGTTGGTCTTGAAAAAACAAACTGGACACAAGAAAAATTTCAGTGATAAACTGATAAATGGAGCACATAAGCTATATCAACCTATCCTTCGACGGTCACTAAAAGTAAAAGGTCTTGTAGTTGGAAGTGCGCTTGCCCTATTGGTGTTTTCGTTTATTCTCTTCAGTAGAATGGGCGGTGAATTTATTCCAACTTTGGATGAAGGTGATATTGCCACGCACCTGATCATTGCATCAGGAAGTTCTCTTTCTCAGGAAATTGAATCGACCACAAAAGCAGAAAAAATTCTCAAAGAACGTTTTCCGGAAGTAAAAATGATCGTTACTAAAATTGGAAGTGCGGAAATCCCAACCGATCCAATGCCAATGGAAGCGGGCGACATGATCATTCTTTTGAAGGACAAAAGTGAATGGACATCTGCTGAAACAAAGGAGGAATTGATGAAGAAAATGGAAAAGGCACTGGATGAAATTCCGGG
>JBMLTP010000056.1:0-13957 GCA_049239885.1 Crocinitomicaceae bacterium
TTTGTCGCTTGAGACTTACGTTTGTATTTTGGAAGAACCATTTGGTATGTGGTGTCATACTTAACAGCAGTTAATTTCTCAGGAGTTTTTCCCAAATTAGAAATCACCGCATCTGCAAATTCGTTGGTTCCAACTTTTGCCGAACTAACTCCTTCTTTGTAGATGTCATACGTATGAATTCCATCCTCCAAAGTTCTCAACCAGGCATTTTGAATTTTTTCAGCCACATCTGTCTCTCCAATGTGGTTGAGCATCATGATTGCGCCTTGCAACAGTCCCGATGGATTGGCAACGTTCTGCCCTGCTCTTCTCGGTGCTGAACCATGAATAGCCTCGAACATAGCGCATTCTTCTCCGATATTTGCTGATCCAGCAAGTCCAACAGAACCAGTAATTTGTGCAGCAACATCACTTAAAACATCTCCATATAAATTTGGCATTACAATTACGTCAAATGCTTCAGGCGTATCAGCGAGTTTTGCAGCTCCGATGTCAATAATCCAATGTTCGTTTTCAATTTCTGGGTATTCAGTGGCGATTTCGTCGAAGACTTTGTGGAACAGTCCATCGGTTTGCTTCATGATATTGTCTTTCGTAAAACAAGTGACCTTTTTGCGGTTTTGTTGCTTGGCATACTCGAAAGCGTAACGAACGATTTTTTCACAACCTGGACGACTAATCAATTTCAAACATTGTACTACCTCATCCGTCTGTTGATGCTCAATTCCAGCATACAAATCTTCTTCGTTTTCTCGCACAATTACTACATCCATTATCGGGTGCTTTGTTTCAACGAAAGGATGTAAACTTTTACAAGGACGAACATTGGAATAAAGTCCAAGGAATTTTCTTGTTGTAACATTTAAACTTTTGTATCCGCCACCTTGAGGGGTTGTAATTGGAGCTTTCAAAAAGACTTTATTTCGTCGAATTACATCCCAACTTTCGTTGGCGATTCCCGAGGTGTTTCCGGAAAGATATACTTTTTCACCAACCTCGATTTCATCAACTTCAATATTTGCTCCAGCAGCAAAAAGAATTTTAAGGGTGGCGTCCATTATTTCAGGTCCAATTCCGTCACCTTTAGCTATTGTAATCTTTGTCATGATTTTTTCTGCAAAAATGCGCCGAAATATTCATATGTATTTATTTATGTTTATTATATGATTAATATGTATTCCTTATGAATGATTAACTTTGGGTTTAGGGAAATGCAATTGAAAACTCAATGGTTTTTGAAAAGTATTGGATCATTAATCCAATCTAACATAGCTTTGAGTACAATCGGGGAGAATGTTTCTTCAAGTTCTCCATATTCCATGACATTACATTTCTTGCAAGTTTGAAACAAGTGATTCAGGCCTGGAATTAACAAGATTTTAGAGCGACTTAGACTTTTACTTTGATTCGAAAAACCATTTCTAAAACCTTCTTGGTTTTTAATTGGAGGAACTTGAATGTCTTCTGAACCATTGACGACTAAAATCGGACAATAAATTTTCGATAAATAATCACGTGAATTGAACTGCATAAACTGTCGACCCCAATCATTATTTAGGAAATTGGTTAAGCCTGCAGAAAATTCCTCTATGGTTCCTTCTTTTTTGTAATCCTCAGGAAATTGATCAAAGTTTCTTTTGAGAAAATTGTTTACTTCAGTTGGAAAGGCCTTATTGTCATTGCTTATCAATATACTCGTTACACTGTCATAAACCATACTATTGGCTTTTGCATAGCTCTCCGATTTTCCAGAGGATAAAGGAATAAGATGTTGTTGTTCTACCAAAACGTCTCGACCATTGGTTCCAACTGCTGCCAATTGAATTAAAAAATCAAGTTTCGGAGTTTTGGATGCGACAATCAATGTGTGCATTCCTCCTTCAGAGTGACCAACCAAACCAACTTTATGTCCTTTGAAATTCTTCTTAATATATTTGAAGCAAGCTTCCACGTCAGAAGCAAAATCAAAAAGTGTAGCTTTTGAAAATTCTCCAGTGCTTTTTCCAACTCCACGGTCGTCAAAGCGCAGCACTCCAATTCCATTAGTCGTTAGATAATCTGCTATGACCCAAAACGGTTTGTGTCCCATTATTTCACAATCGCGATTTTGAGGTCCAGAACCTGACGATAGAATTACAATTGGGAAGTTTGCATTGCCCTTCGGTAAAGTTAGTGTAGCACCAATGACGTTTTTTCCGTTCTTAATTTCAATTTCTTTAATTTCATAAGGGAATTTTGGTTTCGGTTCTTGGGGACGATTTACCTTTTTTGTGGCTTGAATTTCTCTTTTGAATGTCACTTTCCACTCCAATCCGGATTGTTTCATCATTCCAAATAACGAATCGCCCGAAGAAACATATTTTCCAGAAAATGACAAACCAATATTCTCCCAACTAAAAGCCAAAGAGTCTTTTGATATCGTGCTATTCTCAATTATCTTAGGTTCAAAACCAGAAACATCAGGCAATCCGATTTTCAATGTTCCATCACGACCAACTCGATCTATAAATAAATCCAAACGTGTACTTTGTCCAGCTACAGAAAACGCTGCGTGCCATTCACCTGTAATTTGACCGAAAAAATTATGGCTAATAAAGAGGCAAATAAAGAATAGTTTTTTCATTTAAAAGTTTTCCTTCAATGATTTATAATCCCCAAATGTATAGTTTATTCATATGTTTTCGAGCAATATAACTCGCAAATATACAGTCAACAAAAAAGCCGTGAAATATTTTCTCACGGCTCTTATTCTATTTGAAACTCGCTATGTTAGATGTTAATGCATCACTTGGAATCGAATAGATTGAGTTGGCTTATCTTCTGCTGTAATAGTTAAGAAATAGACCCCATTCTCTAGGTGTTGGATATCAATAGTTGTTTCAATTTGCTCTTTTTCAGATTGTTTAACTAACTGTCCATTTACGTTATGAATGGAGATAAATTTAATTTTTTTGTTTTGGAAATTTAAATATAGGTAATTGGATGTAGGATTAGGATAAACTTCGAAATCTAAATTTCCAACTTCATTCTCAAGTGAAGAAGTGCTAAATTCAAAACAATCAGAATCCCACGCGCATTGGTTAGACGTTATTTCGATTGCATAACTTCCATCTGTAGTTGGAGTAAATTGACTGGAAACAGCGTTGGCAATTGGAGCATTTCCTTGATTACAATCTGTCCATTGATATGACTGACCTGTTGATGTAGTTGAAAGAACGCCATTTGATTCGATTATGATTGGGATTATCGCTGGAATAACGTTTATTTGTATTGAATGTGTGCTATCACAACCACTTTGTGCAGCAAAGTTGTAGGAATAATTTCCAGATACAATCAATGTATCGCCATTATATATAAATTCACTTCCTTCGCAAATTGTTTGATTTTCAGTTGTTTCAATTGGAGAAAGAACAATTAATTCTGTATTTACTGTACTGTCGCATCCGAATTGAGAAGTCAGTGTAGTTGAATAGTTTCCAGACTGATTGTAAAACGAGTTGCCCACTTGAATGCTGTCACCGGCACAAAGCGTAAATGACTGACTAATTGAAAAATTTGGAAGAACTGTAAAAGTTAAGTTAACTGTACTATCACACCCATCTGAATTTATAAAAACTTCGCTGTATGAACCCGTTGTATTTATGATTTGAGTACCGAATGAATAAGTCTGGCCTTGACAAGTCGTTTCAGTTGCTTGTGATGTTTCCGCAACGCAGAATTTTTTAACGTTTAATTTATACCCATTAAAAAGATTATTATATGCTGCAAAAATGGTGTTGTCATTTCTAATAGCAAGTGCGTGTGAATTACCTAAACCTAAAATGGATCCTAGGGTTGACCAAGAACCATTTTGATATTGCATCACTCGAGATGTTCCATTTTGGAATATAACTGTAGGAATTTGGTTGACAATCTTAAAATCTGAATAGCCAATTGCATCTACAGAAAAACCAGGACTTCCAACATAAACCCAATCATTTCCATTCCAAGTTTTTAAACTTGCGGCATTATTTAAACTTGTCTCGGCACAAAAAACATATGGAACATTAGAAGTATTTAATTCCAACTCCACAAAAAAACATGCTCCACCAAAAATATTTGAGGAAGGACCCACTTGAACCCATGATGAAACATCTGTTTTATAAACAGACATTGCGCCTCCATTTGAATTGGTAATTGCAATGTAGATTTGGTTATCTGTAGTGAATTCAAAATCAATATCACCTGCTTGAAAATTAGACACAGAAGGCGATAGCACGTTACCCCAATTGTTCCCGTCCCATCGAACTACTGACGCAGGAAATGGCCAAATAGCTCGATTACTGAAAGCAACAACAGGTTCGTTGTTTGGGCTGAATTTTAACTTAGCATTGGATCCTCTTCCAACAAATCCAGTTGAGGCACCAAAATTTTCCCAAGATGAGCCATTCCATTTCCTAATAAAGAGACTATCACCAGCATTACAATAAAGAACGTAAGGAACATCATTGTTATCTAATGCCAATTCCGATTGAAAACCGAAGGTCGAGTTAACTGCCGAATTTGAGAGCTGAATCCATTGATTGTTTGAATATTCAAAGGCGTAAATCGAATCATTATTGGTGTTTTTATATACTACAACGGAATTACCATTTTGCTTAATGTCCATTGTGACATCTGTCACTCCCGAACTTGTAAAATCAGGTTGCCCAACTGATGTCCACTGAGCAAATAAAGGGTTAAATCCTAAAGTCAGGAAAGAAAAGACTACTAGATAAACGTTTTTCATAATTTTTTTTTCGCAAGAATAACCTATTCTAACTAGTTCTAGAAAATTATTGGGTGAAGCAAAAAGTTTATCGGGTGAATCAGTAAATAACTAGTGTGAAATATTTAGTGTCTCAAAAAGTTTCGCCCTGAATGACTCACCAATCGGAATAGCATTTTTTCCAATTTTTAATTCAGAACTTTGAATGGATTCGATTTTCGAGACATTAATTACATACGACCGATGCACTTGTAAAATATTCGGATTTGTGAATTTCGAAACGAATTCCTTCAAAGGTAATAAAACAAGTCTTTTTTCTTTTTCTGTATTAATTGTAATGTAATTATCTTCTGCTTTAGCCCAAAGAAAATCGTCAATCGTAATACGAAAGAACGAGTGACCGTCTTTCAAAAATAGTTCATTTAAATTTTGAATTTGTTCTCGTTTAGGTAATCTTGCCAGGCATATTAAAATATCTTCTGTTCGAAAAGGCTTTGCTAAGAAGTCATCTATTTTTAATTGATTACTTTTTGCCAAAACTCGCTCATCAATCTTTGAAGTTAGAAACACCAAATGCATCGGGTGATTTTTTTGAAGAAGCTCCGCAACATCGGTTCCGTCAAAAGCGGTTGCTAATTGAATATCAATAAATGCAAGATCTACATCTGAGAATTCACTCAAATTTTCCTTGACTTGTTCATATCGGTCAAATTCACCAACAACTTCGTGACCTAATTCAATCAACAAAAGTTTTAATTCAATTTGAATTAACGGATCATCTTCAATCAATATGATTTTCATACTTGGAATAAGGAATGGTTAATTGGGAAAACAAATTAAAGCCATTTTGAGTTGAAAATCGAGTATTTAATCCGATTTTTTTTAATAAAATAGTCAATAACTCAGAGCCAAAAGAACTTTTGTTCGTTTCGTGTTCAAAGCCTTTTCCATTGTCGCTATAATTCAACTCTAATTTTCCGTCTCTTTCAGAAATGAAAATAGTAATTTGAGGACTTTCATTTTCGTGAAATGCATGTTTCAGCGAATTTGTAACCAGCTCATTTAAAACAATTCCCAAGGTAATTCCTGAATTAATATCAAAAAGTTTATCATCGAAATCCAAGTTCATTTTTAACGATGGAAGCAGCTTTGTAGATTGACTTTTAAGTTCGTCTAAAATTTCTGAAAGCCGAATTTTCTCCCATTTTTTAGATTCATAGAGTTTTTCATGGAGCTTCGCAATTACTTGAAGGGAGTCTTTAATTCTAACAAGCTTTTCCTTATCACCTCCTTTAAGATGGTTCAATTCAATCGTTAATAAACTTGAAACTAACTGCAAGTTATTCTTAATCCGATGATGCAATTCGCGCGATAGTAAATCCGTTTCTGCGAGCTTATTTTCAGCGATTTCGTGATTTCTCTTTTTCAGCCTGAATGCCAGAAACAAAATTATAGACATTGTAATAAGGAGAAGAATGATTGTTAAAGCAATTTGAATGTTGTTTTTTTGTTCAACACTGCGATTTTTTGCTTTCAGAAGTTGAATATTCTTCTGCTTTATAGATTGTTCTTTTTCAGCAAGTTTAAATTTCTTCTCATATTTTGCCATAAAATCATTCCGATCTTTGTTGTACATAAAATCACGCAATGAATCATACTTGTTATACCATATTATAGATTCTTTATACTCATTTTGCAGTCCTTTTAACTTGGCAATTGATTGATAAAAATATTGTATTCGCTCCTTATTTGATGTTTGAACCGCAATTTTCAATCCTTGTTTATAAGCTTTCTCCGCCTCCTTATAAAGTGAAAGTTCCTTATAAATTTCACCTCTTGAAAACCAAATTGTAATTAACGTATAGTTATCATTTTTTGGAATAAATCGTTCGCTTAAAACATTATAAAAAAGCGCAGAATCAAGTTTATTTAATTCGATATATAATCCTGAAATACTGGCGTGCGCGATTGAAATCATTAAAGAATCCCGGTGTTTTATTCCAAGGGCTAACGACTTTTTATACGTTGAATGAGCAAGATCAAGTTTACCCAGATTTTTATAGCAAATACCAATATTATTAAGTGCTTTTGAAGCTCCTTCCCGCTGATTTGCTCGATTAAAATAAGTGATAGCTTCTTGATGGGCAGAAATTGCTTTCTTATACTCAAATTGATAATAATAATGTGCGCCAAGGTTATTGAGTGCGTCACCTAAATCAGCAAAAGCGTTTGT
Source organism: Crocinitomicaceae bacterium (assembly GCA_049239885.1). GTDB lineage: Bacteria > Bacteroidota > Bacteroidia > Flavobacteriales_D > Crocinitomicaceae > UBA952. The sequence goes on from JBMLTP010000056.1 coordinate 6,981, forward strand.
TTTTTTTAAAATTCTTATTCCCTTGAAAAGATAGATTCTTGCTGAATCACTCCTCAATTTGATGTCGTAATAAATACCCATTCGGTAAAGCGCTCCTCCTTTTCCTGCCAGGTAATTAAGTTTTTGCGACTCTTTAAGTGCTTTTTTTGCAATTTGAAATGCTTTTTCTAGATCTTGATCATAGGTTTCGAAAAACACTGCGTTCCATTTATCAATCTTTGCTTTATTTGATTGACCAAAACCGTTCAAACAAAATAAAAAACAAAAAAGGACAAAAAATAATTTCATTTAGATAGGTTAAAACCTAAGTTACAAAATCTTTTCTTGAAAAAGGAATTATAAATGTTATTTAACTCAAATCAACTCCAGGTAGTCCCCTCTTTTCCGTCTTTCACAACTATTCCTGCAGCAGCCAACCCATCGCGAATTTTGTCTGATGTTGTCCAATCCTTATTAGCACGGGCTTGTTGACGGAGATCCAAAACAAGTTCCATAACGGGCTTGAGCTTCGAATCATTGTTTGAGGAGGCTATTTCAAGTCCCAATACATTGAAAACAAACGCTTTCATTTCAGTTTCTAGCAAATCCTTATCTGATTTTGAAATGGTGGCATTTCCATCGTTAACAAGGTTTATTTGTTTAACCGCGTCAAAAAGATTAGCTATTAGAATTGGCGCATTGAAGTCATCACTCATGGCTGAGTAGAAACTGGCAACAAGCGATTGAACATCAACCGATGAAGTATCAGAGGTATTTAGTTTTTCAATTAGGTTCAACCCATCTGTCAAGCGAGAGAAACCTTTTTCTGCTGCATCCAAGGCTGTTTCGGTGAAATCAAGCGTGCTTCTGTAATGTGCTTGCATCATGAAAAAACGCAAAACGTTTGCCGGATATGCTTTTTTGAAAAGTGAGGTCGTTCCTTCGATGATTTCTTTTGGTAAAAAGTAGTTTCCAAAGGATTTACTCATTTTTTGTCCGTTCACATTCAGCATATTGGCATGCATCCAATATTTCGCGGGATTACAACCAAACGAGCCACAACTTTGCGCGATTTCATCTTCGTGATGTGGGAATTTCAAGTCCATTCCGCCTCCGTGAATATCAAAATGTTTTCCGAGGTACTTTGTGCTCATGGCCGTACACTCGATATGCCACCCCGGATTTCCATCACCCCAAGGAGAACGCCAGATTTGCATATCTTCGGGATTTGCTTTTTTCCATAAGGCAAAATCAGCGAAAAATCGTTTTTCTTCTTGTGCATTTAAAACACGAGTTTCATTCTCCAATTCATCAACTTTGCGCCCACTTAAGATTCCATAATTAAAATCTTGCATGTATTTCTTCGTATCAAAATAAACGGAGCCATTTACGACATAAGCATAACCATTATCAATAATTTCCTCGATTATTTCTAGTTGCTCTTGAATATGACCGGTTGCCGTGGGTTCAATTGATGGAGGAAGTAAATTATAAATTCGCTGCAGTTCTTGAAACTTTACGTTGTATTTATAGACGATTTCAAGTGATTGCATTTGTTCCGAACGTGCCGCTTTCCCAATGCTATCTTCTTCCTGACCAGCACTATTAGTTATGTGTCCGGCATCTGTAATGTTTCGAACATATTTTACTTTGTAACCAAGATGCAGAAAATAACGATAAATCAAATCGAAATTGATGAACGTGCGCATGTTGCCCATGTGTGGTTCGCTGTATAAAGTTGGCCCACACACATACATTCCAACGAAATTGTCATGTAGCGGTTCAAATATTTCCTTTTTACCGGAAAGGCTATTGTATATTTGAAGGTTTTTTCGATTTTCCATAAAACTTTGAAAGTTCAAAAGTAATGGAACTAATTTATTCAATCGTTATTTTAGTTCATATAATAAACCTAAATTCAAGCCTGCGGCTAACAAAATGGATTTTTGATTTGCTGTCGAAATAAGAAAGGGAGCTCCTTGAGGATCAACTCCTTTAATATCAGAAAAACCGTAATTAATTCGGAAGCCGAAAGTTAGCGTTAGTGGCGATCTTCTTCCTAATTGATGAAATGTACCGAATCCAAAAACACCAGACAAACTCACTCGTTTATAATCATCAGTTACATCAGAATTCATTCCTAAAAGATAATTGCCTTCAAAATTAGCATTTGTTATTACGTTAAACTGAGGGCCAATTTCTAGGTAACTTTCATCATTGTCTAATCTAAACAACAACGGTAATTGAAGCGTTTTAAGATTTATTGACGATGAATATTTTTGATTATCCAATACATTGGTTCCGTTGTATTTTCCTTTGTGGTTTCCAACTAGAAATTCAATTGAAGCTCCAATTTTGTCATCATAAAGAAACAGCCCTCCAATGCCCCCTGCCCCACTCATAGCGAAAGCATAATCCTGATTTTCATTTGTTGTAATGGAATTGTTTAGAATCAAACTTCCATTTAACAAACCTTTTCCAGATAAAGAGAATGAAAAATTTTGGGCATTCAAACCCAACGAAAAGAAAGTAAATAAAAAAAGTAAATGTCTCATGTTATTCTAAAGCCTTTTTCGTTTTTAATCACAAATTACTTCACAAGATTAACGTGTCCTGTATATTCTTTTGTTTCAGTGCCATTTATTAATCGCACCCGCAAAGTCCATATGTATGTGCCTATTTGAGCGGTTTGACGAGATGATTTTGGACTTTCAGTTCCAGTTGTAACTGGCCAAGGTCTTCCTGCAATTCCATCCCAGCCTTCGCCGCGCTGATCAGATTGAAAAATAATTTCACCCCATCTGTCATAAATTGTGAAATCATATTCTGCAAGTTCCCAATACGAAGTAACTACAGGAACAAATAAGTCATTTGTTTTATCATCATTAGGAGTGAATGTATTTGGAACGTAAACCACTAATTCATCTTTGATTCGGATCTGTTGTATCGCTGTATCTGGACAGATTCCTTGATTATATGCAATTAATTGTATGGTATAAATTCCTGGCGGACAGCCATAAGTGTAATCGATGATATCCTCAGCATTCGGATTATAAAATGGTGTTGGAATTTGGTATAATTGCGTATTGGATAATTGAGGGGAACATTCACCTAAATCCCATAAATAATTTGTTGCGGATTGACTTTGGTTTATGAACGAGAATGTCGGATTAAATAAACTTTGTTCGAGCGTATCTGGCTGCACGTCAAAATCCGCAATCGCCCAATCAAGAGCTTCTATGATGACCAAATCACTAGTATCGGGATCACAACCTAAACCAGTCATTTCGAGCGCGACATAATAGAAATTGTAATAGGACTCGTAGATTGTCTGAGTAATGCTATTATCTGTAGAGTTGTCAGGCGTTATTTGTACACCACCAACCGTTAAAAGGCTATCCACTTGATACCAATCAAAATAAGCAATTCCAGTTCCTCCACTAATGTTTGCAACCAATTCCGTTGGCGTATTGACACAAATTAATGGATCGTAATCAACAGTTACAATTGGATCCGCGACTACATTTATAAAATGTGTATCAGCCGCATTACAGCCATTACCTTCCTGAAGAATTTGAACTTGATACATTATGTCTTCTTGAAGAGCAACTGTCGTATCACCTTGTCCATTCCATCCAAGCATTATCGAATATGGACTTCCCACAGGTTGAGACTGAAGCCAATAATAATTCGTTACATCTCCGATTCCCCCAGTAACTGTCGTTGTAAGAGGCACTTCAGCTCCAACGCATACTTCAATTTCACCGTTAATAGTAATTACAGGATCTGGTACTACGGATACCGTATCAAAAGGTGCATTCGCTGAAATACAACCATTTCCAGACTGAATAATACTCACGGTGTACAAGTAATTTCCTGGTAAATCCGTTGGAGGACAGAAAACGGAATCAGGTGGAATCGTATCATAAACTTGTGTAAATGAAGGCGGTGTAAACAAAGACCAAACATAGCCAACTGAAGAACCAAATCCACCAGAAACATTAGCTGTCATACATCCCAACTGGCCACCTACACAAACTGAATCTGCTCCAAAAGAATTAATACTTGCAATTGGATCTGGCAAGACATGAAACTCAGCCGTAAGTGAAGATGTATCGTTACATCCACTTGCAGTATAGGTTACCTCACAGAAATAGAGATAATCACCCGAAGTATTAAATACAGGTAGTGGAGTATAAGTGGATGAGTTAGCGCCATTCGCAGAACCTAAAGATAGTGTATCGAGCGTGGTAGTATTGATTTGATACCACTGATAATTAGGACCTCCGGCGCCTCCAGAAACGCCTATCGAAAATGAATAATTTCCGCCTACACAAATAGTTGTATCCAAAACGGGTTGGGATGTAAGTAATGGATCTGGGATGATGTTAATTGTTATGGAATCCATGTTACTAAAACAGTTCCCTAATTGCGCTTGAGCAAAAAACTCAACCGTAAGTGTATCGTTGTAGCAAAAAGCAATGGTATTGTTATCAATAACTGTAAATGGAATAGGTCCCGACCAAAGCACTGTATCATAAGCTCCTTGAATATTCGCAGTCAGTGTATCACAACCTCCTTCACAAATTACAGCTTCGTTGACTTGAATGCTTGTTATTATCGGCACAGGTGAAACAAGTACCGTTACATTGTCCGAACCAATGCAACCCGCAAGATTATACTGAACCGTAAATGAAGTAGTTGAATTCAAAGGCGCAGTCGTAACTGTACTACCTAGGTTAGACCCCTGATAAAGCAATGGATTCAACCACGTATACGTTCCAGCATTTCCTGATAAATCTGTAGCAGGCGTTCCTACTGCATTTAATTGCGTTTGTTCTCCAGGACAAAGAACGGAGTCAACTGCAGAAGCAAGAACAGTTGGAATTGGATTTACAACCAATTGCACATTAAACATATCACCTATACAAACACCTGTACGCGGGATGACATGAAATGTAAGTTGAGCTGGGGCTAATGGATTGATATTATTGAAAATTGGAAACGTTCCATAACCTATGCAATTTGAATTCAAGCCAGGGCCGAATGGACTTCCGCTTGCCGTTTGAATCGAATTCTGAGGAATCGATTGTGGCGCTTGCCAAGTGTAGGAAGTCCCGGTAGGAACAATCAATGAACCTGAGGAAGGAACAACACAATATGAACTTCCGCTACAGATGGTATCTTGAATATTTGAAACAACAGGTGTCGGGTTAACTAAAATGATATCTGTAAAAGGTGTTCCTGCACAATTTCCTGAAATTGGTGTTATCTGATAAACAACTTGCTGCTGAACAGGGGTATTATTAATCAAAGTTTGACTAATCGAAGTTTGTGGTGCAGTCTGATCAGACCACCCTGTCACGTTTGTATTGTTTCCAACTATTATCCATGTATAGCTGGTACCAGCAGGAACAATATTTGGTGGGCCGTTTTGAGGAGTATGAGTAAACGACGTGCTGCTACAAATCGTAAAGTTCTGACCAACGATCAAAGGTTTTGGCTCCACAAGTAAATTAATTTTAAACGTGTCTCCTTCGCAACCCAAATAAGATGGAACTACATTATAAACTACTGTTTGGTTTGTATTCGTGTTATTGATGAGATTTGGACTCAATTGACTTACAGAACTGACTGGAGCTCCTAAATTAGAAGTCTCATTAGAAACGGAAGTAGAAGGAACAACTGTCCAATCAAATAGAGAGCCAGTCGGAACTACATCCCCAGCAGCAATATTTCCTGGATTAAACACCCATGATTGTCCACTACAAATTGTATCAAAGGCATCTGCAAGATTAGGTGCAGGTTTTACGACCACCTTGAATAAAAACGGATCTCCAAGACAATTTCCTGTAGTTGGAGTAACTAAATAGATTATTGAATCAATGAATGAAGTTTGGTTAATCAATTCCTGACTAGAAAAATCTGGAGCTGGTGTTGAATTATCATTGTATCCAACAATATTCGGGCTTCCAGTTTGTACAATCCACGTATATTGAGTTCCAGAAGGTATGACATCCGCAGTTGATGCGATTATTGACGGTGATTCTCCACTACAAATGGAGTCAAGCTTATCACTTATCTGTGGAGCTGAAATGATTGTGATTATTACGTTGAAATCATTTCCAGGACAATTTCCTGTTGTACCTGAAGTAGGTGTTACTGTGTAAGTTACATTTTGACTAAGAGGAGAATTATTAACGAGAGCAGCTCCAGAAATCACTGGTGATGAAGTCGAACTATTCGCTTCGTTGTTCACATTTGGGTTGTCCGTATACAACCACTCGTAGCTCGTTCCATTCGGAATTATATTTCCAACAAAATCAGCTGGATTGACTGAGAAAGGGAACCCACTACAAATGGTATCCAAAATATCTTGAATATATGGTTTTTGATAAACATTTATAAGCGCTTGTGCCGTATCATAGCAAACAACTTGACCATTGTCATACGTTAATCCGTAGATCAATGTGTACAACGTAGTGTCTTGCGGAGCAATGGTGAGAGGATTCGTGTTTCCGTAATTGATTCCACTACTTCCAAGGTTTTGAACACTGTCAGACCAAATGAAGTTACCACCAGCAATGTTTACGGTAGCGTCTAATATGAATGAAGAATCAGGACAAATATTACCACTGACTAAATTTTGAATGATCGGCACAGTGAAAACGCGCACTTCAATGCTTCCGGTGTCACTCGCACAACCATACAATCCTGGAGTTGTGTAGACGAAATCGTAGACTGTTGTATCGCTCGGATTAACAGCCAAACAAGCACCTTGACCGATTTGACTTCCATTAGTAAACCATTCAAATATACCATTTGAAGTATCTACTCCTCCAGCAGGATCTATTGTCGCACATATGTTCGCCGTATCGCCACTACAGATTCCCGCACCAGTCAAGTTTTGTATGACGGGAGTTGGATTCACTACAATAAACAAGGAATCTTGTGAGGAGCAACCGTTAATGGTATACGTTAAATTGTATGCGTTAATT
>JBMLTP010000057.1:0-8163 GCA_049239885.1 Crocinitomicaceae bacterium
AACTGAATCAACAGAAGGAGTGTCCCAAAGCGTGTAGTCATAAGTTGCACCTACAAAACCATTGTTCGAACCTAAATTACCATCCGTTACATTCCATCCAGATACTTCTTCAACAGACCAATAAAAACCATAGTCATTTGAACAGCCATCCTGATCAACATTTTCACCACCAGCAGACTGATTCGTGAAAGTAACAGGCTCTCCCTGACAAATTGGAGAAGGCGGTGAATAAGTAAACTGAGCACTTGCTCCAGTTGAAATTGTTATCGGACCGACAGTTGCAAAAGTTGTCCCACAGGCATTTTGTGCAACAATAGTTGCTTGAAAAGCGTTGTCGATTGTGACGGGTCCTACTGGATAAGTTTGACCACAAGAAGAAGTATTAAAAACATGGGAGATTGTCGTATCATTAACCGTTGTGAAAATAGATGCAGGACTTCCATCGGTAAATGAAACATTATAGTTGGTACCAGGAACATTGTTGGATAAAATATCCAATGAGTATGGAAATGGAAGACATGTATTCTGACCAGAACCAGAAACAGTGATAACTGGAGCTTCCCCATTAAATACAATATACTGTTTAATTACTTGACAACCATTCGGTAAAATAACGGTATGCGTCAAAGTAAATTGACCAAGGCTATATGAATGTGAAATTTGATTTCCAACCAAATCTACCTGTGTTGAATTTGGAGATCCATCACCCCAGTTGAAGGTTTGTGTAGTTCCAACTGCATATGCGGAAACGCCAAAATTAAATAGGGTTGAAGATGCTGAAGTACAATTTCTGAAAAGCGTCAATCCATTTGATGTAGTTGTGGCAAACCCGGAGCCTGAATTTAATAAAGTCAAATTGGAGGTCGGGGAAACATTGACAACTATTGAAAGCGGTTCAGTATCCGAATTTCCATTTGAATTAGTAACAGTTAAAGAAGCGCCTGTAGTTGTAACCGTGCTGTAAGTAACTGTATGTGGCCCAACTCCAGTAGCAGTTGAAGGAGATGCCCCTACACCAAAACTCCATTGATATGTCGCACCCGAAGTATTTGTCGATGAATTAATGTAAGTAATGGTCTGTCCCTGACAAACAGTAACCGAACCCCCCGGTGATGCGGGTATCGTTCCGAAAGTTGCAACAGGTGTTTGGGAAAAAACGACCTGTGATAAAAGTAAAAACACCAAACAAGCAAGTGCTTTTGCTTTTCTAATTGTATATTCTAATGCCATCTGCTAAATTTAGAGTTGGCGAAGTTACACAATTTAATGCAATTTTTGTTAAAAAATTTGTTTGAATTTAAATTGAAGACATTAAACTACCACATTTACAATCTTCCCTGGAACAATAATCACTTTCTTCGGTTCCTTTCCCTCCAACCATTTTTTAGATTCGTCAAAAGTCAAAATATAATCCTCAATTTCTTTAGGAGTCATACTCAAACTTAAATTGACCTTGAAGCGCATTTTACCGTTGAATGATACGGGATAATCGAAAGCAGATTCCACTAAATATACTTCATTGAAAGCTGGGAATTTTGCAGTGCTAATTGTTCCTGGTTCATTCCCTAATCGACCCCATAGTTCCTCTGAAATATGCGGGGCGTAGGGCGAAAGCATGATAATCAAATCATTTAAAATTACCCTGTTATTACATTTTTGATCAGTTAGTTCATTCACGCAAATCATGAAATTAGAAACACCTGTATTGAATGAGAAACGATCCAAATCGTCTTTCATCTTTTTGATGGTTTTGTGTAAAGTCTTTAGTGATTCTTTTGATGGTTCATTTTCAGATAAAACGACATTTCCCTCCGAGTCGTGGAACAAGCGCCATAATTTACGCAAGAAGTTATAAACACCATTAATTCCTTTGGTGTCCCATGGTTTCGTCTGCTCTAAAGGTCCCAAAAACATCTCATACATGCGCAAGGTATCTGCTCCAAATTTCTCAACTAACTCATCGGGCGTTTGAACATTGTATTTAGATTTCGACATTTTCTCGACTTCGTATCCACATAAATAGATCCCATCCTCTTCGCAAACAAATTCAGCATTCGCGTATTCCGGTCTCCAGTTACGAAAAGCTTCGATATCCAACTTATCACTGTCAACCATTGAAATATCGACGTGAATTGGAGCGCAAACGTAGTTGTCCTTAAGCGAATAAGTAACAAACTTATTTTCACCGATTACCAAATATACAAAGCTGCTTCGACCCAAAATCATTCCTTGATTAATCATTTTTTTGAAGGGCTCATCAAATGGAATGTAACCACGATCAAAAAGGAATTTAGTCCAAAAGCGCGCGTACAATAAATGTCCAGTGGCGTGCTCGGAACCGCCAATGTACAAGTCTACGTTTTTCCAATAATCAACCTTGTCTTTACCTACAAACTCGGAATCGTTGTTCGGATCCAAGTATCGTAGAAAATACCACGAACTTCCTGCCCAACCTGGCATTGTTGATAGTTCGTATTCAAACTCCGAATTGTATTTCCAATTGTTAGCACGCGCCAGTGGTGGTTCGCCGTCTTCCGTTGGTAAGTATTTATCGACTTCTGGTAGGTTTAAAGGCAATTCACTTTCTTTCAAACTAAAAGGTGTTTCTTCTTGATAATAAATTGGAATAGGCTCACCCCAATAACGTTGACGTCCAAAAACAGCATCTCTTAAACGGTAATTAACGCGGCCTTTTCCAAATCCATTTTTTGCAATTTCTTCAATGGCCCTGGGAATAGCTTGTTTCACAGAAAGTCCGTTTAAAAAATCTGAATTGATTAAAGTTCCTTCTTTCTCCGTCCAAGCCGCCTTTTCCATGTCGTGTGATTCGTTTGTAGGAGAAATTACTTGTCTGATTGGGATTTCAAAGTGCTTTGCGAATTTAAAATCTCGTTCATCGTGAGCAGGTACAGCCATTACAGCTCCTGTTCCATATCCTACAAGAACGTAATCACCCACCCAGATTGGAATAGGTTCTTTTGAGAAGGGATGTTCAACATAGGAACCGGTAAATACACCACTAATCGTGTTTACATCTGCTTGACGTTCACGTTCACTGCGATTTTTCGCTTTTTCTACATAAGCTTCAACCTCGCTTTTTTGCTCTGGCGTTGTAATTTTCGAAACTAAATCGTGCTCAGGTGCTAGCGTTACAAATGAAACCCCAAAAACAGTGTCAGGGCGGGTTGTAAAAACTTCAATTTCGCCCCTTGAGGGGAGATTAAGAGGGGTGACATTCTCACTGTCCTCCCCCTCGGCCCCCCTCCAAAGGGGGAAGTTGATAGACGCGCCTTCGCTTCTTCCAATCCAATTTCGTTGTGTTTCTTTGATGCTTTCAGACCAATCAATTTCGTTTAGTCCATCCAACAAGCGTTGCGAGTATGCCGTGATTCGCATGCTCCATTGCTTCATCAATTTACGTTCTACCGGATGTCCCCCGCGTTCTGAAACACCATTTACAACCTCATCATTTGCTAGAACAGTTCCTAAGGCCGAACACCAATTCACATAAGATTCACCGAGATATGCCAAACGAAAATTCATGAGAATTTCTAGTTTCTTCTTTTCGTTGAAATTATTCCATTCATCGGCTGTAAAAGGGATCACGTCTTTTTCGATATCGCCAGTAAGCATGTCCAAATTCACCCCTTGAGAACCTTGTATTTCAAATATTTCGACAAGCGTTTGAATGTCCTCGGCTCTATTTGTTTTAGGATTATACCAGGAATTGAAAAGTTGAATAAAAATCCACTGTGTCCACTTGTAATATGCTGGAGAAGAGGTACGCACTTCCCGATCCCAATCGAAAGAAAATCCGATTTTGTCCATTTGATCGCGATAGCGAGCGATATTTTGTTCGGTAGTAATAGCAGGATGTTGGCCAGTCTGAATCGCATATTGCTCCGCGGGCAAACCAAAGGAATCATAACCCATTGGATGAAGTACGTTGAATCCCTGTAAACGTTTGTAGCGCGCATAGATATCGGAAGCGATATAGCCAAGTGGGTGACCTACATGCAATCCAGCACCTGATGGATAAGGAAACATGTCCAAAACATAGAATTTTGGTTTGCTTTGATCTTCTGTAACTTTAAATGTTTTGTTTTCCGCCCAGAATTTCCTCCATTTATTTTCTATCGCTCTAAAATCGTAATCCATTGTTTTTGTTTAAGGTGCAAAGATAAAAGTTCATTTCGGGTCTTAGGTATGTTTGAAAATGAAATCTCACCATTCAAACAAACTAGATATTCCAAAAATCAAAAGAATACCATCCATCAGCGCATAACGCAGTGAAAAACGTTTTGCAAATAGAATTAAACTAAAAAGAAAAACTGGAATGCTTTCAATTAGACTTCTGTCTTCCACTAAATTATTAATCATCAGAAAAAGAACCAAAAGAAAATAAAACAAAAATTTTGACTTTCGATTTCCTATTAGTTGAGGTATCGTTTTCATTTTGGGGTTATCAAAATCCATGTCACGCATATCACCCGGAATCGTAAGCGCATAAAACAGTATGAAATAATGTAGATCTAACCAACTAAATGAATCCTGTGTCAATTTAGGAATAACCACTGCCATAATTGTCCAAACTATTGAAATCCATAACGCTTTTGTTCCTGGAATTTGCCGCAGATTGGCTTGTTTTATTGTAAAAATGTAAAGTGCCGTAATCAATCCCGTTAATCCTAGTATCAATAGTGAAAATGGCTTTTGTCTCAGGACATAAAAATAAATCAAGGCGGAAATTGAAATACATAGGAAAGCTGAATAGTGAAGAACTACTGAGTACTTCTCGTACCAAAGTCGTATTTCGGTGGGAAGTTGATTCTTTTTTAATTTGTTTAATCGATTCAAATTGTACACTCCAAATACAGCTAATGACAAGGCCACTGAAAAATGAATGGAGAACTCATTTCGATTTAATAAGCCTATCGAAAAGAAAAAGGTAGAAATCGATAAAAAAAGGTGACTTTGAACTAAAGATTTAAGCCATTTTATAATCATTCGAAGAATCTTAGAACACGATCAACTTCAATTTTTTCGATGCAATTACAGTTTTTCCCTTTTTTACATTTCGGACAATTTTCATCGAAGACCAAAGCAGCTGAGTTTTCGCCTAGAGCCGCCCAGCGACCGGGATGAATCGGTTTACGGGAAGAAAATAAACCAACCGCTTTTTTTCCAAAAACAGCGGATAAGTGGTATGGTCCTGTTGAACAAGCTACAAGACCTTCAGACAGCGCAATCAACTTGATTAACTGTTGCAACGACAATCTTCCTGTCGCATCGATAATACGCTTATCAGCTGGGATTTGTGAACGAAATTGTTCTCCTTCGATTTCAGTTCCAGTGAAACAAACGGTTTTGCCATTTTCGACAAGACGATTTGCCAAATCGAAATAGTTTTCAATTGACCATTCCATTGCACTTCCTTGTGATTTCGGATGAAGAATTACTGTATTCGAAAAATCAAGTTCCAACAGGAAATCAGGTAAATCAACCGACGGAATTTTAAAATGAGACAAGCTACCATTGATTTGTTCTAATGAAGGAATTTCTTTGATTCCCAAAGGCTTGGCTAGTTCAAAATTCAGTTGTGATTCATGTAAATTCGAGTTTTTACGACTGAAATTCAAGCGATGTGTGCAAGTTAATAAGTGATAAACTCGGTGTGACGTTCCAATACGTATGGGTATCCTTGCTTTCTTTGCCAACGCAGCGAGTTCCTTGTTTGGAAAAACATGTATAAAAACATCCGATTTGATAAAATTCAAACGATTTATGACGGGAAGCGCCTCAATTTCTTCTACACTAATAAACTCATCCACGCAGTCGAAGTAAGCTACAACATCTCTCGTATAGTTTTTTCCAAGAAAGGTCAACTTCGCTTCAGGGAATTTCTCCCGAAGCCATGCGCATAGAGGAAGCGTCAATACTACGTCACCAATGCTATCCGTTCTTGAAATGATGATTCGATTCATTGAGTTTTATTTATTAATCTTCGCAGTTCACGATATTTAAAAGCATTTGACTCAGCGCTAATTCTTGCGATATTCCATCCCGCTTTTCCATCCAAAAACCCCAATTTCAAAATGTACATGGATAAAAAACGACTTAAAGCACTCAAGAAGGGCGTTAAAAAGTAACATTTCTTACCTTGTTCAAAGTATTTAATGGCTGTTAATTTGGAATATTGGTCGGCTTTTAACCGATGTTGTGTCGTTGAAAAATAAGAATAATGATGAAGTCTTCCGGTTAATTGATTCACTTTCAAATCATTCGGAACTAACAACTCTTCATGTACAATGGCGTCATTCCATTTCACTCGGGATTTTGGATAGATTCGAATTTTCCAATCTGGGTTCCACCCGCAATGATAAACCCATGAACCACAATAATTAGTTAAACGATTCAGTTCATATACTCCGTTGAACCCATTTTTTTTCAATTGAGAAATTTCTTGAATTAACTGCTCGTCTAAGCATTCATCGGCATCAACCGAAATGACATATTCTGAACTGGCTAATGCTTGTGCCTTATTCTTTGTTTTCGCATAACCCTCCCATTCCATTTTATAAAATTTAACGTTAAAGGATTTACAAATAGCCTCTGTTTGATCTGTTGAAAAGGAATCCACAACAATCATTTCATCCGCAACATTTTGTAACGATTTCAAACATCGCTCGATATTTTTTTCTTCGTTAAACGTAATGATAACTGCAGACAAGGATTCCATTAAAGTAGTTTATTTAACTCTTAATCGTTGTCCGACTGTAATGCGGTTTACACGAACTCCCGGATTCAATTTTTGCAATTGGGCTTGGGTCAGGTTATGCTTTTGCGCAACTTTGGTGAATGTATCTCCACTTCGCACTACGTAGTATTTTTTCGCTGGAGGTTTTGGTGTTTGAACTGGATTATTTTTCGCTATTTGATCCGAATAAATTTTTAAACGTTGACCAACGTAAATATTGCCTGTTCTCAGTGCATTCCATTCCATAATTTGTTCTATGGTGACGTTGAACTTCAAAGCGATATTTTTAAGATTATCTCCTGGTTTAACTTTGTGATATTGCAAGTTTTCCTTTTTTGGAATCGAATCTGAAACGGTTTCTTGTTCTTCGATTTTTGTGCTATCTGAAGAATCAGCGACTTGCGCAACAGGTGTTTCAATTTGCGGGATTGGTTTAACAGGAGAATAGATCGACTTTTCAAGCGCATAAAGTGAATCTTGAACACTAACTAGTAAACTGATTTTCTCTAGCGCACCAGTGATGCAACGAGCAGGTTTTGATTTCGGAATAAATGTTGTTTTGTAAACAGGATTTAAGGACTGAATATCTTCCACTTCCCAATTTATTAATTTGGAAATTGTGGACATGTGAACGCCTTCTGTCAAACACATCGTATCAAGCTGAGCGTTGTGAATTTTAGCCTCCATTGGAATGATATTGTGCTCTGCGTGGTATGTCATCATATATGCCGCAGCGATGAAATTTGGAACGTAACCTTGGGTTTCAGCAGGCAAATAAGGACGAACTTCCCAATAGGTTTTTTTATCACCTGATCTACGAATGGCTTTATTGACATTTCCCGGCCCGGCATTGTATGCAGCAAGAGCAAGGTTCCAATCGCCATAAATTCCATACAATTGTTTAAGGTAACGGCAAGCTGCATCTGTTGCTTTTTCAGGATCCATTCGCTCATCGATGTACGAATTTTCATCCAAACCAAAGTATAATCCAGTTTTATACATGAATTGCCAAAGCCCTAAAGCACCAGCTTTTGATTTAACTTGGGGTCTCAATCCACTTTCTATGACAGATAAAAACCGAAGTTCGATGGGGATGCCATATTCTGCCATCTTTTCCTTATACATGTCGAAATAGAGCGCTGATCGACCCATGGCAATTCGGATGAAACCTCTTCTTTCACGAGCAAAAAAACGAATGGTTGAAATAGTCGCAGCATTGCAATCCAAATGAAACGGAGTCATTTCGTTCATCTTTTGTAATCGTTCACAAATTTCTTCATTGGTGAAATTTGGAATTTCGCCCGATTCATAATTCAATGCGTTGATTATCGAATCATATTTGGTATCATTGATATAATCCGCATAAAACAATTGAAGGCTTTGCTGAACCGTATTGATAAACGCCT
>JBMLTP010000058.1:0-11827 GCA_049239885.1 Crocinitomicaceae bacterium
GATCGATTCATTCATGACAATTTTCTTGAGTGGGGCTTCAAAAAGATCAATTACCTCTGATTCCGATTCAGGAAGAGACGTTAAAATATGAACCGCTCTTGATAATCGCTCCCTAGAATCCTGAATATTCGCAGTTTCAAAAACCAGTCTATATTCAATGAAACTCCAATACCAATTTATAAGATAAAATGTCAACTTCTGCTTACTTTCGAAATAACGATAAATAGACGCCTCGGTAGAATTAATTTCAGTAGCTAATTTTTTGAATGTAAAATGCTCAAATCCCAATTCATCAATAAGTTTGATGCTTTTCTTAAGAATTTTTTCACCCAATTCAGAAGTATGAGGATCCTTTAAATAGAGTTTTGGATTAACCTGAATTTTGATTTGTGATAATATTGCTTTCAAAACTTTAACAGTTATTAAAGCAAATATAATAGTAATACTATTAATTTGAAATAGTAATTATATTAAATTAACAAAATGAATTCAATCTGGATGAACGTTTTCCAGCATGATTTCAACGATGTCATCTAAACCGAAGCGATGTTGCCACCCCCAATCTTTATTGGCTGCGCTGTCATCAATCGAATTGGGCCAACTATCTGCAATTGCTTGACGAAAATCAGGTTCATAGGCAATTTCAAAGTCGGTAACTCGTTTTTTTATCGAGTCTGCAATTTCAAGAGGAGAAAAACTCACGCCAGCTAAATTGTATGCGGAACGTTCTTGAATCCGTTCTGAAGGAGCTTCCATTAATTCAATTGTGGCTCGAATGGCATCATCCATGAACATCATTGGAAGCGTTGTGTCTTCTGCCAAGAAACTTGTAAACTTTTTAGTCGATTTTGCTTTGTAAAAAATATCTACGGCATAATCGGTTGTTCCACCTCCTGGCTTACTTTTATACGAAATCAGTCCTGGATAGCGAATACTTCTAACGTCAACATTGAATTTATTAAAATAATATTCGCACCACCGCTCTCCGGCTTGCTTGGAAATTCCATAAACCGTTGTTGGCTCCATAATGGTATGCTGTGGCGTTTTATCAGGTGGTGTTGTTGGTCCAAAAACAGCGATCGAACTTGGCCAAAAGATTCTATCAATATGCCCTTCTTTTGCAAGATCTAAAATTGTAAAAAGCCCTTCCATATTAAGTCGCCATGCAAATTCCGGATTCTTTTCTGCAGTGGCAGAAAGCAACGCTGCTAGAAGATAAACTTGCTTGATGCCATTCTCGATAATAAATGATCTCACAGCTTCACGATTCAAAATATCCAACTGTTTATATGGACCACCATCTAAAAGTGGAGGACAAACTTCTCCGAGATCGGAGGCTACAACATTTTGAGAACCAAACCTCTTGCGCAGTTCAATCACCAACTCAGTTCCTATTTGACCTCCGGCACCAATGACAATAATTTCTGACATCACTTTTAAGTTAGGTGACAAATTTAACTTTCTACATTAATCGTTCAACAAAAAGATAAAATTTATGAAGAAAATTATAAAAGCTGATTAAAATCATTTATTTTAGTTGATGCATTCTTCTAACTTTGTCAAACTTATGCTGTGGATTGATTTAAAATTATCTATCAAACAAATTCTAAAGAGAAATCCAGAATGAAACAGGATCTTTTGTTGGTTTGAGAAAATTTTAAGTTATTATAATTCAATTAATTATGCCTTTTTATCATAAATTGGGGAACATTCCTCACAAACGACATACCGTATTTAGACAACCGAATGGCTCCATTTATCACGAGCAACTTTTCGGAACGATTGGATTTGATGGGATGTCTAGCTTACTTTATCACATTCAGCCACCAACAGTGGTGAAAGAAATTCGTGGACAGAGAAACATCGCACCTGAAATCGCACTCGAAAAAAACATGAAGATGCGTTCACTTCAAGGATTTCAAGTGACTCCAAAAGACGATTACCTTGAAAGTAGAACACCGGTTTTGGTTAATAGTGATTGCTACATTGAGTTGGCAGCCCCAAAAAAATCAATGACTGATTATTTCTACAAAAACGCAGACGCCGATGAAGTTATTTTCATTCACAAGGGTTCTGGTAAATTGAAAACTCAACTCGGTAACATTGACTTTTCCTATGGAGATTATCTCGTTGTTCCGCGCGGAATGATTTACCAAATGGAATTTGAAACAGACGAAAATAGATTATTTATTGTTCAATCATTTCATCCAATTTATACACCTAAAAGATATCGAAATTGGTTCGGGCAATTATTAGAACATTCTCCTTACTGCGAGCGGGATATTCGTCCACCTCATGAATTAGAAACGCATGACCAAGAAGGAGATTTCGTTATAAAAATCAAAAAACAAGATGAGTTGTATGAATATGTATATGCTCATCATCCATTTAATGTTGTTGGTTGGGATGGTTTCAATTATCCCTATGCCTTTTCGATACACGATTTTGAGCCGATAACGGGACGAGTTCATCAACCACCTCCCGTTCATCAGACTTTTGAAACAAGTGCATTTGTAATTTGCTCTTTCGTTCCAAGGCTTTATGACTACCATCCGGATTCGATTCCTGCTCCATACAATCATAGTAATATTGATTCAGATGAAGTACTTTATTATGTAGATGGTGACTTCATGAGCCGAAACAACATTGAAAAAGGCCAAATTACCTTGCATCCATCAGGAATTCCGCACGGACCTCATCCTGGAGCTTATGAGCGCAGCATTGGCAAAAAGGAAACAGAAGAACTAGCTGTGATGGTGGATACGTTCAAACCACTCAAATTAACTAAGCAAGCTTTAGGTATCGAACAGACCGATTACGCTAAATCTTGGATTCATTAATTATTAAAATTTTAATTATGTCAGAAGAAATAAAAAAACAAGTATCCAACGTTGAATATGGTCTGGAAAAAATATTTGAAGGAGCAGAAGATTTTCTCCCTCTTTTAGGAACGGATTACGTTGAATTTTATGTTGGTAACGCAAAACAATCAGCTCACTTCTATAAAACTGCGTTTGGTTTTCAATCTCATGCTTATGCAGGTTTGGAAACTGGCTTAAAAGATCGCGTTTCTTATGTGTTGAAACAAGATAAAATTCGCTTGGTGCTTACTACGGCCTTGAAAAGCGACTCACCTATTGGAGAGCATGTTAAAAAACATGGAGACGGTGTTAAGGTAATCGCGCTTTGGGTAGATGACGCAAAAAAATCGTGGGAAGAAACGACGAAACGCGGAGCCAAATCATTCATGGAACCAACCATTGAAAAAGATGAAAACGGAGAAGTGGTTCGCGCTGGAATTTACACCTATGGCGAAACGGTTCACATGTTCGTTGAGCGCAAGAATTACAACGGACCTTTTTTACCTGGCTTCCAAAACTGGGAATCCGATTACAACCCAACTCCTACCGGTTTAAAATTCATTGACCACATGGTTGGAAATGTTGGTTGGGGAGAAATGGATACGTGGGTAAAGTGGTACGAGGATGTAATGGGATTCGTTAATTTCTTATCCTTTGACGATAAACAAATTCACACAGAATATTCAGCATTGATGTCAAAAGTAATGTCGAATGGAAATGGTAGAATCAAATTCCCAATTAACGAACCAGCAGAAGGTAAAAAACGTTCGCAAATTGAAGAATATTTGGATTTCTACGAGGGTCCCGGAGCTCAGCACATAGCTGTTGCAACTGATAATATCGTCGAAACGGTCAGACAACTTAGAGCAAGAGGAGTTGAGTTTCTTTCTGCCCCTCCTAAAACTTATTATGACGAGATTCCTGGTAGATTAGGTGAACACATGAGCATGATGAAAGAGGATATCAATGAATTGATGTCACTTGCCATTTTAGTTGATGCCGATGAAGAAGGTTATTTACTTCAAATTTTCACGAAGCCAGTTGAAGATAGACCAACGTTGTTTTTTGAAATAATCCAGCGAATGGGAGCAAAAGGCTTTGGCGCGGGTAACTTCAAGGCGCTATTTGAATCCATCGAACGCGAGCAAGAAAAAAGAGGAACATTATAATTCCCCTTTAGATTTTGATAAGGCTATCTGAAAAGATGGCCTTTTTTATTTATTCATATTCCTAGCTCTTTTTCCCAATGTTCATTTAACAGTACAATCAACTTTCTTGACATATTATTGAAGAATCGTTTCGTTCGATATCCACCAATCCAATTGATTCCTCGAATCGCATTGGTAATGAAAATTTCATCGGCAGCCAATAAGTTTTGAGGAAGGATAGCGCATTCATAGACTTTTATTCCGTGACTTATAGCAAGATTGATAACTTGCATGCGCATTGTCCCTGCCAAACAGCCTTCATCCAAACCAGGAGTATATAAAACACCATTACTAACAACAAAGACATTACAACTGGAAGTTTCCAGAATATTGCCTCGGTCGTTGCTAAGAAAAACGTCATCCAATCCTTTCTCCTTTGCTGAAATAGCCGCCATTACATATGTAAGTCCGGCCTTGGTTTTATAGTTTGAAAGAAAATTCTTTTGAAGCTTAATATCCTGATAAATATCAACCTCAAGTCCCTTCGCATTCAATTCAAAATGATTTACATCATATGGATAAACTTCAATGTAAAATGTCGATTCATTCGAATCTGGTAAATAAGCGCCTCCAGATATACGGTCCAATGACAAACGACATCTTCCACCCTCTTCGATTTCTGACTTTCGAATCAACTCCTCGATTTTATCTAGAAAAAAATCCGTGGTATAATAAGATGGCGTTCTCATTTTAATGACCTTGGCACCATCCAACATGCGTTTAATGTGATTCTCCAAATTCAAGGGTTTTCCACTCATTATTCGAATGCTTTCAAAAACACCATCTCCATACAAGTGTCCGCGATTTCCAGGATGGATAGTTGGCGCATCATTGGGAAGAATTGTCCCATTATTATTTACATATAAAACTGCCATTTCTAAAAAATCAAATCAAAAAATTGTTTACCTTTTTCAAAATCCAAAATTAGTACATAAAGAACTCCAAACAACGCTCCGCCAATGTGAGCATCATGCGCGATCCCCGTTCCACCTCTGCGTAAAGCAAAAAACTCGATCAGCAAATAAATAGGCCCAAAAAGGTAAGCAGGAATTGGAATGGGTATGAACATAATCATCAAACTCATTGTAGGATTCCAAATAATTGAAGCAAAAATTACTGCTGACACAGCGCCTGACGCACCCAAACTTCGATAAGATGCATTGTCTTGATTTCGAAAATAGATGACAAATGCAGAAGCCAATCCTCCAAGAAAGTAGAGTAATAAAAAATGAATTGAACCTATTAAAAAACCATAACTAAAATTAAGTTGTTGCTCAAACATGGATCCTAAGGAATAAAGTGAAAGCATATTAAAAGCCAAATGCGTTATGTCTGCATGAATGAAAAGATGAGAAAATAGACGATAAAATTCGTTGTTATGTTTGACAGTATATGGGATAAACAAAAAGCGTTCTTTCAATTGCACGTTTTGAAAAGCTTGCCAGGAGATTAAACCCGTAGAAATCAAAATTATAAGAACTAAACTCATATATTGGAAATAAAGTCTAAATTTAATTAATCTTTACGTTATGGATACAAAGTTAAATTGATGAGAAAGTTTATACTCGCTTTTTTGATTTTTTTACTGTGGGCTTGTTCAATTGGAACCCCAGAGAAGGAACCATCATTTTTAAAGAATGATGAATTATCCGAGAAAGCAAAACTTGAGCGAGTTTTGGAAGACCAATATCTCAAAACATTGAAATTGAACGATAAAGAGATAGAATGGGTAAAAAATATTTATTCAAAATCAAGCTACAAAAGATTCTTCGCGACGGACTCTTGCCTTAAAAACATCGCTTTTGATCTTCAATGCGAACTAGACCGAAGCATTTGGTATGGAATTCCAAAAGTTCGATTGCACTCAATTAAAACCAAAAAACTTCATCCGCTTGAAAAAGAAGTGTTACTGATGTTAAATTTCGGAAGAATGATATCCGATTTGAATAATGGCTTTTTCGACTTTCCAATAAAACGACTTAAGGACTCGATTTCAAAAGATTTCAATCCAACATATTACTTGAAACAAACGGACACCATCTCATTCACAAGATTATTCCAAAAACAAGGGCCAGCCGATACAAACTATCGTTTTCTCGCCTACAACGTATACCATTATGCAAAAAATCACATAATTGATACAACCGAATTCAAGATTTCTTCCAAAGCTAAACCAGAAAAAATTTTTGAAGACGCTAAAAAATCATTATTGTCAAAAGGATGGATTGACAACAAAATGGATAGCCTTGAGGTTAGCCAAAAATTAAAATTATTTCAATTGGAAAATGGTCTTTCCGCGGATGGAAAATTGGGTGAAAATACGATTTACGCTTTGAATGAAAGCACATATGAAAAGCTTCTTAGAGCTTCACTTGCTTTGGATCGATATCGATCAGCACCAAAAAATCCCAAAAAATTCGTTCGAGTAAATATTCCCGAATTCAAACTCTACTTTTATGCAGATGATACGTTGCGAAATGTTCATCGTATAATTGTCGGAAAACAAACCAATCCAACCCCTCAACTTGAATCGAAAATTTACCGAATCATCTGTCATCCATTTTGGAAAGTCCCTCAATCGATTGCAACGAAAGAAATTCTTCCTGCGCAAAAAGCGAATCGAAATTACTTAACCAAAAATCACTATAAAATATACAAAGGACAAAATCAGGAAGTTGACCCCTATTCCGTAAATTGGGGAAGTCGTTCGTCCATGCCCTACACCGTAATTCAGCAACCGGGAGCACACAACAGTCTCGGAATCATCAAATTCGAATTCAATAATTCGTTTAGCGTTTATGTTCACGATACACCCAAGAAAACGTTATTCAATACAATTTTCAGGAGTTACTCACACGGCTGTATGCGCTGTGAAAATCCAGTTGATTTAGCGAAAGCAATGCTATTATACGATTCGATTCCTAAAAAAAGAAATCCTTTCAAAGCGGATACACTTGATACGTTGCTGTCCCAAGTCAACCACATGGCGATTCGACTTTTGGAACCAATTCCAATTTACGTGGTATATGAAACGGTGGCCGCGGAGAGGAATAATCTCATTTTTCACCTTGATTTGTACCGAAGGGAAGAGGAGTTGGTGAAAGTATTAAAAGGAGAAAAATAAATCCATAACTTTGGAAAAAATAATATAATGATCGTATCTCCTTCTGTTCTTTCGTGTGATTTTGGAAACATTGAACGCGATGTTAAAATGTTGCATTCCTCGGAAGCACAATGGATTCATATCGATGTGATGGATGGTGTTTTTGTTCCGAATATTTCGTTTGGATTCCCTGTTTTGGAGGTCATTCGCAAGCATACCGATAAAGTTTTGGATGTTCATCTAATGATTGAAAATCCGGATAACTATTTAGTAAACTTCAAAAATTCGGGCGCAGATATTTTGACGGTTCACGTTGAAACTTGTCGCCACTTGAATCGAACAATTTCAGCGATTAAAGAGTTGGGAATGAAAGCAGGAGTTGCATTGAATCCACATACACCTGTTTCGACTTTGGAAGAGGTAATACAGGATTTGGATTTGGTACTTATTATGTCAGTCAATCCTGGTTTTGGAGGACAAAAGTTTATTCATTCAAGCATTGAAAAAGTAAAAAAACTAGCTCAACTCATTCAAGAAAAGAAATCGAATGCGATTATTGAAGTTGATGGCGGAGTTAATTTGGAAACGGGTTTGGAACTTAAAAAAGCGGGTACGCAAGCGCTAGTTGCCGGTAGTTTTGTATTTGGATCTGCAAATCCGATTGAAACGATTACCCAATTGAAAAATTTATAAGGAGTAACATAAACGTCATTCTTGCGTTAAAAGAATTATGAAAGTTTCAATCTATCTTTTTATTTTCAATTTAATCTTTATTGGTTCGATTTTCGGGCAAACCGAATTAGAGGAAAAAGAAATTGCCTTAAATCGATCCTTACTGAACCTTCGAGGAGCAAAAACAGACTCGGAAATTGAAAAACAAAATAAAATTTTTAAAAAGGAATTAGAATCATTCTTGAAACTTGAAGGGGTTTTCAATTATGAATTTAAACACTTAAAAACGGTAGCAATTCTTGACAGTCCAGATAAATTACTACGTATCGTAAATTGGAATCTTGAATTTTCGGATCTTTCATACTCTTATTGTGCTTTTGTAATGCGCTGGGATGAAGACAAGGAGACAGTAAAACTTACGGAATTGATAGATAATTTGGATCCATATTCACCGAAACCTCAAGGTGTTATAGAACCTAAAAACTGGTATGGCTGTTTGTATTACAAAATAGTTCCATATGAGCGAAACAACAAAATAGAGTATTTGCTTCTCGGTTGGGATGGCGGAACTACTGGAAGTAACTTCAAATTCATCGATGCATTGGTTTTTAATGGTAATAATGTAAAATTGGGTAGTCCCGTTTTCAAAGGAAAAAGCAATGTCGCCAAACGAGTTATTTTCGAGTTTTCTGATAAATCGGTCATGGCTCTTAAATTTGAAGATAAGAGAAAAAGAATCGTTTTCGATCACTTGTCCCCAGAGTCACAATCCTTAGCAGGTATTGCTTCCTATTATGTGCCAGATATGTCCTACGACTCTTATGATTATTATGACGAAATGTGGATTTTAAATGAGGATGTCATAGCTCTCAATAACGAGGAAAAAGATAAGGACAAAGTTTATTATTCTGTAAGTGAAAAATCTGGAAAACTTGAAAAACACAAATTAAATGATTCTTGGATCAACCCAACAGATGAAAATAATTCTGGTCAAACTCCACACGTTGCGCGAACTCCAGAGAGTGAAGCCGCTAGACAGGCGATGGAAAATGAGGCACTTATGATGCCAAAGATTAAAAAGAAAAAACGTAGAGACCGAAGAAATCCTTCAGGATTGTCCGTAACAACTGGGAAATATAAGAGTAAGAAAAGTAAAAAGAATAAAAAATTCGATTGATGCAACTTGGAAGAATCAATGAATTAACTATCGATCGACTAACTCCACCAGGAGCGTATCTTTTCGACCAGCAAGGAAACGAAGTTCTTTTACCTAAAAAGTACTTGCTACCTGAACATATAGAAGGTTCCGAAGTTTCTGTGTTTGTATTCAAAGATTCGGAGAATAGAATCGTATCTACAACCGAAACCCCTCTAATTCTTTTGGGCGACTTTACTTATCTCGAAGTCGTTCACAATAATCCTTTCGGAACTTTCGTAGATTGGGGACTAGATAAAGATTTAATGGTTCCATACGGAGAACAAACACATCGCCTTGAAGAAGGAGAAAAATATCTTTTTACGTTACGTTACGATCACGCTACAGACAGACTTTTCGGAAGTATGAAGGTGAAGAAAATGCTTGATCCTTGCATAGAAGAACTTACTGATCAAGAAGTAGAATTGCTCATTTGTGAACCAACTGAGCTAGGTCGAAACGTAATTGTAAACAATCGATACTCGGGATTGATTTTTAATACAGATATTACCAAAAGTATTCAACGAGGAGATCGAATAATTGGGTTTGTTAAAAATGTTCGTGAAGACGGGAAACTGGATATAACTCTAGATCCTACTTCTTTCGTAAAATACGATCAAGCAACCGATAAAATTCTTCAAATTCTTCAAAAAAATCCCAAACTTGAACTTTCAGACAAATCTGATCCTGATGAAATAAGAGATAAGATTGGCATGAGCAAAAAAACCTTTAAACAAGCAATAGGTAAGCTTTTTAAAGCTAAAAAAATCATCATTTATCCCAATTACATAGAATTAAATAGTTGATAAGCTATCGTAAGAATTGTTAAAAATTCAATCGTTAAGCATCTCGTTTAATTTTTATTTTACTTTTATTCCGTATTTGACTTCATTTTGGAAAACTTCAAAGAGAATAAAAGAGAACTAGACAAAGAGCTTGAACGATTCGTTACCTTGCTTAATCAGCTTTTACCACATTATCATGCGCTTTTGAAGAAGAAAGATTTATCTCCAGATGAATTGCAACGATTGGGAGATATAGAACATTATTTACTTGGTGTCAACGCGAAGATAATAGATATAAAGGGGAAATTGGAGCAAGATTTATTCGGACAATCCTTGGACACTTACTACAAGCTCAAAGAAAATGCGAAAAAAGGAGACGCTAATTCAAAATTGAAACTTGAAAAAATGCGTGAAGTTTTTATTGAAGCTTTAAAATCGGGGGAGATTGTCAATTTTAATTAAACATAAACCTTTAATTTTTATTTAAAAAAAATGGGGCCTCTATGAAGTCCCCATTTTTACTTTTCTTGCTATTCAATTATTTTAAATCAAATCGATCGAGATTCATCACTTTCGTCCAAGCGGCAATGAAATCCTTGACCATTTTTTCCTTAGCATCTTCACTCCCATAAACCTCGGCTAATGCTCTTAATTCAGAATTTGAACCAAAAATCAAGTCAGCTCGTGTTGCCGTCCACTTTATATTTCCAGTTTTTCGGTCACGACCTTCAAATGTTAATTTACTCGCATCAGCTGCTTTCCATTCAGTTGACATGTCCAATAAATTCACAAAAAACTCATTAGTCAGTTTGTCTTTACTTGTAACTAGAATTCCTTTATTCGATTGATCGTAATTTGCATTTAACGCTCTCATCCCACCGATTAATGCTGTCATTTCAGGAGCGGAAAGCGTCAATAATTGAGCTTTATCCACTAGAAGCTCTTCCGTGGAAAGTGTGTATTCATTTTTCTGGTAGTTTCTGAATCCATCAGCAATAGGTTCCAAAACAGCCATTCCTTTTATATCAGTTTGCTCTTGACTAGCATCCATGCGTCCAGGTGTAAATGGAACCGCAACCACATAACCCGCATTTTTAGCCGACTTTTCAACTGCAGCGGTTCCTCCCAATACAATCAAATCAGCCATTGAAATTTTCTTACCATTCTTGGCTTTTGTGTTAAAATCTAATTGAATCTTTTCTAGAACAGCCAAGACTCGATTTAATTGCTGTGGATTATTTACATCCCAATTTCGTTGCGGTTGAAGTCGGATTCGAGCACCGTTCGCACCACCCCTTCTATCTGAACCTCTATAAGTTGATGCAGATGCCCATGCGGTTGAAACCAATTCAGAAATTGTTAATCCGGAAGAAAGGATTTGAGACTTTAATAACTCGATGTCCTTCATGTCAACAACTGGGTGATTCAATGCAGGAATAGGATCTTGCCAAATTAAATTCTCCTTTGGTTTCTCTGGACCGAGATAAGTTGTATTTGGACCCATGTCTCTATGCGTCAATTTAAACCAAGCTCGTGCAAATGCATCCGCAAATTGATCCGGATTATCTAAAAAACGCTTTGAAATTAATCCATAAATACTGTCGTATCTCATCGATAAATCAGTAGTCAACATCGTTGGTTTGTGCTTCAAATTTGGGTCGAATGCATCCGGAATTTTAGCCTCAGCATTCTTAGCTACCCATTGATTGGCTCCTGCTGGACTTTTAGTTAATTCCCATTCGTTACCATAAAGAATTTTAAAAAATCCATGTCCCCATTTCGTTGGTGTAGAGGTCCAAGTAACTTCAAGACCTGATGTTATGGCATCTTTACCTTTTCCTGTTCCATAAGAACTTTTCCAACCAAAACCTTGTTCTTCGATTGGTGCTGCTTCTGGTTCTGCACCTACGTTAGATGCCGGACCTGCTCCGTGCGCTTTTACCAAAAGTATGTCCACCTGCGATAAATGCAACGGTTGCAACAGCGTTCATACCCATGCGACC
>JBMLTP010000059.1:0-2573 GCA_049239885.1 Crocinitomicaceae bacterium
TCGCAACCAAAACGTATCTCGAAGTATGGTGGTGATTGTTTGGATAGTGACAATACTGTTGAAGGTGCTGTCCCAGCGCTCGGACCTAACGGAGAGATTTATGTAACTTGGGCAGGTCCCAAAGGATTGGTCATGCAGAAATCACTTGATGATGGTAAAACTTGGCTTGCAGAAGAAAAATATGTTGAAAATCAACCAGAAGGTTGGGATATAAAAGTTCCTGGTTTTTATCGTGCGAATGGTTTGCCTTTTTTGGTTTCAGACATGAGCGATGGACCCAATCGTGGAACATTGTATTTAAACTGGAGTGATCAGCGAAATGGAAATGATAACACAGATGTTTGGATTATGAAATCAACTGATGGTGGAGAAACTTGGTCGAATGCCATCAAGGTCAATCAAGATGGAACGCGTTCGCATCAGTTTATGACTGCAATTGCCATTGACCAAACTAACGGAGATTTACACCTCGTTTTTTACGATCGACACAAATACAAAGCAAATAGCAATCAGACCGATGTTGTTTGGTGTATGAGTAAAGATGGAGGAAATACCTTTCAACAGCAAACAATTTCTGAAAAGTCGTTTGTGCCAGACGAAAAAGTTTTCTTTGGTGATTACTTAGGTATAGCTGCGGTAAACGGACAAATTCGACCAATCTGGCCGCGTATGGACAAAGGTAAAATTACCCTTTGGACGGCGTTGATTGATTTAAAATAATTTTCGATTATTCAATGCTAGGAGTTGATTGATTTAATTTTCTCATTATATTTGCACCCTCAATTATGGCGAGATAGCTCAGTTGGTTAGAGCGTTGGATTCATAACCCAAAGGTCCCGAGTTCAACTCTCGGTCTCGCTACAAAGGAAGTCGGAAGACTTCCTTTTTTTATTGTCATAAATTGTGTACTAAAGATTAATTGTATCTAAAAGTTTTTAGCAAAACAAATACCCGAAATTTAAACTAATTAAACTTCTTTGATTAACTTCAAGTTATGATGATGAAAAATAACTTTCAGTATACTCTTAGTATCTTATTTTTTTCTGTGCTTCTTGGATGCAACAGTCAAAAAAATCCTCCATTTCGTTATTTAAAAGATAACATTGAAGGAGAAGAATATACGCTCGTTTCTATTGACGGTCAAAGTGAAACGTATATTTTGCTTGAAAAACTTTCGAACGTTTCCGTAGGTGAATTAAAAAATGCAACTTTTTATTTTTTTACACCTTATCTATTAGACCCTGATTCGAAAACTGTGAATATAGATTGTCCAAATGATTATGGTCTAATAGCATTGGACAGCGAAAACAATGTGCTTTACCGACAATTTTGGTCATTTAGAGATAGTATTGGTTTGAATGGAAATTGTTTACCAGGAATTGAAATGGTCAACGCAAAATCGTTCTCAAAATCATTTTTGATTATGGGTTCATCTGGTTGTGGATCAGGAATATCCGCAACATACTTCGAAATGGAATATATGAATGGGAAATTGAACTTTTCGGAGAGAATAAATGTCGGATCTGGCTTTTCGATTGTTCGGTTCAATCCTGAAAAAGAGAGCTATACCATTATCGAGCGTGTTAATCCTGCTTGCCATTTTGGATGTAAATCACGCTATTCATTTTCTCATTATTCACTTAGAAATTTTAAACTTTTAAATAAAAGTGTTACCAAGTATTCATACGATGACATGAATGAGGTTGAACTTGATTTAATTGAAGATAAAATCAGAATTAAAGAACCTTCAATTAAATTGAAGTAAAAATATAATTTACGAATTCTTTGCGGCTTCCTCTTCATTTTTCCAGAATGCACTACCAGGAAGGGTAATAATGTCATTCATGCGCTCTATTTGTGAGGTAATTACTACTGGATTAATCGTATTTTCAAGAATCTGAACATCAAAAATTTCTTCGACGTCTGATTCATAATTAATTTCTCCAATGATCTCTTTTTTATCCATATCAAAGAAAATCAATCCAGCATGTTTCGAATTTTCTTTCACATCTAAGTCATCAAAATCTTTGGAGCTTTCTCGAATTTTAGATTTTCCGATAAGTGCAATATTTTTATGAAAAGACATTCCCCGGATAAAACAATCGAAATTGTATATCAATTCAGAACTTTTGTCGTTAATATTTACTTTTATCAAATGACCACAACCTGATTCCAATACATATAATTCATCCCTATAAATCCGAGGAGAATGTGGCATTGAGAGGCCATCCAAAATAATTTCGCCAGAAGGAACCTCCATTAAGATTCCAGTCTTAAGCTTATTTTTTCGCCATCCTTGTTTTGTGTTGTCTTGACTGAGAGCTGTTACGTATTTTGGAAGATTATTTACCATTGCCATTCCGTTTAAATGGCATCTATCCTCAGGAACCAACTCCGAAATAAAAGGTGGTTTCCATTTTGGTCGGAAACTATACGTAACATCATGAATAGATAGACATGAAAACATGGTATTCACGCCCCAAATTAGCCCTTCACCAAATTCAAGATCATGCAAGTCCATAGGGCTCGTATGATAAGTTGCGCGATGCAGATAAATGCAATCAAATTCAGTA
>JBMLTP010000060.1:0-2841 GCA_049239885.1 Crocinitomicaceae bacterium
TCTTGTGCAATGCCTTTCCAAACCGATAAATCACCCGTTTCTTTCCAATACATATATGCTAAAGAAGACTTTGTTCCAGCGCCATCAGCATGCATTACAATACAATTTGATTCATCACCTGTTAAATAATCTGGAATTATCTTACAAAATGCTTTCGGAAATAATCCTTTATCTAATTTTTTGATGGCATTGTGAACATCTTCCTTTCCAGCGGAAACACCTCGTGCTTGATAACGA
Source organism: Crocinitomicaceae bacterium (assembly GCA_049239885.1). Taxonomy (GTDB): domain Bacteria; phylum Bacteroidota; class Bacteroidia; order Flavobacteriales_D; family Crocinitomicaceae; genus UBA952. The sequence continues at coordinate 238 of JBMLTP010000060.1, forward strand.
TTGTCAGACATAAAATTGGGTTGGTGAGCAAAATTAGGAATTTGAATCGGTGTCTAATCCGCTATTTTCAAGATCCTTTAATATTTTTTGAACATCTCCTTCCGTAGCTGTTAGTTTATGCTTACAAATTCGAATTAATTCAGTTGCACGTTTTACTTTTTCAGCTAAATCATCGATTCCTATTTGACCTTCCTCCATTGCCGAAACGATTTCTTGCAATTCATCAAATGCTTCTGTATATTTCATTGTTTTTACCTACTAGTTAATTTTAAATTTAAAAGTTATTTTCTTTTCAGCTCCAACAAATCAATAAAATGTTTAAAATTGTCTAACTAAAGATTATGAAACTATGAAAAGAATTTTTTTACTTATTTCAGGAATAGCTCTATCCTTGGGAGTTAATTCACAGGTTACGTTTGAAGCACAAGGAAAAGGTGGAATGGCATCCACTTGGTTATTTAACAAGAATATTTCGGACCAAGGAGCTGAACAGGATTACGCAATGGCTTGGGGTTCAAGTTATGGTGTCGGAATAAACCTATATTACAAAAACATAGGAATTGGGATTGAAGGCTTAGCATCAAAACATACTGGAGGTTATGTAGGAGATTTAGGTGTTTTAGGTAAATATTCTGCTCATTCAACATTGAAAGGATATCAAATTCCGGTTCTTTTAAAGTTGAAAAGCGAGGGAGGAGTTTACTTGGAATTAGGTGTTCAAGCAAACGGGGTTTCTAATGCCACTTATACCATTGATTATACCAACTCAGATATTTTTGATGGAAGTAGCGATGAAACCGTAAATTATTCTAAAAATTATATGTCAGCAGTTCTTGGCTTTGGAGCCAATGTTAAACTTTCGAAGAAAATCCCGCTTGGTTTATTATTTGGCCTCCGATTGAATTATGGTTTTGGGGATACTGAAGGAGTAGATGCTCTTGGAAATAATCTGGATAATTCATTTTTATATTCAACTTACGAGAAGACAAATGCAGCCTCTGGTGCAATCATGCTCGGATTAACTTATGGTTTTGAATTGAAATAAAAGAAGTTATTTAATTCCTCTTCTTTTTTTAATTGCTTCGTAGGCGTCTTGGATCTTTTGAAATTTTTCCTTGGCGCCTTTTTGATATTCATCACCCATCTGGGCAACTTTATCGGGGTGATAAGCAATGGCCATTTTACGATACGCTTTTTTGACTTCGTCATCACTCGCATTCGAATCAATCCCAAGTATTTTGTAATCTGAATCTACGTTTCGGTAGAACATATTTTTAACGCTTTCAAAGTCAACGGCTGATATTCCTAGCGAATTTGCGATGCGATGAATTGAATTTAGTTCAGGTGTAGAAACATCACCATCCGCTTTTGCGATTCCAAATAAATAATGAATCAATTGAATTCGAACCTCGATTGGCATCCTGCTTCGAATATCATTGCAAATTTCATTCAAGGGTATTTGTCCTGAATCCAAAAAATGTTTGAGAATTTGCAGGTGCTCTTTGGTAAAACGATCTCCGAATTGCGCTTGAAAGAAAGATTTTACATAATCCAATTCAACTTTTAAAATCTTACCATCCGCTTTCATTACTGCTGCAGATAGCGCCATTAACATCGTTTGAATGTCGTAGCGTGATGATTGTTGACGATAGAATTCGAACGGATCAATGGTTTGCCTACCGGAGGAATTACTTTCCTTGCCCGCAGAGCGACCATACGCATCAATTAACGACCCAATAATATAACCGAGTATTCCAACTGCTATTTTACGCGTTAGAAATAAACCACCAAGACCTAAAATCCACTTATACAAACCAATAACTTTAAAAAGAAAAAGGGGCTTTCGCCCCGCAAATTTAGCTTTTTAAGCAATATGTTCGATGTTCCGTTCGATAAATCGATTCAGAGCTTCCCCTTTCAACATTCCCTGAGCTAGTAAAGCCAAGTCAGTTAATTGTTTAACAGTCTCTTCGCGCTGTGCTTCATCTTTCGCAAGCAGGGTTGAAACTTTTGGATGATTAGCATTCACAACTAAATTATACATTTCAGGAAAAGCACCGTAAAATCCGCCGCCACCCATTTTTTGTTGTTCCATCATCCGTCTTATGAATTCTGGCTGCGTAATAATAATTGGAGCATCGTCCTCACTCATGCTTTCAAACTGAACGGTGAATTTTTCTTTGTTCACAGAATTTTCGAAAACTGGCTTTAACTTTTCTTCATCCTCTTTCGAAAGTTTAGATGGGATTTCATCCGTTTTCTTGATGAGCTTATCTAGCGTATCTGCATCAACACGAGCAAAACTTACGTTTTCAAGAGTTTGTTCAATTTTTTGAATCCAATGAGGCGCTAATGGTCCGTCAATGTGCAAGACATCATACCCTCTATCTTTCGCTTTTTTCACAAAAGAAAACTGCTCCTCTGGATTGTTCGTGTACAAAAACACAACTTTGTTATCCTTGTCGGTTTGAATTGCAGCAACCTTTTCTTTATATTCCTCCAATGTAAAGTATTCATCTGCTGTGTTTTTCAACAGAGAAAACGTTTTTGCTTTCTCAGCGAATTTATCTTCCGAAAGCATTCCGTACTGAACGAAAATTTGAA
>JBMLTP010000061.1:0-7461 GCA_049239885.1 Crocinitomicaceae bacterium
AGCCACCTGTTGCCAAAAGTCCTATTATTCCATTTACGATGGTTTTTTCGTCAAACAAATTTGCCAAAGATGTTTCAAATCCTTTCAACGAATTGTTTTTGGATACTTTTACTGCTTCTTCATTTAATAATTCTCTTAATTCCGTTCCTGGATTTACAAAACTGGATCCTGGTAACTGCAAGCCCATGATTTCCATCAACATTTGGTTGCTATTTGCCGTTCCATAGAAAGTACATGTTCCAGGCGAGTGATACGAATCTGATTCACCTTTCAGTAATTCAGCTCTGCCAATTTTTCCTTCTGCAAATTCTTGGCGGATTCGCGCTTTTTCGTCGTTACTTATTCCGGAAGGCATTGGTCCACCTGGAACAAAAACTGCAGGTAAATGTCCAAAACGCAGTGCCCCCATCATCAAGCCCGGAATGATTTTATCACAGATCCCTAAATAGATTCCCGCGTCAAACATATTGTGTGTTAAACCAACTGCGGCTGATAGAGCTATGACATCTCTACTAAACAGAGAAAGTTCCATTCCCACTTGTCCTTGCGTAACACCATCGCACATCGCTGGAACTCCACCCGCAACTTGAGCGACAGCACCGTGTTTCACAGCAAAATTCCTTAGTTTTTCAGGATAGTTTTCATAGGTTTTGTGGGCAGAAAGCATATCATTGTATGCCGTTATGATTCCTAGGTTTGGAGTAACATTTTCCGACAATTCATTTTTTTCGTGCGATGAACAACCTGCAAAAGCATGAGCTAAATTTCCACAATGCAAATTTTTGCGAGTCACGCCATCTTCGCATGCCGTTTTCATATCTTGCAAATACTTTTCGCGAGTTGGCTTGCTTCTTTCAATTATTCGGTTTGTTACATCTATTATTCGCTGGTTCATAAAAAATTAATTTGCGTAATAAATATCGGTATTTGGATTGTAAAAGTGAGCTATTGGGTATTTTTTAGCAACAGAATCATTTAAAACTTTAAGTTTATTTTCTCCAGCAAAAAATAAAAATGTTCTCTTCGCTCCCTGCAAGAATTTAAGTGAACATGTGATCCGATTGGTTGGGAAATTTGGTGCTTTTGTTGAAACGATTAATTCCTGTGTGTTAACAGCTATTTCTGATTCTGGATCGCTAGGGAAAATTGAGGCAGTGTGCCCATCATCGCCCATTCCAAGAACAATTGCATCAATTCGACTGAACTTTTCATATGCTTTTCGAACGAGCTCAATATTTATTTCTTCGTTACTATCATCAAAGACCATAGGGATAAAAGTTGCCTTACTGACCTCATTTTGCAAAAGCGTTTCACGAATTAGTTTTTCATTCGAGTATTCACTTGAATTATTCACAAAACGTTCGTCAACGAGTCCAATCGTTATATTTTCCCAAGGGAATTTTCGCTCACTTAATTTCTTGAACAATCCTTTTGGAGTTGATCCACCAGAAACAAGTAATGTTGCGTTTCCATATTTCTCAATTGATTCTCCAAAAACTTTCAGTAACTCATCGGCTAATGAATCCTCCAATAATTCTTTCGATTCAAAGCGTTTCATGATTCTTTCCATGTTTTCGTAATCCATGTTGATCCTTCGTCCATAATATCATCTCCCGGCCCCCAAGTTCCTGCTTCGTAAAGGATATTATTCATTCCAGCTGCTTTCCAATTCGAAGTGATTGACTCGATCCAAGTCCAAGCTGCTTCTAATTCATCTTGACGCATGAACAACGTTTGATTTCCACGAATCACATCGATGATTAGTCGTTCGTAAGCTTCTGGAAAACGTTCTTTAAAGGAATCTAAATAGTCTAATTTGAGTGCAATCGGTTTGTAACGATAGCCTCCTGGTCCAGGAATTTTAGTCATCTGAACCAATTCAATTCGTTCTTCTGGTTGCAAACGAATAATTAATTTATTGTTGTTCAATTTTTCTTTAGATGGGAAAATGTTGTGGCGAACTTCTTTGAAATTGATAACGATTTCAGAATAGCGTTTCAACATGCGCTTTCCAGTTCTTAAGTAAAAAGGAACTTCTTTCCATCGCCAGTTATCAACATAGGCTTTTATAGCGACAAAGGTTTCCGTTTTCGAATTGAATTTCTCGATATCCTCCAAATAAGATTGTACTTCAACTCCTTTTACAATTCCTCGTGTATATTGTCCTTTCACGGTATCTGTTAAAACTGATTTCTTGGTAAACAAACGCATGGCCCGAAGCACTTTTAACTTTTCATTTCGAACTTCATCTGCTTCAAGTGTATGAGGAGGTTCCATTGCTACCAAACATAAAAGTTGTAACAAGTGATTTTGAACCATATCCAAAAGTGCACCACTGTTATCATAGTAGGCAGCCCGTTTTTCTACTCCCAAACTTTCTGAAACTGTAATTTGAATGTTATCGATGTGTTCTGAATCCCAAGCACGCTCAAACAAATTGTTTGCAAAACGAAGAACCATAAGATTCTGAACTGTTTCTTTTCCGAGATAATGATCGATTCGATAAATTTGTTTCTCGTTAAAGGCTTTAATTATGTCTTCGTTTATCGATTTCGAAGATTCCAAACTATATCCCAATGGTTTTTCTAGAACCACTTTACTCGTTTCCTTTATTAATCCGGAGCTTTTTAGAGCCTGCGCAATTGGACCAAAAGCGGATGACGGCGTTGAGAAATAATAGATATTTTGAAAATTCGGAAAACTATTCAAAAAAGTAGATAATTCAGAATAACCTTCAACAGAAGCTTCGGGAGCAGAAATCAATTTAACTTTTTGAATGAACGCATCAATTTCGATATCTATTTCGGAGTCGTCCGTACTTTCTTTTAAAAAACGAACTAAATCGGTGTAGAAAGTTGAATCAGTTGGATCTTTTCTTGTGATTGCAATAACGTTGTATTCGCACAACAACTGTCCATCAATTTGTCTGTGAAAAAGAGCAGGATAAATTTTTCTCAATGCTAAATCACCGTCTCCACCGAAAACAACCAAATTAAATGGCTCGAATACTTCAGTGTGTTTTGATTTTTTTCTAGAATAGTTGTTCATATTAAATTTGAATGTGTCAAAAATACACTAAGTATTTCTGATTTCAAATTTTTTCAGTGGGTAAATTCTAAAATTTTCAAAAAAAAATGAAAAAAAAAGTAATAATTTTTGGAAAATAAAAATTGTACGTATATTTGAACTTGTCAAAGTGACACTAAGTAACTAAAAACTAAAAATTATGAAAAAACTGTTTACTTTAATTTCTGCGTTTGCTTTTAGCACGTTAACTTTTGCTCAAACAATGGGAATTGTAGGGCAATTTACAAACTGGGGTTCTGATCCAGATATTCCAATGACCTCTTCTGACGGCATCGTTTATGAGGCAACTGGAGTTGTGATTGGTGTGGATGGTGGAATTAAATTTCGATTAGATAGCGATTGGGCTAATAATTGGGGTTGGGATCAAGTATCGTTGGGTTTCCCGACTGGTGTTGCAGTTTCAGGAGGTTTCGGAAATGACATTCCAGGGGTTGCTGGTACTTACGATGTTAGCTTCAATACAACGACTTTAGAATACGCTTTCGTTGAAGCAGCTACAGGATTTGATGCAATTGGTTTCGTTGGTGGCTTTAATGGTTATACGGCTGTAGAAACAATGTCTACTTTAGATGGAACTGATTACTTCAAAACCGACTTCTTCTTCGGTGAGCCTAATGTGTTATTTAAAAGAACAGCTCCAACTGAAACATTATGGGGTGGAACAGCTTTCCCAGCAGGAACAGCAGTTGCGAATACAAACGATATTCCATTAACAGTTGGATATTATAATGTTTCTTTCAACAAAAACACATTGGCTTATGACTTTGAGCAAGTGCCAGTTGGATTAATTGGTTCTGCAATTCCTCCTTTCGATTGGTCAGCTGATGTTCCTATGACATCTACAGATGGTGGTATCACGCATTACTTGTATAACTTCACAATTAATGATGGTGTAGCAAAATTCAGAGCAAATGGTGGTTGGGCAACAAACTGGGGAGGTCCTGCTGATTTTCCAGCTGACACTGCTTTCTTAAGCGGTCCAGATATCGCTGTTGCTGCCGGTACTTATGATACGATTTCTTTCAATCGTTATACTGGACAATTTAGCTTTGGCGGTTCTGTTGCTCCAGGTTTAGGAATCAAAGATTTGGAGAAATTTAATGCGTCTGCTTACCCAGTTCCAGCTGAGGATATCATTACATTTGTTGCTGATGCAAAAGATTTCGAAGTGATCATTACTGATTTAACAGGAAAAGTGATGATGAAAACTACAAGCAATACTATCGATATTAGCACTTTTGCTACAGGAACTTATCTTTACCAACTTAAATCTGGAAACAAAGTCGGTTCAGGTAAATTGATCAAGAAATAATTTAGTTTTAAGTAAAAGAAGGCCTAGGTTGAAAAACTTGGGCCTTTTTTTTAAACTCAAGAAAGCTATGAAATATTCAGTTTTGGTATTTTCAATTTTTTTGCACCTTTTTGGTAAGACGCAAGTATTAACGGTTAATCCGGCTTTTCCAACCGTGAGCGATGTTGTAACAATTACTTACGACGCCACTCAAGGGAACGCGGCCTTACTTAACCAAAATCAAATTTATTGTCATACAGGACTGATAACATCAACAAGTACCTCTCCAAGCAATTGGCAATACGTACAAGGAAACTGGGGAACAGCAGATCCTGATGTTGCAATGACTAATATTGGAAATAATAAACATCAAATCACGATTGATATTGATCAGTTTTATGCAGTGCCAGGAACAGTTACAGTATTAAAATTAGCATTTGTTTTTAGAACTGCAAACGGCTCAATCGTCGGTAGAGAAGCTGATGGATCAGATATTTATTACGATTTGGTACAATCTGGCAGTGGGCTTCAAGCGCAACTTTTTAGTCCGAATAACAATTCTACAATTTTAAATCTTGGTGAAACACTTTCAGTTAATGGGCAATCAAGTCAATCAAGTACGTTATCTTTATTTGAGGATGGACAACTTTTGACTTCTGCAACAAATTCCACGATTCTCAATTACACTGTAAACGCAACCACACAGGGAACTCACCTTTTGAAGCTTGTAGCAGAAAATGGTTCAGAAATCGTTCAAGACAGTGCTTATTACACCGTAAATCCATCAATAACTTATCAAAACCCACCTACTGGAACAAAAAATGGAATCAACTATATGAATGATTCAACTGTTGTTTTACGTTTATATGCTCCTGAAAAGGAACACGTTTATGTAATCGGAGACTTTAATCAATGGGTTCCTTCTGCAACTTATTACATGAATTTGTCCTTGGATTCAACAACATGGTGGCTGACAATTGGAGGATTGACTCCTGGGCAACGCTATGGATATCAGTATTTAATTGACGGAAATCTTAAACTAGCCGACCCATTTAGCTCCTTGATTTTAGATAAAAATAATGATGCTGCAATCGGAGCTTTGACTAATCCCAATCCTCATCCGTATCCGAATGGTTTAACAACTGGTTTTGTTACAGTGATGCATCCAGGAGCTACTCCTTACTCTTGGAATAATACAAATTTCACTTCTCCTGAAAATAAAGATTTATTGATTTATGAGTTACTTGTTCGAGATTTTGTTCAAAAAAGAAATTATCAAACGTTAATTGATACACTCGATTATTTAGATAAACTGGGCATTAACGCAATCGAATTAATGCCTCCTGGAGAATTTGAAAACAACGAAAGTTGGGGATACAATCCTTCATTTCATATGGCTTTAGATAAATACTATGGAACTCCTCAAAAGTTTAAAGAATTTGTAGATTCTTGTCACGGACGTGGAATTGCTGTAATTGTAGATATGGTTTTAAATCACGCTTTTGGTCAGAACCCAATGGTAAACATGTATTGGGATGCGGTAAATAATCGACCTGCTTCCAACAGCCCTTGGTTTAATGCGATTTGTCCGCACGAACCCTATTGTTGGGGTTATGACTTTGATCATACACGACAAGCAACAAAAGAATATATCGATCGAGTAAATAGCTTTTGGCTTGAAGAATACAACATTGACGGTTTTAGGTTTGATTATACCAAAGGATTCATCAACAATGGAAATGGATTCAGTACAGATCGAATTAATATATTAAAACGAATGGCAGATACTATTTGGTCTATTAAACCGAATGCATACGTCATTTTAGAACATTGGTGCGATAACGCAGAAGAAAAACAATTGGCTGAATATGGAATGATGCTTTGGGGGAATTTGACGCATGAATACAACGATGCAACTATGGGTTATACGTCGACTTCAAACATTAGCAATGGAATATATTCGGCAAGAACATGGACGGTCCCACATTTGGTTTCCTATATGGAAAGTCACGATGAAGAACGATTGATGTTTAAAAATATCACGTTCGGAAGCACAGCTAATCCAAATCATAATACAAAGGATGAATACACTGCTCTAGGAAGAATGCAAACCGCAGCGGTAATTTTCTTTTCGCAGCCAGGTCCTCGCATGATTTGGCAGTTTGGTGAGTTAGGTTATGATATTTCAATAGACGTACCATGTCGTGTTTGTAATAAACCAATATTATGGAATTATTTCGCAGAAGCACGAAGAAGACAATTATACGATGTTTATTCAGCAATGATGCATCTGAGAAATACATACAGTACGTTTACCACGTTGAATTTTAACTACATGCTTTCGGGTGCTGTAAAACGAATGAAACTAAATGATCCTTCAATGAATGCGGTTGTATTGACAAATTTCAGTGTCTATAATCAAGATGCAACGCCATCTTTCCAGCATACTGGAACATGGTATGAGTATTTTACGGGAGATAGTATTGCTGTGACTGATGTAAATGCCATTCTCAATATGACTCCAGGAGAATATCGCGTTTATACGGATGTTAAATTGGATCAACCGCAAATAACGGATGCGCCCGCCTCGTTGGATGAAATCGTTCACGATGAAACTTCTTTAATCGTTTATCCAAACCCAACCTCAGAATTTATAAAATTAAAGTACGAAGGCAAATCTAATTCCGCAGCTTTGATTCAGATTATTGATCAGACTGGAAAAATTCTATGGAGCAAAAAATCGCTATGTTTTATAGGTGAAAATATCGAAGAAGTAAATGTTGATAGTTTTCCTTCTGGAATTTATTCTGTAATTGTTCAACAAGGAAATCATTATCAAACTGCTCTTTTGAATATCGTTAAATAATGCGTTGGTTATTCCTTCTCGTATTTATTCCAAATGTATTTGGACAAGAGGTTCATCCGATAGATAACGAAGCCTTTCTTCATAACGAAGTTGCTTCAATTTATGTTGATTTACCAAATGACCAACTTCAATTACTTCTTAGTGATAGTTTGTACACGGATCATGAATTCTTGGCGTCTTTTCGATATCAAAGTTCAGTTTTTGCAGATACGATTCA
>JBMLTP010000062.1:0-12293 GCA_049239885.1 Crocinitomicaceae bacterium
GTCCAAAATTCCTTGAATTCAGCAGCCATTCTATCCACAAAAAGTTCCTCATCCGTATCATAAAACATTTTGTAGGTGTCTGGGATAAACAAAGCTGGAAGTTGCTCAGCAGTGAAACCCAATCGATTAAGCGTGTTCCCATCTATTAAAAAATCAACTAATCGAGCGCTATCCAACGCCAAAATCTTCGATAATTTCCCCGACATTTGATAGATATCACGGCAATTGGTAAACGTCACCTCTACCTCAAGTTCTGCATTTCCGTTACCATTAGCATTGATGGTGAACCCATTTAACAGCGCACGAAAACTTGTTCCCGATTCAATTAGATATTTTCCGAGTGCAATTTTATCTTTATTTAATCCTTTGTATTCTCCGACAGAAATAAACCCTTTGGTATCGTCGATGATTCCTTGATTTTTCAATTGATTCGCCAATTCATTCAAATCAACAGGTTCTTTGATGTAAAATTCCGTTGGAGAATTGTTAACACTTTTTGCATTTCCCGCGAGAAACAACATGATCTTAGGAGCCGCGATTGCGATTAAAACGAGGGAAAGAACAATCCCACCAATAATTACATTTCTTTTAGACATAATTGATAACTTATTTCGTCAATTCTTTTTCCTTTATATTTCAACCAATTTTTTCTAACTCCAACGCGGGTAAATCCAACTTGTTCAAATAGAGATATGCTTCGTTCATTGTCCCCGTGAATAGTACATTGCAAATTAGTTAAATCTAAAATATCTCTAGCGTATTCCGAAATTAGACTTAAACTTTCGAAAGCAAAACCTTTTCTTCTTTCTGACTCCTCTGCAATCATTATACCGATTGTGGCATAACCATGTTTGAAATTCAAGTCATATAAATCGATTGTTCCAATTGGTATTTCCTTTTCGTTCATGCAGATGATAAATCGAATTTCACCTGAATTTCGAATGTTTGATTGCTGCTCGATTAATTGATGAATGGAATGCATTGAAAATGGAACTTCGGTGTTTGAAACTTTCCAATTATCAGGGTTGTTTTCCCAAATAAAAAGTTTGGCGGCATCATCCGCTTCAACAACTCTTAAATAAATGGAATCACCTTTCAACATGCTTTAGTTTTTCCAATCTCAATATTATTTGTTCCGTTGTGTAGTGAGGTATTCCTTTATATGTTCCGTCCAAATTTAAGCCAAATACTTTATTCAATAGTTTTTTTTCCTCAAGAATATCTAAAAGATCTTTCAATCGTTCAATCCGCTCATCGGGAAGAAGTAATTCCTTAATTGGAACCAAACAGCTACTATCTAAATTTTGCGCCCAATGAAATTGTTTATATTTATTTGCAACAACATCTAAAAAGATATCTGATTTTAATTCAATGGCAATGGTTAAAATTTTCTTTGAATTTAAAATCTTAAGTAATTTGACCGTCGGAAGAAATTCATCCTTTCCTCGAACTTTTAAACTAAAAAAATATCCATCTACAGAAATTCCAATATGTGGAGGGATTTTATTCGCATGAACTATCCAAAGAAGCGTTTTTTGATGATTTACGTTCTCAAAATTTGGATCTATAAAATCAAATTCAAAATCACACTTCAATGATTCCATCGTATACTTTTGTAGCAGGTCCTATTAAATAAATGTTTGAATAACCTCCTTGATTGTTGCGTTCAAATTGAACTGATAATTCACCGCCTTTTACTTTAACAAAAACTTCATTCAAGGCATTAGGAGAGATAAAATCCCATAGTAAAGCACAAGCAGTCGCACCAGTGCCACAAGAAAGTGTTTCATCTTCGACTCCTCTTTCATACGTTGCGATTGCTATGTGATGAGAATCAATCTCTTTCAATACATTCACATTAATACCTTTTTCTTTGTATGGCTCCGAAAAGCGAATGGATCGTCCTAGTGAAATAACGTGTTTTGAAGAAATATCGTCTGATAATTCAATATAGTGAGGCGATCCCGTGTAAAGTTCAAAAGCTTCTCCTTTTTTATTAATTTCATTTACATCAATCATTTTCAATTTCACAGAATCTCCGTCTATTGAAGCTTCGTGAAGACCATCTATTGCTTCAAACTGAATCGTTTGAGATAAATCAATTCCAATCTTTTTCGCGAAATGAACCGCACATCTTGCTCCATTTCCACAAAAACTTTGGCTTCCATCAGCGTTAAAATAATCCATATAAAAAGCCGCTTTTCTGGAAGTATTAATTTTTATTAGACCATCAGCCCCTACACCAAACCTTCTCTTGCAAATTCGTTGAATTTCCTCTAGCGTCAAACTGTTATAAGTCCCATCGAGATTGTTCAACAACAAGAAGTCATTCCCTGTCCCTTCGTATTTCGTGAATTTAATTTGCATAATTAGCACAAAAGTAAAACATATTGGGATAATTAAATGCTTAACAATCTTTAACGGCATTTAAGAAATTTTTAGTAGACTTTGCGTTAAAATTGCATGAATTAAAATGTTAAGCGCTATGAATTATCTATCTTATTTGAAAATTTTTGGTGTCGGTATCCTAGGTGGCACTCTTCCTTTGGCAACTTTTGTTGTAATGAATACAAGTCAGACTAAACTCTCTGACCAAGTTATTGATGGTAATCGAATAAACACAATACCTGCTAGTTTTTCAGGTATGGATTCCAATGTGGACTTTACAGGAGCATCTGAGAATACAATCAATTCGGTAGTTCACGTGACAACCAAAATGGTTCAAACAACATTTCAACGTGATATTTTTCAAGAATTTTTTTATGGCCCTGGTGCAGGTGGTCGTGAATTCAAACAATATGGCTCCGGTGCAGGATCTGGAGTAATTGTCTCCTCAGAAGGATATATCGTTACCAACAACCACGTAATCGAAAACGCGAGTGAAATTGAGGTAATTTTAAATGACAATTCGAAATACACAGCGAAAGTCGTTGGTGCCGATCCTGCAACTGACATCGCGGTATTAAAAATAGAAGGTAGCGGTTTTCAACCAATTCCATTAGGTAATAGTGATGATTTAAAAATCGGAGAATGGGTATTGGCAGTCGGGAATCCATTCAACTTGACTTCAACGGTAACCGCAGGAATCGTTTCAGCAAAAGCCAGAAACATAAATTTATTAAGCGAAAGAACCGGAAAAGAAATCGTTCCTATTGAATCATTTATACAAACAGATGCTGCCGTAAATCCAGGAAACAGTGGTGGTGCGCTTGTGAACACACGTGGAGAATTAGTCGGCATTAATACTGCGATTGCCTCACAAACGGGAAGTTACAGCGGATATTCATTTGCAGTACCAGTGAATTTAGTCCAAAAAGTAATGCGTGATTTAATCGATTACGGAATCGTTCAGAGAGGTTATCTAGGTGTTCAAATCTCTGATATTTCACAAGAAATTAAAGAGAAAAATAAACTACCAAATCTGAAGGGTGTTTTCGTTGCAAAAGTAATAGAAGATGGAAGTGCAGACAAAGCTGGACTAAAAGATGGAGATGTTATCCTAAAAATTGGAAATAAGGAGGTTAACTCAGTTGCTTCGTTGCAAGAAGAAATTGGAAAACGACGTCCAGGAGACAAAGTAAGCATTACCATTCGTCAAAAAGACGGGGATGAAGTTATAAAGGAACTTGTTTTGCGTAACAAAGAAGGAGAGACGTCGTTAGTATCAAAAGAAGAAATAGAAAAGAATGTAGCGTTAGGAGCAACATTTACCGAATTAACCGCAAAAGAGAAAAAAGAGTTGAATATTTCGTACGGTGTTAAAATTAAAACGTTGGCAGCAGGTAAACTAAAATCATTAGGTTTAACCGAAGGAACCATCATCACAAAAATAAACAACGAAGCGATCGAAACAGTGGAACAACTGACCACGAAATTGAATGGAATGAACCGTGGTATTCTTCTCGAAATTATGTCGGAAAGCGGCAAAAGAGATTATGTTGGATTTGGACTTTGATTTCCAAAAAAGGCATAGTTTTTGGTGTAAATGGAGCGCTGAAAAAAAATTAAAAAAAGTAGAAAAAAAATTTTTCTGTTCGTTATTTTTGACGTTACTTTGCTCCCTATTTCTTTAGATTTATTTATTAATTTTTTAACAGTAAGGTAAAGTCAGAATGAGACAACTAAAAATCACCAAATCAATCACAAATCGTGAAAGCCAATCTTTAGACAAATATCTTCAGGACATCGGTCGTGAAGAACTAATAACCGCGGAGGAAGAAGTAGATTTAGCAAGAAAAATTAAGGCGGGCGACCAGAAAGCCCTTGAAAAACTAACGCGTGCCAATCTGCGTTTCGTAGTTTCCGTTGCAAAGCAATACCAAAATCAGGGATTAACCCTTCCTGACCTCATTAATGAAGGAAACTTAGGCTTGATTAAAGCTGCACAAAAATTTGATGAAACAAGAGGTTTCAAATTCATTTCATACGCGGTTTGGTGGATTCGTCAATCTATCCTTCAAGCTTTGGCAGAGCAAGCAAGAATTGTGCGTCTTCCCTTGAATCAAGTAGGATCGTTGAATAAAATTAATAAAGCGTTTTCTCGACTTGAGCAAGAATATGAAAGACCACCTTCAGCTGAAGAATTAGCGGAGGCTCTAGAAGTTCCAGAAGATAAAATCAAGGAAAGTTTAAATGTATCTGGTAGACACGTTTCAATGGATGCTCCTTTAACAACCAATGAGGATGGAGGAACATTGATGGATGTGATGGCGAACAATGACGCCCCAAAAACAGACCACGTATTGATGGCAGAGTCACTTCAAAAAGAAATAGAACGTTCGTTAAGCACTTTAACAGATAAAGAACGAGAAATTATTCGTTTGTTCTTTGGAATTGGAATGAATCATGGATTAACACTCGAAGAAATAGGAGCTAAATTTAATTTAACTCGTGAACGAGTTCGTCAAATCAAAGAAAAAGCGATTCGAAGGTTACGACACACCTCGCGAAATAAACTTCTAAAATCCTATTTAGGATAAGAAACACGGCGAAAGGCTATCGGTAAAGAACCGGTAGCCTTTTTTGCTTCTTACTTTTGCAAACTTTAAATTAATCAATATATAATGGAATCAGCAATAGGCTACGAGAAAGAATTGAAGTCACACATTGAACAAGAACGTGCGGCAGTAAAACTTCAAAGCAAAGTCGGAGAGTTACTTTACGACAAAGGAATTGAACTTGTATTATTTAGACACCATTTAACGGATGTTACAATTTCCGAGATTCTAAATCTGCATGAATACGCTGAACAAGTAGTAAACAAACCTATCGATGTTTTTACTACGTCTGAATTAGCTGAAATAATTACAACACTTGACATTCCGGCATCTAAATTAGATATTGGAAAGTTGGCAAGTGAATGGCTAGCAGAAAATGGCAAATTTTCATCAAAAACAGAATTCTTAATTAACCGACTTGGATCACTAAAAAGTGATGGAAACAATGAAATTGAACCAAGAGATGTCGTTTTATATGGTTTTGGTCGAATTGGTCGTTTGGCTGCACGCGAATTGATTAAACAAGCTGGTAAAGGTCAACAATTGCGATTAAGAGCAATTGTAACGCGCGGTTCTTCGGATGCAGATATCATCAAACGTGCTTCTTTGTTGCGAAATGACTCAGTTCATGGTGCTTTTAAAGGAACCGTTATCGAAGATTTGGAAAATAAAGCTTTAATCATCAATGGACAAATCGTTAAAATGATTGATGCTCCTGCTCCTGAGGATGTTGACTACACAAAATATGGAATTAACAACGCTTTGATTATAGACAATACAGGAGTTTTTACGAATCGTGAAGCATTGTCTCGTCACTTGAAAGCAAAAGGTGCCTCAAAAGTTTTATTAACGGCTCCAGGAAAGGAAATCCCAAATGTTGTTTACGGTATCAACCAAGGAACATTGGATATCGAAAATGAAACGATTTACTCTGCAGCTTCATGCACAACCAATGCAATTTCACCTGTGTTGAAAGTCGTGAATGACAAATATGGTGTTGTCAAAGGCCACATTGAAACGGTTCACGCATACACAAATGACCAAAATCTTTTGGATAACATGCATAAAAAACCGCGTCGAGGTCGTTCAGCCGCTATCAACATGGTCATCACCTCAACTGGTGCCGGAAATGCTGTTACCAAAGTGATTCCTGAATTAAAGGATAAACTTACCGCAAATGCTGTTCGTGTCCCAACCCCAAACGGTTCATTGGCAATTTTAAGCCTAGAATTGAATAAAGTCACTTCTATTGAGGAAATTAATTCAGCTATTAAGGATGCCGCCTTAAACGGTGAGCTGGTTAATCAAATTTACTATTCTTTCGATCCTGAACTCGTATCAAGCGATATCATTGGAAATACGTGTTGCTCCGTTTTCGACTCGAATGCGACAATTGTCTCTAAGGATGGTAAAAATGTTGTTCTTTACGCATGGTATGACAATGAATTCGGTTACACGAAACAAGTAATTCGATTGGCGAAGTATGTTTCTAAAGTTCGTCGTGCAATCTACTATTAAATAATACACACCATTATTGAAAAGGCTCCCGAAAGGAGTCTTTTCTTTTTTAAAAGAATTATTACTTTTACTCCTAATGAAAAAACTCACGATCGCAATTGATGGATATTCCGCCTGTGGAAAAAGCACACTGGCAAAAGATCTAGCTGAAAGACTTGATTATATTTTCATTGATTCGGGGGCGATGTATCGGGGTGTCTCGTTATTCTGTTTGCGAAATAATTTAATTGAGAATGGGATTCCTAAACTAGATGAAATAAAAAAGGCATTACCGAAAATTGATCTTGAATTCAAACGAATTCAGGAAGAATCCCATTTGTTTCTCAACGAAGAGGACGTTTCAGTCGAAATCCGAAAAAACGAGGTCGCGGAAATTGTTTCAAAAATTGCAACCATTGGCGAAGTTCGTGAAAAACTAGTTTCCGAACAGCAAAAAATGGGGGAATTCGGGGGAATAATTATGGATGGACGAGATATCGGTTCGGTGGTTTTTCCAAATGCAGAATTGAAACTCTTTGTAACAGCAACTGAAGAAGTACGTGTGAAACGTAGATTTGACGAATTGACAAGAAAAGGTATTTTAAGTTCTATTGAAGAAGTTCGTGCTAATCTTAAGGAACGAGACTATATCGATTCTAATCGTGAAATTAGTCCTTTAATACAGGTTCCTGATGCAATTGTTATTGATAATTCCAATCTTTCAAAAGAAGAGCAATTGGAATTTGTGATGGGATTAATAAAAGAGATCTTAACCAATAATTAAAATCAATACATTGGTATTAAACATTTGATTTTAAGTACATATCTTTGCAAAACCTGATGTTACATAAATCTTCATTTCTTTTAATAAGCCTGCTATTTTTATTCTCGTTTGCGTTCGGACAAAAAATTAACCAAGCCGAATTTGATTTTTTAATTAAATCTTTTACCAAGGAAAAAAATGAACAAAATCAACTTCAAAAAATTCATGAGTACATCATTTTAAGTGACTATGAATCTGCTGGTAAACTAATTCAAAATAATGGTTCAAACCAACGATTAAAACCAGCACTATGGACTTATTCATCAGTTATAGAATATATTAAAAGTAATTATCAAGTTTCTTCAGATTTATGTGATTCTGTCTTGAATGCATTGAAATCGAATAAAGAAAGTGGTTATTACATTCGAGCAATAAACTATAAAGCAAAAGCTATTTCGGCATTAGGAGACAATAAAAATGCACTGAAACTTGTTGAAATGGCAGCTCGTCTTGCTAAAAGTTCAAATAATGAATATCAACTTGGATCTTGTTACTATTATTTAGGAGTATTTAAATCTGAAACTGGAGAATTCAAAAAAGCTGTTAATTATTTGATTAATTCAAAAAGGATAAGTGAGAAGTTAAAAGATAAAATCAGTTTAGGGGCCACAGCCTCCTTTTTGGGGCTTTGTTATTCGCACGAAGGAAGATACTCTGAAGCCATCGAACTTTTAAATAAAAGTATTATCGTTCGACTTGAAATTGGTGATAAAAGAGGATTAGCTAATTCATACTTGAATATGAATAAGGTTTATACCGAATTAAATGACTCAAAAAAACGTTTTGAATTCGAAAATAAAAGCCTAAAAATATGCAGCGAAATTGGTGATTTACAATGTATAAGTGGACGTTTGACAAATATCGGCGACATCCATTTTTTGGAAGCAGATTACAAGAAAGCACTATATTACCAAAAGAAAGCACTTTCTATCGCCAAAAAATTAGGAATCAATTATAGAATAGCCGAAATACATCATCATTTGGCTCAAATTTACAATGCAACAAAAAAATATGATTTAGCCATTTCTCATATTGATAGTAGCTTAAATCTCAGAAACGCTATTCAGGAAAACGAAGGAATTGGCAATTCATTGGTAATTAAGTCGACAATACTTTTGAATCAAGATAAAATCGATGAGGCCTTATCCATAGCCAATGAATCGTTGAACATTTCAAAAAAATTCGGATTGATACACCTAATTCGAGATGGAAATCTGATTTTAAGTAAAATCTACGAAAAAAACGGATCTAAAGATAAAGCTTTAACGTCCTTAAAAACATATCATTTACTGAAAGATAGTTTGCTTGATATCGATAAATCCAAATTAATTATCCGAAATGAACTTGAACGCAAATACGAGCTTAACGAATTAAAAAACAAAAAAATACAGAGTGAAAAAGAACTTCAGTTACAAAAACAAAAGGCAAGAACTAGAAATATCATTTGGTTTGGAATTGTCCTGACTCTTTTATTTTTTATCCTTGTTTACTTACTTTATCAAAAGTACCTAGCCCAACGAAAAATTAATAATGTCGTAATTGAAAATCAAAAATTAAATAGGCAAATAGATAATTTAGAAAAACGATCTATTTTCTCTCAAACTATTTCCTCTGTTGCACATGAACTCAATACTCCGTTAGGCGTAATTTTTGCCGGCACAAAGGAACTCACTGAATCGATTACTCAAATTAATAATTTCTTTTTAGACGAACGAATCAATTCACACTACATTAAACAAATTAAATATTGGCTTCCTTCTATTTATAAAAATGAAGACAAACCGCTTAATGGCCGAGAATTAAGAAAAAATGCCATTTTCATTTATAATAAACTCAAAGAAAAATCCAACATTTCAGAGATGGAATTGGAAGAAATAGCAATGAGCACCGCAAGACTTGATTTAGCTGATAAAACAAGTGATTTTATTGAATTGATTCACACCATTGACAGACCAATTGACTTCATAAATTGCCTATTGGAATTAAAAAAGATAAAACAGCTTGAGTTCTCAATTGATTTTGCTGTTGAAGGCACAAAAAAGGTTGTATCAGAAATGAATATTTTAGCTGAAAACCAAACTAGTTTTCAGGATTTTGAAAATTTCAATTTACATAATTTAATCTCAAATTTAATTGAGCAAAATTCTGAACTAAAAGAAAATCAAATTGAAACTACGCTAAGCATAGAAAAATCAAAGTTAATTCATTTTGAACGAATTAGTTTCATTCAAATAGTTTCTTTAATTATTCAAAATTCCAGTGAAGCATTCGAGAACCAACAATACAAAAAAAATATTCGAATTTCTAATTACACAGATGGTGATTTTGAGATTCTAGCCATAGAAAATAATGGACCAAAAATACAGGACGATCATTTAAATCTGATTTTCAACAAGTTCTTCACTACAAAAAATAAAAGTTATCACCGCGGATTGGGATTGAGTACAGTCAAAACGATACTTGAAGGTTTTGGAGGTTCAATTCGGGTAAAATCAAACGAAAAATCTACAATCTTCGAAATGTACTTTAGAACTCATAATAACAATAATTTGAACTGAGTTAAATAGTTCTATTTAATCGAAAAGACTCAAAAAACTGAAACATTTCCTGATTCAATTTCATCTGTTTTTTGAATGCCCGTTCTAGTGATAAGTAAACAACTTTATTATTTACTATTCCCACCATATCACTCGAATAACCATTTTTTAAAGCGTTAAGTGCAGCCACTCCTAACCTAATGGAAAGAAATCGATCCATACAAGTTGGTTTACCTCCACGTTGAATATGACCCAAAACAGTAATTCGTATATCCAAATCGGGAAAGTGGGTTTTTACTTTTCGAGAAATGAAATGTGCGTCGCCCTCCTCATCACCTTCAGCAACGACAACAATTAAGGAAGTGGTGTTATTCTTAAACTGTTTTTTTAGCTCAATAACCAATTCTTCAATACTCATTTTCGTTTCAGGCATTAATATAACTTCAGCTGCACCAGCGATTCCACTTAACATAGCAATCATCCCTGAATCACGACCCATTACCTCAACAAAGAACATACGATTATGTGATTCAGCCGTATCTCTTATGCGATCTATAGCGTCCATCGCGGTGTTTATTGCCGTATCAAAACCAATACAAAAATCGGTGCCCGCTAAATCATTATCTATTGTACATGGAATACCAACAACGGGAATTTGAAATTCTTTCGAAAAAACAGAAGCACCTTTAAAAGTTCCATCTCCTCCAATTACTATTAAACCTTCAATTTTTTTTGATTTTAAATGATCAAAAGCCACTTTACGATATGATTTTAGCAAAAAACGTTTGCTTCTAGAAGTTTTTAAAATTGTTCCGCCTCGTTGAATTATATTTTTAATTGAATCGTAATTTAACTCCAAAAAATGCCCATCGATTAATCCTTCAAAACCTTTTAGGACTCCTATAACTTGAATATCTAGATTAAAACCTGAATGGACTATAGAACTGATTGCCGCATTCATTCCTGGGGCATCACCTCCCGAAGTTAATATCGCAATTTTTTTCATTTTCAGGTCCAAAACTAGATGTTTAAAACCATAGAAAAATTACAAATGAACAGTACGAATTTTAATAAATAACTGTCTTATTTCAAAACTGCAATTTTCAAACTAACAAGCTGCCCCTTGGATATACCCATAAGATAATAAAACCCTGAACTTATTTCTGGTATTTCAATTTCAAAATTGTTTGAAGAAATTCCAACATGAAGCACTTTTCCATTAAAATCAGTAATTTGATAATATGATTGTTCGTCAAAACCCTTCATACGGAAAACACCACCATTTGGATTTGGATAAACCGTCGCTGAAGAATTAATTAGATTCTCTAATGAAGCACATTGCTCTACAATTAGTGATAGCTGAGCTGAACCTTGACATCCATTCGCATCTGTATAGTTAGCTGTTATGGTGTTAACCCCCACATTCGCTAAAGAAGGATCAAAAGTTGAATTAGCTACTCCAGCCCCCGTTAGAGTCGCATTCGAAGGCGTTGGAATTAATTGAATCAGACCTTCGTTATTACAAACTATATTATCCGAATCACTTGAAGTTAGCGTAATAACAGGAACTGCATTCACCACAATGTTTTGAGTTGTTGTGTTTGTTCCAGCATTATTGGAAACAGTCAACGAAACAGTATATGAACCTACAGCATAAGCGTTTGTTGGGTTTTGTTGAGTTGAAGAAGTTCCATCGCCAAAGTCCCAAGACCATGTTGAAGGTGAATTGGTTGAAAAATCAGTGAACGAAATTGTCGAACCTTCACAAACTGAGTTTGGAACTGTAAATGATGCCACAGGAGGATTGTTAGATGGAACCGAATAGAATACTTTAAAATCATCAAAATAATAACCATCTGCAGTTGATCCGCCGTCCGATCTTAATTGAAATCGAACTTTTATCTGTTGCCCCAAATAGTCGCTTAAATTAATTTCTTCTAAAACCCAACTTGGCTGAGTTCCTTCATATACTGGCTCTCCATTCGGTTGCACACTGCCATTCGCACTTGTTCCTGGTACGGTATAATTCCCACATTGTCCTATCCATGTTGCACCACCATCAGTGGACACCTGAAATTGAACAAAATCATAATCTGCTTCTATTGACCATTTTGCATAAAAAGAAATCAAAGCAGAAGTTGCTTGAGTCAAATCGATTGTTGGAACATAGGTGTACGTTTTATTTGTGTTATTTGAGTAATTACTGGTGGAACCATCAAAAAATGATTTTGACGGAGAAACAAACGTTGAAGTAGTTGTAGACCATGTTCCTGTCCAATTTGTAACGGAGGTTGCGTCCTCAAGCGCTTGAAGTGTAATCGCACCAAATGTTTTTACGATTGTATCCCTTTTTATCCAAAGTCCATTATCTGTCTTAAGAATATACTTTATCTGGTCACCAAATTGAATAGCTGGGTTCAAAGAATAGGAGATTGCACC
>JBMLTP010000063.1:0-12277 GCA_049239885.1 Crocinitomicaceae bacterium
GAGCACGCACACCAGCACTGGTCCCGGTAGCCTTTCGGTCAAAGTCATAATTTCTTATTTTGCGATTTTCACGTTTGAATTATCTTGCAAGTTTACTTGGCCTTTGACTACAACCTTATCATTTGCAGTCAATCCTGAAACAACTTCAATGAATTCACCATCGGAAGTCCCAGCATTAAAGGAAATCAAGCGCGCCTTGCCATCTCTAACCACATAAACCTTAGGGCTTTTGGAAGAACCAATTAAAGCTTTTCTGGGGACAGAAAGAGCGGTAGTGCTTTTAGAATTACTCAAGGATACGGAGCCATACATACCTGCCATCAACTTACTTTCATTTGAATTACGAACGGTAGATTGAACTTTAAAATTATGAGATGCGTCTGCTTGCACAGCAATGTTCGTTATAGTTCCGTTAAAATCTCTATCTCCATAGACATCTGCTTTCGCAACAACCTTCTGACCTTTCGAAAACTTCAAAACATCTCGTTCTGGAACTGAAACAGTTAATTTGAGAGACGATACATCTGTTAATTCTATAATTGGTGTTCCAGGCATAACCATTGAGCCTAAGTCAACCATTTTTTTGCTAACCACACCACTAAAAGGGGCAACTATTGAAGTTGAACGTAATTGTTTTTGCAATTGCTTCAATTGAACCTCAGCTGATTTTAATCCCAATTCTACTTTCTCTGCTTCAGCATTCGAAACCACATTTTCTTTTTTAAGCGTTGAAAAGCGAGCATTATCATTTTTCAATTGTTCTATATTTAATTGCACATTTTGAATTTGCAATAGAACCATTTCGTCATCCAATTTGGCAATAGTTTGACCAGCTTTAACGACATCTCCTTCTTCAACAAATAATTTGATTAGTTTACCAGAGCCATCAGAAGCAACATTATTTTGGTGCAATGCATCGAAGACACCTAGGAATGAAAGGGATTTTTCAAACGTATGCAGTTCGGGAGAAGTTGTTGCAACTAAAATTGCTTCGGTAGAATCACGAATGTAGAGTTTCTCCTCCACTGCTTTCTTGTTAGACTTAAGCTTTATCGCGGTTAGAACGATTAATACTACCACGATGACTGAAATTGTAATTACTCTCTTCATTTTATTTAACGTTACCTATTGATTTTAAATATTCTAATTCTGCTTGTCTTAATTGAATGTATGCCGAAACAACATTAGTCTGAGCTTGCTGCAAACCATTATCTGCCAAAATGAGATCGTTTGAACTAATTAAGCCCTGTTGAAACTTTAAATTTGCATTACGATAAACATTTTCAGCCAACACTAACTGATCTTTTGTCAACTCCAAAGATTTCGACTTCAATTCAATTTGCTTTTTATTATTTTCTGAAGCTAAATCAAGTTGTTGCTGAAGTAAATCATACTGATTCTGATATTTTTCCTTGTTAAGAGCATTCATTTTATACTTATGATACTTATCTAATCCATCAAATAAATTCCAATCCAATCGCAAACCAATGAATGCCCCGTCAATTCCTTTTCTAAAGTCGTCCTCAGGTTTTAGATTCAAATTGTAATTATATGCAGCGTAAAAAGCAAGATTGGGCAGATATCCCATCATGATTCCTTTCTTTTCTTCCAAATTCATTTTTTTCTGCCACTCGATAAGGTTTAGAGCCAAGTAATTCTTGGATTCGTTGTTGACCAAAATAGTTTTTTCAACCAATTTATCTGTTTCTACAACTAGGTCTTTCTCTTTCGGGTAACCAATCAATATTTTCAACAGTGAAATCAATTGTTCTTTGTTGGCGAGAAGAGTCGCTTTCGTATTTTCGAGTCCGAGTTCGTTAATTTTAATTTTATCCGCTTCTGTTTGAATGACAAGGCCTTGCTTAACCATATTCTCCATATTTCGAAGCAATTGATTTGTATTCACTAAGTTGCTGTCAACGAAATCAATCTGTTTGTTAAGTGCTTGAATTAGGAAATACGTATTGGAAACTTGATATCGAATATCTTGAATGGTCATTTCACCTTGAACCTTCACGATTTCTCGATTTATTTTTAAAGCCTCCAAGCCATAATTAACTTGAGAGTTAAATAAAATTTGAGAAAATTGAAGGGAATTACTTAGCACAAAAGGAACACCAAATTGCACTGTGGAGTATGTTCCAGGCTGGCCACCAAAAAAAGCAGCGGGAACCACTTGCCCTGGTATTTTAGCATTGTAAGTATAATCGGCATTGAAATTCAATTGAGGTAATCGAGCCGAGAGAAAAGAACCACGTTGTTCCTTGTTAATTTCCATGTCCAATCGAGTATTTCTAATGGCCAAACTTGCAGTATCAGCCATTTTCAGACACGTATTTAAATCAATCTTTTGAGAGAAGGAAATAAAATCGAGCTGGAAAGCAAACAAAATCAATAGTAGTGAAAATAATCTTTTATTCATTGTTTGAAATTTTAGGAAACAAATAAGCAATTAGTAAGTCTGAGACATGTTTTTTATGTATTTCAATATTTGGAATTAATTGAGAATCATCCAATTTGAGCATTCCTTTTAACATATTTCGACTCATAAACGGATAATGACAATTCGAAATAATCAAAAGAGTTAAATTGAAAATATTGATTTCTCGCATTTCTCCTCGTTGTTGAGCCTCAAGGCACTGTTGAAAAATTCCGGTATTGGAAATTTTTTGAAAAAACCCAAAATTGTCATGAGCAATGTCAGATTCCCGATTAGTTTCTTGAATAATAAAGGAGGGCAACTCTGGATGTTGTGATAAAAATTCGTACTCTTTTTCAATTAATATCTTCATTTTCTCAGGCAAAGACAAATCCCTACTAAAGACTTCTACCATTGTATTCGTAAAGTCTTCCATTGCAGCATTGAAAATCAATTGAAAAAGTTGTGACTTGGAACGAAAATAGTAATTCACAAGCGCGACATTCATTCCAGCTGCTTTAGCAATTTCTCGCGTTGAACAGCCTGAAAATCCCTTAGCAATGAATACAGCTCTTGCCGCATCCTTGATTTTTTGCTCGGTTGAAATGTCTTTTTTCATAAACGTTGCAAAATTAAACAACTATTTTAAACAGATGTTTAAAAAAATATAAGAAAAGTTAAAAGGTGAAAATTATATAACCAAATAGAATAAAAAGAAAATGTGATGTCAAGAAATATATAAATCAATCAAACCTTCTGGTGCTTGAATATGTAATTCTTTTTTACTTCTATCAACTTTTGAAATTAGGCCGTCAAAAATTGGAATGAGAATTTCCTTTTTATTGAATTCGATACGCAATAATGGGTTAGATTTCAGATCAATCACTGTATCAGCAATACCGATATAACCTTTGACTTGATCATACACTTTGTAACCTGAAATTTCGTGATCATAAAAATTTGTTTCAGGAAGAACTGACAGCTCGGATTCAGGAAGATAAATTGATTTTTTTAAAAGCTTTTTTGCAGCACTCTCATCATTTACATCTTGGAATTTAACAGCTACAAACCCTTTATTTTTAAGTTTTAATAGATCAATAAAGAATGGAACTAGAACACCATCTACATCAACAAAAACACGTTCCAATTGATTATAATCTGATGGATTGGTAACGTCTAAAAACAACGAAACTTCACCTTTGTATCCGTGAAGTTTCGCAATTTTTCCGAGGTAAAAATATCCCTCAAAGTTCATATGTTATTCAGCTGATTCTTCTTCAGTTGATTCTGCAGCTGGAGCTTCTTCTGCAGGAGCATCTTCAGTTGTAGTTTCTTCAACTGCAACTGCTTCAGTTTGTTCTGCTACAGGAGTTACTTCTGATGTTTCCTCGTTAACCGCTTGCTCTTCAACTTGAGTTTCTTCTGCAGTTGGTTCTTCAGTTTGAGTTTCTACTACTGTTGGCTCTTCAACTTCTGGCGCATTTTTCGCAGCTACTTCAGCAGCTTTAGCGGCATTAGCTTCCACTTCTGCCTTTTGTTTTGCTATTTTTTCTGCTACAGCATTTTGAGCTAAACCGTCTTTTTTATTTTGAATCTTAGATTCTTTATCAGAAACCCATTTTGTAAAACGTTCTTCGACTTGCTCAGCAGTAAGCGCACCTTTTTTCACACCATTTAAAAGGTGATTTTTGTAAAGTACTCCCTTATATGACAGGATAGCTCTAGCAGTATTGGTCATTTCAGCACCTGTTTGAACCCACTTCAATGTGTTTTCAAAATCGATATCGATAATCGCAGGATTTGCAGTAGGATTGTATGTTCCTAACTTCTCGATGAATTTACCATCTCTTTTAGCGCGGCTATCCGCAGCTACTAAATGAAAAAAAGGTTTTCCTTTCTTTCCGTGTCTTTGCAATCTAATTTTTGTTGCCATACTTTATGTTTATAATTTGAGGTACGAAACCTCGGTTAATAATTAATTGGGGTGCAAAGATACCAATATTTCTTTAATTTCCAAGAATATTTATTTTCCTTTTGCCTTTAACACTATAAATACGGTGTACAGCATGATTTTAAAGTCAAGAGCAAGGCTTCTATTTTTTAAATAAATCAAATCATATTTCATCCTATGAAGCATTTGCTCTACGTTCTCTGCATAGCCATATTTAACCTGACCCCATGAAGTAATTCCAGGTCTTACGCGCGTTAATTGTAAATATTGTGGCTCTTTAGTTAGAATTTGATCAATATAAAATTGACGCTCAGGCCTTGGACCTACTAATGACATATCCCCAAAAAGTACGTTAAAAAATTGTGGAAACTCATCGAGTCTAGTTTTTCGCATAAAGCGGCCTATTTTAGTGATTCTTGGGTCATTCTCAGAAGAAAGTTGAGGCCCTAATCGCTCAGCATCCAAATACATCGTTCGGAATTTGACAATTTTAAAAACACGGCCATTTATACCTATCCGTTCTTGAAAGAAGAGAATTGGACCCGGACTGGATAATTTCACGGCAATGGCTGAAAACAAATAGAATGGTATTAAAATCAAGATAGCAACAAATGATAGTAAAAGGTCAGTAACACGCTTTATAGCTTGCTGCCAATAAGGCATTGGATCGGGAATTACCTCAACTAAAGCTACACCGAAAATGTTGGTCATTTTAATCGAACCTGACAAGATTTCAAATGTATCTGGCAATAACTTAATCCTTCTATGGCCATCATCTATTCGCAATAATATATTTTTCAAACGATCATGTTCCGTTGCTTCAATAGCGATGATAATTTCTTCGATCGGATTTTGCTTAATTATTGATTCCAAATCCTTTTCATGTCCTAAAAAAGGTATGTAGGATTCTAGTAATTTATCCTTCCCATTCACATTAGCAAATCCAACAAATTCGTTAACATTCTTCGGATGTGACGAGATTTCTTGATAAAGTTCCAACGCCTTTTCGTTTCCTCCAATAATCAAAGTCTTGAAGCCTTCTCCCTTTGTTCGTATTTTCTTTATCAAAAACGTTACGATTAATAAACGAGGCAATAATGTCAACAAAAAATGAATTCCAAAAAGCAAGAGGAATAGCTGGTAGTAGTCTCGATAAGATTTTACATTATCATCCAAAATCAATGTAAAAAACAAAACGATAGTACCCAAAATTGAGGCTACAATGGTTAAATTGAATATTTTAATTCGAAAATGCCTCCGAACATCGTGATACGTTCCTTGGATAAAGTAAATCAAGATCCAAAACAAAGGCAAAATAATAAGACCGATTAAAAAATTGGAATCTATATTAAATTCTTTCTTTTCAATCCATTCTTGCCGAAAATAAAAAAAACAAAACCAAGAAAAAATCGCGGAAACAAGGTCATAAAGAATTAAAATAAATTTCCAGACTTTTGTTTTCATCAATTAAAATAGACTACTTTAATATTATCAATTCTTATTTCTCCTTCAGTTTTACCTTCATCTAACGTTGCAATCAATGATTGAAGAATATTTGATCCATTTGGTGAATAGCCGATTAATTCTTTTAAATCGATGTAAATTTTTTTCCAACGAATTGAACTAATGTCTTGAGGAGTTAATGTAATGTGGGGATTATTTGTTGTTGAATTATCTGGGTTAACATAGAGCACACCAGTAAGCAATGAGTTTGTATTGTAGTAGTCAATTTCCAAATAAGCTTCTCTACCTTTTTGAATCGCCAATTGATCACGAGTTGTTGCAATCCATGAAGAATCGGCCGTATTCAAATTAATTTTACCATAAAAATTTCCATTGAATGGCTGTAAGTTTTGATTCGATGTTGGCGTGGTCAATAGCGCCGAAGTGTTTTGATCTACATCAATTTTAACGTTTAATGGGTCTTCAAAATCTTCAATCCAAAACTGGGTAATGGATTTATACTTAGTAACTGGATTTAAGGTAAGTGTTTGATTTTTGATAAGTTCAGCATTCACCTCAAAAACTTCCATAAAAGGATATATTTTTTTTGTAGCTGAAATACCATTATTCTTCACTGCTGGAAAAATCTTAATATTAACAGAACCAGATTTAAGTAAAGGGATTTTAAATGGAACCTCAAAAATGCCAATTATTTCATCATTTACATAAACCCACGCTTCAGAAAAATTATGTGTCAACTCGCCTTCTGAGCCTGATAAACCGACATTTGATTGCAATGCCCATTCATTAACTTCTAACCAAGATGGGTCGGGGTTATTTTTAACACATCCAAAGAATAATACAACCGTGAGAAAAAACAATACCCTTGACATACAAATGAAACGAAATGAGAATAAATTTATTGTTAATTAAATTGGGTTGTTAATGTAATTTTTTAAGAATTTCGTGCGCTACATCCAGTGCCTCGAAACCATTTTCAATTGAAACCTTTGGAATGGAATTATTCTTTATTGAATCATAAAAGGACTTTAGTTCCTCCTTAATGGCATTTACTTCTTGTAATTCGGGCTTATCAATTAGAATTTTCTTCTTCATATTTTCCTTTCCTAATTCAAGAACAATGTCAAATGGATCAGGTTCTCCTTCCACGTCTTGCATTCGAACAACTTCCAATTCCTTTGATAGAAAATCCACACTTATGTATGCGTCCTTTTGAAAAAAACGTGATTTCCGCATATTCTTCAAGGAAATTCGCGAAGCTGTTAAATTAGCAACACAGCCATTCTCAAATTCCAACCGGGCATTCGTCATATCATGTGAGTCGCTAACAACAGCCACCCCTGAGGCTGAAACTTTTTTAACCCTTGATTTAACGACACTTAGAATGACATCCAAATCATGAATCATTAAATCTAAAACAACAGGAACATCCGTGCCACGAGGATTGAATTGAGCCAAACGATGAGTTTCAATAAACATTGGAGAATTAAAATATGGAATCGCAGCCTGAAATGCTGGATTAAATCGTTCCACATGACCAACTTGCACTTTCACATCTGCTTCATGGCAAAGAGCGACTAACTTTTTGGCCTCCTCCATAGTTTCAGCCAAAGGTTTTTCGACAAATACATGTTTCCTCATTTTTATTGCCTCACTAACATGCTCATAATGCGATAAAGTGGGAGTAACTACGTCTACACAATCAACTGAATTTATCAAGTCTTTTGAAGATCCAAAATAGGATATTCCAAATTCTTCAGAAATCTGCTTTGCCGTTTGCTCATTTGAATCGTAAAAACCCACCAACTCAAAATGTGTATTGAGTTCCTTTAACAAACGAACATGGATTTTACCTAAATGCCCAACTCCAATAACGCCAATTTTAAGCATAAAAAGCAATTTTTTCAAAATTACAAAGTACGGTTCAAACGATGTTGAAGGGATTAATTACTTTTCAACAAAATAGTTTTTTCTATTAAAAAAGAAAGGCTACCTCAACTGAGATAGCCTTTTTGCTGATATAGTTTTGAATTTATTTCTTGAGTTGATCAACAACTGCTTTGAATGCTTCCGGATGATTCATCGCTAAATCAGCTAGAACCTTACGGTTTAATTCAATTCCACTTTTGTTAACTTCACCCATAAATTTTGAGTAACTCATTCCGTGTAATCTTGCACCAGCGTTAATACGCGTGATCCATAGTGAACGGAAATTTCTTTTCTTTTGTTTACGGCCAGAATAAGCATACAACAACCCTTTTTCAATGGCGTTTTTTGCAACGGTCCAAACATTTTTTCTACGACCAAAGTATCCTTTGGCTAGTTTCATCAAGTTTTTTCTTCTTGCTCTTGATGCTACGTGATTTACTGATCTTGGCATAATTTTAAGTTTTTTAATAAGGAGTGTTCGCTTTAAAACGAATCTTAGTTACTCATTACTTGGTTAAACAATTTAATAAACCTCAATTGACTACTTCATACATAATTGCAACTTCACATTGGAAAGATCCGATGAGTGAACCAATCCTGCATGCGTTAAGTTACGCTTACGCTTTGTAGCCTTTTTAGTTAAAATGTGGCTTTTGAAAGCGTGTTTACGCTTAATTTTTCCACTTCCAGTTATCGTGAATCGCTTCTTGGCACTGGATTTTGTTTTCATTTTAGGCATTTTACTTCTTTTTTTGAGTTAAACATCTATATCAGCTTCTTTTAAGAGTTAAAAGTTGAAAACTAAAAGTTAAAAATTATTATCTTTAAACTTTGAGTTCTTCACTTTTAACTAAAATTATTTCTTCTTCGAATTAATCATCAAAATCATTTTCTTTCCTTCCAGTTTTGGCAATTGTTCAACAACTCCATAATCAGCAAGTTCCTGAGCAAATTTCAAAAGTAGAATCTCTCCCCTATCCTTAAAAACAATGGTTCGACCTCTAAAGAATACATAAGCTTTCACTTTACTTCCCTCTTCCAAAAACTTTTTGGCATGTGCCAATTTGAAATTGAAATCGTGATCATCTGTATTTGGGCCGAAACGAATTTCCTTAACAACAATTTTACTTTGTTTGGCTTTTAACTCTTTTTGCTTACGTTTTTGATTGTACAAGAACTTTTTGTAATCCATTATCTTGCAAACCGGTGGATTCGCATTCGGAGAAATTTCAACTAGGTCAAGTTCTTGTTCTTCAGCCATAGCGATAGCCTTTGAAACAGACAAAACTTGAGGTTCTTCACCTTCAATTACTAATCGAATTTCAGAAGCAAAAATCTTATCATTGATCCGATGAAGTGCTTCTTCCTCTCTTTTTACAAACGGTCTTGTGTTTTTTCTCATTCAATCATTTAAATTTCTGTTGACAACTCTCGATTCACGGCGACATTTATTATTTCAATAAAGTTCTCGAACGAAACCGAACCTAAATCTCCAACTCCTCTTTGGCGAACGGAAATCTCATTTTGCTCTGATTCTTTCTCACCTACGATTAACATGAAAGGCACTTTCGCCAATTCTGCATCACGTATTTTTTTACCGATTTTTTCGTTTCGGTCGTCAACAAGTCCGCGAATATCGGAATTATTTAGGAATTCTGAAACTTTTTGTGCGTAGTCGTTGAATTTCTCAGATATTGGTAGCACAATAAATTGTTCGGTAGTCAACCACAAAGGGAAATCTCCAGCACAATGTTCAAGCAATACAGCCAAGAAACGCTCCATTGAACCAAAAGGAGCTCGATGAATCATTACTGGTCTATGTTTTTGATTATCTGCGCCGATATACTCCAATTCAAATCGCTCAGGAAGGTTATAGTCAACTTGAATTGTTCCTAGTTGCCATTGACGTCCAAGCGCATCTTGAACCATAAAATCTAACTTAGGACCATAGAATGCTGCCTCTCCATATTCCACAACAGTTGGTAAATTCTTTTCAGCAGCAGCTTCAATGATTGCTGTCTCGGCTTTCACCCAATTCTCTTCAGAGCCAATGTATTTAGAACGATTAACTTTATCTCTTAACGAAATTTGCGCTTTAAAATTCTTGAAATCCAAGGTCTTCAAAACATATAAAACGATATCAATTACTTTTTTAAACTCATCCTTAACTTGTTCTTGTGTACAGAATATGTGAGCATCATCTTGTGTAAAACCTCGAACGCGCGTTAGGCCGTGCAATTCACCTGATTGCTCATAACGATAAACGGTTCCAAATTCAGCAAAACGGGCAGGTAAATCTTTGTATGATCGTGGTTTTGACTTGAAAATTTCGCAGTGATGCGGGCAATTCATTGGCTTCAAGTAGAATTCCTCATTCGGATCCGGAGTTTTAATCGGCTGAAAGGAATCGGCGCCATATTTTTCGTAATGACCGGAAGTAACATATAATTCCTTGTTTCCAATATGCGGAGTAATGACTTGCTGATATCCTGCTGCACGTTGCGCTTTCTTTAGGAAATTCTCTAAACGTTCGCGCAAAGCCGCACCTTTCGGCAACCACATTGGTAATCCTTGACCTACTTTTTGTGAGAAGGTAAAAAGCTCCAATTCTTTTCCTAATTTTCTATGATCTCGTCGTTTTGCTTCTTCTACCTTCTCCAAATATTCTGTCAATTCAGCTTGTTTTGGAAATGTAATTCCGTATATTCGAGTCAACTGTTTGTTCTTCTCATCTCCTCGCCAATAGGCTCCTGCAATCGATGTCAGTTTTACTGCCTTGATGAATCCAGTGTCAGGCAAATGTGGACCTCGACATAAATCAGTAAAATTCCCTTGCGTGTAAAAAGTAATTGTTCCATCCTCGAGCTCTGAAAGCAATTCTAGTTTGTACGGATCGTTTTTATCTTCAAAATAAGCTATTGCTTCAGCCTTAGAAATTTCTTTGCGAACAAAAGCATTCTTTTCCTTAGCTAATTCCTTGATTTTTTGTTCGATTTTAGCTAGATCTTCTTCTTTAATTGAATAATCCATAAAATCGACGTCGTAGTAAAATCCATTTGCAACCGGCGGACCAATTGCCAACTTAATTCCGGGATAGAAAAATTCGAGCGCTTCTGCCATCAAATGCGCAGAAGAATGCCACATAGTAGACTTTCCCTCGTCGTCATTCCAAGTCAACAATTGCAAAGAAACATCGTCGTTAATTGGAAGTGAAGCGTCTTTTACTTCGTCGTTGATTTTAACTGCAAGGACATTCCTCGCCAATCCTTCTGATATGCTCTGCGCAACACCCAATGCAGTTGTGCCTTTTTCATATTCTCGAACCGATCCATCCGGCAAAGTAATTCGAATCATTTTTCAAAAATTAAATTGGAGGCAAAGATAAACAATCGACACTGAAAGTCTACGAAAAAATTAGGCTTTGGAATCAATTCTATTCAATATCCTGAAAATATCTTGATGCAAATTTCGAAAGGTTGTTGACAAATCGTGCTCATCCATACGAACATTGGGAATCTCACTCGAGATATATGAAACAAATTTCCATATTTCGAGAACTTCTGAAATATGAACCGAATAAGGCTCAAAATTGGGATTGGAAGAAACCAATAAAAAAGTTTGATTGTCATCCAAATGAGAATACAAAAACTTAAAAACGATCCCTTCTTCCTTTGAAACCAGTACGCATGGTGTTCCATTTTTAATGGTCGTCCAATCTTGAACAAACTCACCAACAACAAAAGAACCTGAAACTACGGGTGGCATCGAATCACCCGAAATCGGAAAAGCCCTATATTTTTTATTTTTTGACAAAAACGGCAAATGCAAGCTCGGTAATTCACGAACAAATTCAGGATCCGAAAACCCAGCCACATAACCAGCTCTCGCTTTTTCGGGGATTAGCTCAATTACTTCATCATTTTGTTGATCAACAACAGATGTCAAAACACGTAAATTAGAACCTTTAGCCTGAGTTTTCCATTCATTCGAAAAACGCTCCCATTCAATCGCAGTTAGACCCGACAAATCTTTTTGAATTAAATCATCAATCGAAATCTGATAGTATTTACTAAATATGAGGAGGTTTTCAATGTTTGGTGTCGCAACTTCGTTTTCGTAACCACTGTATGTCGAGCGATGCATATTTAGTTCTTGAGCGACTTCTTCTTGCGACTTTTTCAACCGTTTTCGCAACGCTTTTAGATTTTTTGAAATAAACATTAGGACGTATTTTCAACAAAGATAAAATTATTTCTTATTAAATAAACATCTTTTTGATTGAAAATTAATCAACTACTGAGAAACAAATTGATAGATGATATAACCGGTAACCTGTGCAGGTGCATTTCCTGAATAATTAAATCTAGAAATCTTCGCGTATTTTTCTGCTTGTTCAATCATACACGATGATGCGTTTTTGCTTTTGGATGGATCGTAAGTCGCTTTTGACACATAACCCGATTGACTCACTGATATCGAAATGTGAACCGTTCCAGAACCCTTTCCGCAAGTAT
>JBMLTP010000064.1:0-11645 GCA_049239885.1 Crocinitomicaceae bacterium
TAAACGGCGGTGATGGTGCCGCAACTAAATTTTTAAAGGACCAAACCACCTCCAAATTAGTGACAGCATTTAGTCCAAAAGTTAAAGAAGCAACATCCAAAGTAAAACTGACTGAATATTGGAATCCAATCATAACGAAATACAACAATGCCATGACGCTAACAGGTGGTCAAAAATTGAATCCTGATTTAGATGCTTACATCACACAAAAGGCTATTGAAGGATTATTCTATATGGTCGAAAAAGAAGAAAATAAGATTAGAAAGGATCCTGCTGCGCGAGTAACTGATATTTTAGTTAAAGTATTTGGCAGCTTGACGAAGTAAATCAAATGCAATTTTTTCCGCCTTCAGAACTTGTTTTATCGGGTAAAAATCAGGTTTACCATCTTGGACTTAAACCTGAAAATTTAGCTGAAAAAGTAATTATTGTTGGTGATCAAGATCGAGTAGAATTAGTTTCGAATTTTTTCGATACCATTGAACATAAGTCCCAACATAGGGAGTTTGTTTGTCACACTGGGATATATCAAGGAAAAAGAATTTCAATTCTTTCAACTGGAATTGGTACGGATAATATTGATATCGTAATTAATGAGTTAGATGCACTTGTTAATATAGATTTGGATACTCGGATTGAAAACACACAAAAAAAGTCATTGGAAATCATTCGAATTGGGACTTGCGGAATTCTGCAGTCCGACATTCCGGTTCATAGTTACATTTTATCCAAATATGCTTTAGGATTTGACAATGTTGCTCATTTTTATGATATCACATTTAGTGATGATGAAATAGAATTCAATTCAAGAATTAATGATCATCTCATGCTTCCTCAAACTATTCAAACGTACTTTTCTTCCGCAGACCGAATTTTAGTTGACCGGTTGAATTCGGAAATAACAAAGGTAGGTATAACTATTACAAGTTCAGGTTTTTATGGGCCTCAAGGAAGAACTTTACGTATTCCAACTCATTTACGTGAGATTCATTTAAAATTAGGCTCATTTCAATTCAATAATGAAAAAATCCTAAATTTTGAGATGGAAAGCTCTGCACTTTTTACTTTAGGCAAACAATTAGGTCATAAGTGTGCCACCATTTGCCTTGGTGTTGCCAATCGTCCAAATCTTGAGTTTTCAAAAGGATATGAAGATGAAATGAAAGGGCTAATTAGCTACGTATTGAATCGGATCTAATTTCTCGAAAGGTATTTTTCGATTGTAATATGTAAATTAAGACCTCGTAATTTTTCACCTTGTGCCAAAATATTCCCATCACCGTCAATTAGAAATCCACTCGGTATCGATGACACACCGTAATTTGCCGAAGCTTTTCCCTCTGAATCAACTCCGTGATTTTTCCAAATAAGTTTATCCTCTTTAATTGCTTTTTTCCAAGCATCTAAATCCTTATCTAGTGATACACTGAAAACTTCAAATCCGTTACCATTGATAAACTTTCGGTTTTTATATTTGCTGTATGCTTCAACAACATTTGGACTCTCATTTCTGCATGGTCCACACCAAGAGGCCCAAAAGTCGATTAAGACTAATTTGCCCTTAAGTTTTGATAGTGAAACAGTTTTACCGCTTGGCGATTTGAGTTGAATTTCAGGAGCCAAATCCTTTAAATACTCATTTGGGTCATTTCTAAAACAAATGGAATAACAGGCAAAAACCAGCAACAACATTCCACCAATTAAAAGTTGACGTTTCATTAGCCTACTCTTCTAATATCCGCGCCAATATTGTTCAATCGAAGCTCTATATCTTGATAACCGCGGTCAATTTGCTCGATATTGTGAATCACACTTTTTCCTTTTGCTGAAAGAGCTGCAATTAGTAAAGAAACACCTGCACGAATATCGGGAGAAGTCATGCTTATTCCTTTTAAGTCGTGCTCGCGATTCAAACCAATTACCGTAGCACGATGCGGATCACAAAGAATTATTTGAGCACCCATATCGATCAATTTATCAACGAAGAAAAGTCGCGATTCAAACATTTTCTGATGTATTAAAACGGAACCTTTCGCTTGCGTTGCTACTACTAAAATTATTGAAAGTAAATCGGGTGTAAATCCAGGCCAAGGTGCATCATAAATCGTTAAAATTGATCCATCGATAAATGTTTCAATTTCATAATTCTCTTGAGCAGGGATATAGATGTCATCGCCTCGGCGCTCTAGTTTAATTCCCAAACGTTTGAAAACATTTGGAATGACACCCAAGTTTTCCCAACTTACATCCTTAATTGTAATTTCAGATTTGGTCATCGCTGCCAAACCGATGAAACTTCCAATTTCAATCATATCAGGAAGAATTCTGTGATAGCAACCACCTAATGATTTCACACCTTCGATGTGCAACATGTTGGATCCAATTCCAGTGATATTTGCACCCATGGAATTCAACATTTTACATAATTGTTGGATGTACGGTTCACATGCAGCGTTGTAAAAAGTTGTCTTACCTTCGGCTAAAACCGCAGCCATTAAAATATTTGCCGTTCCTGTTACAGATGCTTCATCCAAATGAATGTATGTTCCTTTTAACTTTTTCGCCTCTACGGAATAGAAATGTTCTCCTGCATCATAATTGAATTTGGCACCCAAAAGCGCAAATCCTTCAAAGTGTGTATCCAAGCGTCTACGACCAATTTTATCACCTCCTGGTTTTGGAATAAATCCTCTTCCGTAACGGGCTAGTAGCGGACCAACTATCATAATTGATCCTCTGAGTGAGGATGCACGTTTCTTGAAATCTTCAGATTCAAGGTATTTTAAATCAATATCTTTTGCTTGAAAAATATAAGTTCCCTTTTCAACTTTCTCGACTTTAACGCCCATTGTTTGCAAGAGCGCGATAAGTTTATTGACATCAATGATGTCAGGAACGTTGGAAATTGTAACTTTCTCTTCGGTTAATAGTGGGGCGCATAAAACTTGTAACGCTTCGTTTTTTGCTCCTTGCGGGTATAGATCGCCTTTTAGAGGTTTTCCGCCATATATTTCAAATGAAGCCATTTTCTATTGCTTTTTGAATTTTTTCTTTTGTTTAAAATTTTTGTTTTTGCCCGGAATGAATTTTTTGTTCATTCCCATTGAGCGAAGCAGCGTATTTGTATTTACCAATTCATCTGGATTTTCAAGGATTAATTCTCCTTTTGATAATTCTTTTAGATTTTGAGCGATTACATTGTTTTCAACCGCATCATTGTTGTGAGACAAATATTGCTTTTTCATGAAATTCGCCATCGTGTTTTTCAGGTATTCCTTTTCGGTTGGCTTTTCAATGTTTTTAGCGTCTTCTAAAATTTCTTGCGTATATTTCCCATAATGACCATATTTAATAGAGCTTTTTGGGTAATCCATCAATTGTGGTTTCTCATTTAAAACCTCTGGTTTTGGAATTTCGTAAGGTGAATCGACATCCAAATTGAAATCTGACATCACAAATAAATGCGTCCATAGTTTGTGACGAAAATCATCAACATCGCGTAAGTGTGGATTTAATTGTCCCATTACCTCTATGATTGCTTGTGCTGCGCGATTTCTTTCGTGCCGATCGGAAATTTCCATTGCGTGAGCAATCATATTTTGAACGTTTCTGCCATATTCCGGTAGAATTAATCGACCTCGTGTAGTATTGTATTCCATTAATTAATTTTCTAAGTGTTTCGCTAAAGCATTATTATATAATTCCTTTGCTTCAGTGATAAATCCAAAATGTTCTTCGTCAACTTGTATTTTACCTTTGGTTACATGACCAAGTAATGTTATATTAACACCTGTAGAAACCATGTATTCTAAAAATGCCTCTTCCATCTCTTCCGTTAAAGTAACGACAACTCTTCCTTGTCCCTCACCGAATAAAAATGCGTCTTCACGAATTTCTGAATCTGTAACGATATCAAAACCAAGTTCTCCGGGCAAAGACATTTCTACCAAAGTTACATATAATCCGCCATCAGCGACATCGTGCACAGCATTTACCAAATTATTTGCAATTAATCCTTTAACCGCTTGATGCATTTGAAATTCTTTTTCTAAGTCGAAATAAGGAGCAGGGGAAGCTTTAACTCCGTGATAAGAAGCCAAGTATTCAGATGAAGAAATATCTTCTTTATATTCACCAATCAAGAAAATCAAATCGCCTTTTTGTTTGAAATCAAGCGTCATTATTTTTTCTTTGTCTGGAACAATTCCGATCATTCCAATTGTTGGAGTAGGGAATACCGGAATTTCTTTTCCACCAATGGAAGTTTGATTATAGAATGAAACATTTCCTCCAGTGACCGGTGTTTCAAACTTCAAACAAGCCGCTGACATTCCTTTAATTGCTCCCACAAATTGCCAATAGGATTCAGGGTTGTATGGATTACCAAAATTCAAACAGTTTGTTATCGCACTTGGATTTCCACCTGCACAAACAATATTACGAGCGGCTTCCGAAACAGCAATCATTGTTCCCACTTCAGGATCAGCATTGACATAACGAGAATTACAATCAACTGTCATGGCCAGAGCTTTATTAGTTCCTTTTATGTTAACAATACCAGCATCAGAAGGTCGATTTGTTGTCAAATTCCGAGTGCCAACCATTGAGTCATATTGCTCATAAACCCATCGTTTTGATGCGATGTTTGGCATTTGAAGAAGTTTAAAACCGACTTCTTTTAAATCTGTTGGCTTTGTGACTTGATTAATATCAAATTTCTTGAATTCCTGATAATAAGCAGGTTCTTTATATTCTCTTTTGTATTGCGGTGCGCCGCCTCCAAGAACGAGCGATTCAGCGGGAACATCTCCCACTAATTCACCATTCATATAGTAAAGAATGCGACCAGTATCCGTCACATGACCGATTTCTTCGGCATGCAAATCCCATTTTGTAAATATTTCCTTGACAATTGATTCTTTTCCCTTCTGAACAACAACTAACATCCGTTCTTGAGACTCTGATAAGAGAATTTCATAAGGAAGCATGTTTTCTTGACGAGTAGGAACCTTGTCTAAATGAATTTCCATTCCAACATTTCCTGCAGCACTCATTTCACATGTAGAACAAGTAATTCCAGCCGCTCCCATGTCCTGCATCCCAACGATAGCATCTGTTTCAGCTAATTCCATCGTCGCTTCTAAAAGTAATTTTTCCATAAATGGATCTCCAACTTGAACAGAAGGTAAATCATTTGCGGAATCTTCGGTTATGTCTTTTGATGCAAATGCTGCGCCTGCGATTCCGTCTTTTCCTGTTGCTGAACCAACAATAAATACTGGATTTCCAGGTCCTTTTGCTGTTGCTGAAATGGTTTTCTTTGTGTCGATGATTCCAGCTGAAAAAGCATTAACCAAAGGATTCGTGTTATATGATTCATCAAAAAACACTTCTCCTCCAACGATAGGAATACCAAAAGCATTTCCATAGTCGCCTATTCCTTTAACAACTCCTTTCACAAGCCATTTCGTTCTTGCTGATTCAATGTTTCCAAAACGTAATGAGTTTAATTGGGCAATTGGTCGTGCGCCCATTGTGAAAATATCGCGATTAATTCCACCGACGCCAGTAGCAGCGCCTTGATATGGTTCCAATGCACTTGGATGGTTGTGCGATTCGATTTTGAAAACACATCCAAGTCCATCACCTATATCCACTAAACCAGCATTCTCTTCTCCCGCTTTTACCAGCATGTGTGGGCCATCTTTTGGCAACGTTTTCAACCATAAAATCGAATTTTTGTATGAACAATGCTCCGACCACATAACTGAATAAACAGCAGTCTCGGTGAAGTTTGGAGTTCTACCAAGAATTTCTTTGACCATTTCAAATTCTTCAGATCTGAGTCCTAAATCAATCGCTTGTTCGAGTGTCGCTTCTTTTTGCAAAGTGGATTCCATGAAATATTTTTAGTGAAGCAAAAGTAATTAATATAAAGCTATTTTAACCTTCGTAATTTGGTCAAATCAATCAATTTTTGAACAATTTAAATTGCTATTGAAGTCTTCGAAAATTAGTGTTTTTTTACTGAACCTTTTTTACCTTCTGGAATATCAAAAATCCATGTGTAATAACCTACAAAGTGGCTTTTAAAGAATCCCATTTGCCGTTCTTTTTCGATTGGGAAAAACAAACGGTTTTGTTCAATTAGTCCTTTCGCTTTCACTTGCACTGCAACACCGTCTTGTAAACAAGGAGCGCTTCTTTGTTTAGGTTCAAAGTTTGCTCCATATTGCCACACCTCTTTCCATTCTTTGATAAACGTTTTCCCAACACTGGCATTTTCGGGAGCCAAGATATAAAATCCGCCAAAATTTATTTTACCTCTAAGGTCTTGAATCATACCAATAGAATATGCATATCCCATACTGTGGCAAACAATAAAAAGAGTGTCGTTTTCAGAACAATTCGGCAATTCATTCAATAACATGTTTAGGTTCGCTCCTGCAATTCTCCCTGATTTTCTTCTTTTCATGAAACCTGCTCTGTTCGACTTTGTTGCCAATAGGGAATATGTTTCTACTGTTTTATTACCTGCAATCTTCGTTTGAAAACAAGTGTGTTTTTTTAAATTTTTACAAGTAGACGGATAAACGGAGGAAATAGCTGAAAAATTAACAACGGATTCGAAATTGGATGTAGCAACTGAGTGATGTCCATCCGCATACCAAATTTCAGAAGGATTGATTCGATCAATAAACAAATTATTGATTTCATTCCAAGGAGTCCAGTATTGATGACGATCGAAATCGTGTAAAACATTCTTCGAATCAGGGTATTCAACCCCATTTTTTTGAATGTCTTTTAAATTATCTTCCAAGGAATTGCTAACTGAAACCGGACGGTAGCCATTGACAAAAACCAAAATTCGTTTGGCGGGATCATTCAACATTAGTTTTGAAGTGATATTTTTTCCTTCAAGGTTGAATACTTCGTTTTTGGTTAGTTCATTATTTTCATTGAAATAACTAAAAACAACATAAGGGTATTCCGCATTGCGACTAAATTTCTTTTGAAATTTCAAGTCAGGTTTTAAAATCAGTCTATTTTTTGAACCGACAAATTTCCCAACACACTTGTCATTAAGCGTTTTCAACTCAAAATACAAAACTTTTCGCTCTTTTGTAACTTTCCATTCTTCCCCTTCTTTCTGAAAACACTGATTCAATTGAATTTTGGACGCTTTCGGCATAAATAAATTTTTATTAGACAACTTGGGTTTCAATTCATCCAATTGTTGTCCTTTAAAGTCATGGAGATAAATGGACTTTAAATAACTGTTGTCATAATAGAAATCGACTGCCAAAAAAGTAATTATTTGAATCGAAATGAAGAGACCCCATAAGATTAATTTCATAAAACGAATGGAAACGCGTTTGAAGAATCCGCTATCTTCGATTGTCCGATTGAATCTTCTGCGAAAATAAAGCGTGAGCGATATTGTAATCAAAACGCTGATTAAGTGAATCGCGCAAATAGAATTATTTGAAACTGTAAAAAGCTCTTTAAATAGTAGGTTAGATACTTTTCTGTAGACGAGGTAAGAATTATTTAATTCCCCTTGCTTCAAACTTGAAAAAGGGTCATTTGCATCGAACTCAATTTCTCCATTTTCATTCGCTTCCCAAATGAATTTAGGAACCAACCCGTTATTGGCGGAAACGTTTTCAAAATCGTCATAAATGGAAAATGAGGTTAGTTTTTCTCTAAGGTGAACAGTTTGTTCCCAATTAAGCACTTTTCCCAATGTATCAATTGGGCTCATCACATTTAATGAATCTGTTTCAAACTTGAGTCCCAAACAAGAACCTAAGTTTAAGTTAACTATATTTTGATTTTGAATGCCTTTTTCAGTAATAAAAGCGATAGATTTTCCGGGTATTGAATACCCTTGAATTGAATCTGATAAATAATTGGGTATAATGAAGAAATAGATGGAATTGGGTTCTATTTCGAAGCGCTCAAAATAAGTGTTTCGAGCTAGTTTCATTTCCTTTGTAAATTGTTTGTGGTCAGCGAAAGGATTATTCCATTTTATCCGATTTCCAATTTTTAATTCGGGTAAAACGGCCGACTCGATAATAATTCTAGCCTTTTGAAAAGGTTTTCCAATCTGATTTGTAATATTCCTATTGATTTTTTTTGAACCGACTGGAATAAGGTATAAATTTATTTTTTTGTTCCTAACTGAAAGAGAATCAAAGGATTGCTGTGTGTAAGTTTGAGCGTAATTAGTTTTACCTAAATCAAAAAAAAAGGTAAAAGAAAACAGTAGTAAAAACCGGTAAAACATGTGGTAATTTACAAATGCATGAAATTCTTTTTGGCAAGAAGTTCGTCTTCGGATTCACGGTAGTCTGGGTCATCCACGCAACAGTCAACTGGACAAACGGCAGCACATTGCGGTTCATCGTGAAAACCTACGCATTCCGTGCATTTTTCGTGAGCAATGAAGTAAACGTCCATGTTAACGGGATCCTGTGATTGGTCCGCAAGAATTTCGTCGCCATTCAAAGTGGTAATGATTCCTTTCAAGGTAGTTCCGTCTGCGTATTTCCATTCGGCACCTCCTTCGTAAATCGCATTATTCGGACATTCAGGTTCGCAAGCCCCACAATTGATACATTCATCGGTAATCATTATCGCCATAGCAACTATTTTTTTTGCAAATATAATAACGTAAAACTGATTGTTTTGTTCAGTTAATGAGAATTTTTAAAAACTGAATTTAATTTCTTATTTAACTAATTCTTGTGGTTAAATTTGTTCCGTGAGAAAAGAACAACTTATTCAGGCGTTTTGTCAGCTTGGAAAAATAATGGATCATGTTGGAAATAATCTTCCATGGAAAGGCTATGAACTTGGCTTGACGGAGATTGAACTTGATGAGATAAATTTAGTGATTCAAACTCAACATCATTACAATGGTTGGTTTACTGAAGAGTTGACAAGAAAGTCGTTTCGAAATTTAAGCTCGTGGCTCAAAGAAGACATCTTGAACAATTGGCTTTCAAGTTACTCGTACTCAGAAAATCCAAAAAGCGTCGCCGTAATTATGGCCGGAAACATTCCGTTGGTTGGTTTTCACGATTTTTTATGTGTTTTGGCCTCTGGAAATAAAGTCATTTGCAAATTGAGTTCTGAAGACAATAAGTTGTTGCCGCTTCTTTCGAAGATTTTAATTCAAATTCAACCAGAGTTGGAATCAAAAATCACTTTTTCAGATCGAAATTTAAAAGGCTATGATGCGATTATCGCTACTGGCAGTAATAATTCGTTACTTCATTTTAAACAGTATTTTTCTAAATACCCTCATTTATTCCGACATAACAGAACTTCTATCGCTGTAATTAATGGCGATGAATCAAAGGATGAACTTTCACTTTTAGGTCATGACATTTTGGATTATTTCGGTCGGGGATGTAGAAATGTAACTCATTTGCTGTTGCCCAAGGGATTTGAATTGAATCGATTTTTCGAAGCCATCGTTGAACAAGGAGAGGTAATCAACAATAAAAAATACGGTAACAATTATGATTACAACAAAGCGATTCATTTGATGAATCTAGCAGTTTTCTTGGATAATAATTTTCTTTTACTCAAAGAAAGCAATCACTTGTTCTCGCCACTTGCGATGGTCTACTATCATTACTATGAAAACCAAAGCGAAGTTTCCAACTATATTGAAGAGCATAAAAACGACATTCAGTGTATTGTGGGAAAAAATTACATTCCGTTTGGAAAGGCGCAATGCCCATCACTTTCTGATTATGCGGATAATGTAGATACGATGAATTGGTTGAATAGTTTATAAAGGTTTTATCCCCAATTCCTTCAACCGTTTCACATGTGATTTCAAAGCTTTCGAAAAAGTTGGTTTCACATTATATTCCAATCCAAATTCTTCAGCCGTATGTTGAACAATTGGTGCGATTTTTCGATAATGGATGTGACAGATATTCGAAAAAAGATGGTGTTCAACCTGAAAATTAAGTCCACCAACATACCAATTTAGAATTATGTTTCTTGGCGCGAAATCAGCAGTTGTTCTTAATTGGTGTACGAGCCAATCATGATGAATTACTCCATTTTGATCTGGTAATGGTTGTTCAGTTCCTTCAACTACGTGGGCCATTTGGAAGATAACACTCATGATAATTCCAGCAGTCAAATGCATCAAGAGAAAACCAATAAGCACTTGCCACCAAGAAAAAGGACTAAACAATATCGGTAATACAAGCAGTGTAGTGAAATAAACTATTTTTGAAAGAATCAAAACGATAATTTCCTTTCTTCCATT
Source organism: Crocinitomicaceae bacterium (assembly GCA_049239885.1). Lineage (GTDB taxonomy): Bacteria > Bacteroidota > Bacteroidia > Flavobacteriales_D > Crocinitomicaceae > UBA952. The sequence goes on from JBMLTP010000064.1 coordinate 10,301, forward strand.
CCTTTTTTGAGCTTTTGTAATTCCACTTCTATTGAATTCCAAGAGTTGAGTTAAATCGCTGAACAATTTGGAGATTGTCATTAGGCCATAAAGCAAAAAAGCGTAAATGAATTGAAACCGATGGAACTTTTTTAGAGGAGCATGATCGCTCAAACGAATAGCCGCTTTGGTTGAAATGTCTTGGTCGAAGCCGTAAATATTGGTATACGTATGATGCAGCAGGTTGTGTTGAATTTTCCAATTCAGAACATTGCTTCCCAAAATAAACATCGTTGAGGCGAAAAAGGAGTTTACCCATTTTTTTTTCGAAAAAGCGCCATGAGCGGCATCGTGCATTACAGACATTCCAATTCCAGCTTCTCCAATTCCCATAAGGATCGCCATCAAAATTCCAAGCCAAGGGCCTATTGGAAATGCAATCAGAATTACAAAAGATAGAATATAGGTTGTGAGTAGAATGAACGCTTTCAAATACATCCAAAAGTTGCCTTTTTGAGAAATGTTGTTGGATCTGAAATACTCGTTAACCCGTCTTTTCAACGTTTCTGAGAATGATAATTCGTTTTTATCGTCCGAAATGAATTGAATTGTTTTCATTTAAGTTCATTAACGTGCGAACTTACAGAAACGGATGAAAAATCTTGTTACAAACAAAAAGGGTTATAAATATTAAAGGTAAAAGTTAAAATCGGATGTAGAGAATATTAAAATTATTTCAACACCAGATTGACTTCGGATGAAAGAATTAAAATGCTTTGTTGGTAAAAACTACAACGGAGCAACTGAAAAGCTATAACTTTCCATGATTTGATTTGCCAGCATTTTTTTACATGCTTCGTCAACTTTGCTGTTTGCGCTTTCCAATGATTCTGCTTCGACAAAAAGTCGGATGTGTTTACCAATTCGAACACCTTCGATTTCAGGTAATCCAACGTTTTTCATGGAATTAGTAACTGCTTTTCCTTGTGGGTCGAGCAACGCATCATGCGGCATCACATCAATTTCAGCTTTGAACTTCATACTTCTTAGTTGTGTAATTATCAATTATTGACAAAATCAAATACAAAATTACAATAATTGGAATCGCCCATAATTGAAAAATCAGAATAATTATCAACGATTTTCCCACGAGCAAATACCTGAACTTGTTGTCTTTCCAACTGAAATTTTTAAACTTCAGAGCAATCAATGGAATATCGGTAATCATCATCAGCGACATCACAACAGCGATTCCAGCAATGATGTAACAATCAAAAATCCAATGAATGAATTTACCTTGGTGCGCCCAGTTGTCAATATTTAAAGAGAAGTAAAGCGGAAAAAACATAAAGAACATCGTGTTCAA
>JBMLTP010000064.1:11655-14591 GCA_049239885.1 Crocinitomicaceae bacterium
GTCGGTAGTCCGTGAAAACGATCCGTTTGACGTTCATCAATATTGAATTTCGCCAATCGAAACATCGAAAGAAAAGGAATAATCATCGCTACGAATGGAAGAAACTTAATGGAAGCATCAAAATTGTTCGGAACGTTGTAAACGAGTGCTTGCATCCATGCTGAGACTTGGAAATAGGTGTAATACGTCAAATCGTTTTGATAAACACGAGCAGAATCCTCCACAGGAAATAAGGAGCTAGTGTCAACTCCCAAAACAATCATCACCAATGTAATTATCCCAGGAGCAAGACCAAATGTGATGACATCTGCCAACGAATCCAATTGCTTTCCCATTGCTCCTGAAACACCAATCTTACGCGCGACAAAACCATCGAAAAAGTCTAAAACTGCACCAAGAAATATGAACAATGGAGCTATGTCAATTCGTCCCGCTAATGCCAAAATGATAGCAATGAAACCACAGAGCATATTTGAGCCGGTAATAAGGTTTGCGAGATTAAACATGGATACAAATATAAGAACGGTAATAACTTTTTGATCAATTCATTAAAAACAATTAAGCAAGTAGCTTCGATTTATTTTTAGTTTCCGAATTAAAACACCCCTTACTATTATACAAAAAATAGCGAAAAAACCCTTTATTTTGTTACAAAAAATATTAAAAACACCCCTTATTATTATACAAAAAAAACATAAAATACCCTTTATTATGTTACAAAATAAATTAAAAATACCCCTTGCTATTATACAAAAAATGATAAAAACATCCTTAATTATGTTACATAAATATACTTAAACACCCCTTATTATATTACAAAATAGTATATTTGTATCGATATAAATATATGTAATGCAGGAATATATAAGATCAATTGAAAAACAGCTATTTTTTTGGAAAGAAAAAGATGATCGAAAACCTATGATTTTAAGAGGCGCCAGACAAACAGGTAAAAGCACAATAATTAGAAAGTTTGGAGAGCAATTCGATTATTTTATAGAACTCAATTTGGAGCGGTCTGAAGATGCTAGTCATTTTGATAAAGAAGATTCGGTGAAAAAGATTTTTGAATCAATTTCGCTTCAACACAAGGTGAATCTAAAAGCTAGTCAAACCTTACTTTTATTTATCGATGAAATCCAGGAGCGCCCTAAAGCGATTCAACTTTTGCGTTATTTCTGGGAGGATTTACCTCGCATTCATGTTATTGCGGCTGGTTCACTTTTGGAATTCGTATTGGGTGAGGTGAAACAATTTCCAGTCGGACGAATTGAATATTTTTATATGCATCCTTTCAATTTTCATGAGTTTTTAGAGGCTGAAGGAAATCCGCTTTTATTGGAGGAGTTTTTGAAAATTCCCGTTTCAACAGTTGCTCACGATTTGCTTATCGAACGATTTCATCGCTTTTGCATCATTGGTGGTATGCCGGAAGTGGTTAAACGCTATTACACGGATGGCGATATGACACGTATTCGTTCGGTTTACAATAGCATTTGGAATACCTACAAATCTGACGTGGAAAAATATGCGGCGAACAAAACAGATATGCAAATCATGCGACACATTCTCCGAACGGCTCCGGTTTATATGGATCAGCGGATTACCTTTCAGAACTTTGGTAATTCAAATTATCGTTCTAGAGAAGTTGGGGAAGCTTTTCGACATTTGGACGCCGCTGGATTGATTCGTTTGATTTATCCAACTACATCTTATGATTGTCCGCCTTTGGTTGATTACAAAAAATCTCCGCGACTTCAGTTTTTGGATACGGGAATTGTCAATAATGCGATTGGCATTCAGAGTGAATTGATTTCCATGAAAGACCTAAGCAATGCGTTTCGAGGTGCTTTGATTCCGCATATGATTACACAAGAATTACTTTCCCTGAACAAAGAAGTTGAGGAGCGCCCCGCGTTTTGGGTTCGGGATAAAGCTCAGTCATCGGCTGAAATCGATTTGGTTTATCGTTACAATTCCTTGTTGATTCCAATTGAAATAAAATCGGGTAGTACCGGAAGTATGAAATCATTGCATTATTTCATTAATCACGTTGATCATAATTTCGCGGTGCGCATATATGGTGGTAAGTTTTCAATCGAAGAGCACAAGACACCTGAAGGAAAATATTTCAAGTTGATGAATCTGCCTTATTATTTGGGAACGCTAATTCCAGAATACATTGATTACTTTATGGAAAAAATGAAAGAAGTTTATGGCTAGAAAAGAAATAAAGTAAACATTGCCATAGAAAAACACCTATTTTTGTAATCCATTAAAAGAAAATGCTCAGACCTAAAAAGAAAAAAGACGAAAAAGTCAAATTGAGTAAGGAAAGTTATCGCAAAGCGAAGGGTATTTTTAGTTACCTGAAGCCTTATTCTTTTTTATTTTTCATAGGTTGGATTTTTCTATTTCTTTCAACGACAGCTGGGTTGATTTTTCCTTATTTGATGGGGAAATTACTTGGATCAACAGGTCAATCGCAAAATTTGAATGAGAGCGTTCGGATGATCGATATGGATAATATCAATACTGTTGCCATTTCGTTATTTGTTCTTTTTGGATTTCAGGCCTTGTTCTCATTCGTTCGGGTGGTGATTTTCAACAACGTGACTGAAAATACGTTGCGAGATATGCGAAACGATGCTTTTTCGAAACTCATATACATGCCGATGGATTTTTTCAATCGGAACAAAGTAGGGGAGTTGACGAGTCGCGTTTCGGCTGACATCACGCAAATTCAGGAAACATTACGTACGACCATCGCCGAGTTTTTCAGGCAGGTCATTATCATCGTTGGTGGAATCGCTTTTTTACTTTTCATTTCTTGGAAATTGGCGTTTATTATGCTGGGAACTGTGCCGGTAATTGCTATCATCGCGGTAGTTTTTTTGGGGTTTATTAGGATATTTATGAACTAAACAAAAAAATTT
>JBMLTP010000064.1:14601-16110 GCA_049239885.1 Crocinitomicaceae bacterium
TTGGTCGATTTATACGTAGATTGAGCAAGGAAGCACAAGATTTTACGGCTCAGTCCAATTCAATTATAGAGGAGGCATTGACAGGTATCTCAAATGTCAAATCCTTCACAAATGAAATTTTCATCTTGACGAAATTCAAAAAATCAACCCAACAAACTCGCGATTTGAATGTGAAAAGTGGTCTGTGGAGAGGCGTATTTGTATCCTTCATCATTTTTTGTCTTTTCGGAGCGATTGTGTTTATTGTTTGGCAAGGATTACTCATGACACAAGGTCAAAAACCGGAATTATCAAGCGAAGGATTTTACCAATTTGTCCTTTTCACAATCATGATGGGTGCCTCTGTAGGTTCACTGCCTGATATGTATGCTAGTATTCAAAAGGCTATAGGTTCGACGGAAAATTTAATGAATGTCATCAACGAAACGACCGAAACCGAAGTAAATAAAGGAAATGAAAAGCCACAAATCACGGGAAAAATAAAATTCGAAAACATTTCATTTTCCTATCCACAGCGCGCTGATATTGAGGTATTAAAAGACGTGTCATTTGTAGTTGATAAAAATCAAACCTTGGCTTTGGTGGGTGCGAGCGGTTCAGGTAAATCGACTATTTCAAACTTGATATTGAAGTTTTACCAACCGGATTCTGGCACCATTTATCTCGATGATTCGAAAACGACTGATTTGGAATTAACCCATCTCCGAGAGCACATGGCCATCGTTCCGCAAGAAGTGTTATTGTTTTCAGGAACGATCTTGGAAAATATTCGATTTGGAAAGCCGAATGCAACCATTGAAGAAGTTCAAGAAGCCGCAAAAAAGGCAAATGCGTGGGAGTTTATTTCAACATTTCCAGAGCAACTTGAAACTGAAGTAGGGGACCGGGGAATTCAACTTTCCGGAGGACAAAAACAACGAATTGCCATTGCACGAGCTATTTTGAAAAATCCAACAATTCTTATTCTAGATGAGGCGACATCAGCCTTGGACTCTGAATCAGAGCGTTTGGTGCAAGAAGCATTGGAAAAATTGATGGAGGGACGTACATCTATCGTTATCGCTCATCGACTTTCAACCATCCGAAATGCTGATCAAATCTTGGTTATACAGCAAGGACAAATCATCGAACGCGGCAAACACGAAGAGTTAATTGCCCAAAAAGGAGTTTATTCTGAATTGGTTCAATTGCAGCAAATGAATGCGGTGAATTAATCTATTTTCCAATTTTAACATTTCTCCGCTTATAAAAATTTGTAAAAAGTTTGCAATTTTAATTTCTACCGAGTAAATTTGTTACTCAATGTTAGACGCACTGATCACATCCAAAACGAGAATTCGACTGTTGGTGAAGTTTTTTCTTAATCCAACGATGAAGGCGTATTTGCGTCAATTGGCTGATGAATTTGGGGAGAGTACCAATGCCGTTCGTGTTGAATTAAACCGTTTGACAGAAGCTGGAATCCTTGAAAGTGAAGCTGTTGGTAACGTGGTAAAGTACAAAGCGAAG
>JBMLTP010000065.1:0-3398 GCA_049239885.1 Crocinitomicaceae bacterium
GTTCGTTGTAAAACAAATATTTATTCCTTGATCTCGCAATAATTTGGCATTTGCTGGTGCCAATTCCCAATGTTTCAAGTCGCTCAAAGGAATTTGTCTTGACACATACGGGTCTTTCACTTCGAAAGCCTCAGGAAAAATCAATGGAACAATAATCGAAGCATCTAACTTTTTCAAATCCCTGGCAATGGCGTATTCATTTCCGGAACCGAAATAATTGAATTTTAAATTGAATTCATTTGCAATTTTAGCCGCTCGTAGTATTTCCCATTTTTCCATAGATTGAAAAAAAGCCGGTAGCACCAACTGCGAATTCCATTTTTCTAGAGAAATGGATCGCTCTTCCTTGTTTTGAAGCGATGAATAATATTTTAAATCATACAAAGCTTGTCGCAATAAAGCGATTGAGCCCATTTGAGAAGAAGGATAATTCAAGTTGGAACTTCCTTTCGAAAAGGAATAAAATTGACCTGCTGAAGTAGAAATGATTTGCTTGTTTGGATTCTGATTTCCCAATGAAACAAGCGTTCCAGCGCCTCGAACAATTCCATCTTGTAAATGAGAAAGCGCAAAACCAAATCCCATTTTTACCAAGTTGTCGTTCGCCTTTGTGTCAATTTGGTAGTGCGTCGCCGACTCAAATTCCGGATGAACAGCATCATTCCAATAAAAGGCTCCTTGATTAGTATTTCCCGAATTCGGTCGAATTGAAAAGTTATTTTCACCCAGTTTCGGAAGACCAACATTTGAATTCAATTCAATAAAAGCCGGAACAATGGTTTTTCCTTTGAAATCATAGACAATAGCTTTTCCCTCTTTAATTGCTTTAGCAGAAACTTCAACGATTCGAGAACCTTCGATTAAAATATTCGCGTTTTCCAGTTTTTGACTTGGCGAAACGTAAATTGTGGCATTTGTCAATAAAATCCGATAGGGATTCGATTCTTTTACGCCGTTATCAGGTTTGAATTGGGCCTCTGCTATTAAGCCATAAAGAAGAAAAATTGAGAATAAAAAATACTTTTTAAGGTAACAAACGATTTGCATAGTGTGATTTTCAGGACTATGAAATTACAAAATCTATTTCATTATGGAATATTCGTCAATTAAGTTTCCCGCTCAATATTTTAAGAATTAATCTTGTGCAATTACTATCAAACTATCATTTGCCGAAAAATCTATTTTTTGAGATTTTGATGGATTAAGTACGATTCCAAAATTCTTTTTCGAATCTTGCGCATACTTTGAGATACGATAACCAATTGCAATTTGATTTTTACGTTTCGCACTTTCCAAAGGAGTGTAGAAATTAAATTTACCGTTAAGATCAATATAGTCAGTGATTGGCTTTAGGTAAATTTCACTGCCATCGGCATCAAACAAATTATCGAAAACCTTTGTCAAATGTTTATTTTCAGCAATTTGCGCCATTAATAAACTTATAATTTTGTCACTTACAATAAAATCATCTGCCTTTGTTACATGTGCTAGGTCACGATTTTTTACATCTAGCATTTCACTAACAATTTTTATTTCGAAATCATTTTCATCAATTATGTTTCTTAAATGAAAAAGAGTAACGATGGTATTTGCATCTGCTTCCTGTTGATCCAATTCTTGTGAATAACATAGAATTTGAATAGCGTCAAAAGTCTTAATATCGCATTGTTCGATGATATACTTGGAAGTCGAATCAGCTTGCAAATACTCAAATTTTATATTTGCAAGACTTTCTTCGATAGATGAAATTGTGTCATTTTCAATTTCAAATTTTGAAACCACTTTGACATATGAATTGGGAGGCAAATATTTATCCAATTCTTTTAAAATCAATATACCCCTATTATTCCAACCTAAAATCAATAATCTTTCAGGGATTTTTAGGACATCATTGCTATCTATAATAGCATGAGATGAAATAAGCAATTTTAAATCACTCGACAATTGAATTTTAGAATCATCTTCTGCTATTAAAATTAGTTGATCACGAGACTGAATTTCATAGTCCATTGAAGGATTAATTTCAACTTTTCCATTTGAATACATTAATCCTATTACAGCAGATTTGTCAAATAAAAAAAGTGTGTCACCAAACTTTTTACCAAGTAAATTGGGATCATTGTAGAAATAAATTTCATCTCCATCGAAATCCATAAGATCTGAATAGACAATACTGAGACCACTTTGACGAGATGCTTGAACCATTATTCGACTAATAATCTCATCAGACAAGATCAATTCTACTTCATTCCCTCCTACCAATTTTAGAATTTCACTGTTTTTTTCATCGTGAATCTCAACAGCAATATGAAAAGGTTCAGATCTGCGATTTGGATTTTTGGTGATTGCAAGAAGGGTTTTGATTGTCATGTAGTCATTTTGCTCATCTCCCTCTGGTGATAAAATTAAAATCGCTTTGGAATTATTCAAATTTGAAATTTCGAGATCTTCCAAATAATAAGGATTTCCTGTTCTACAAACTATTTTCATGTTTTTCAAATTACCTATTTTACTTCTAATTTCATCTTCCATTTCAACCTTTTCTTTATTTGCCAGAATAACGATGCAAGGATTTTTAATATTCTCATTTGCGATTACCAATTCAGGAATTATAGTAAAAATCTTCGATGACCAACCTAAAATCAGAATGAAATTATCCTCTAAAACAAGGCTTTTCCCTTTTTGCAACTCGGCCAATTTGCTTTCGATGCCATTACTTAAAACTCCAATTAATGTTGAAACAATAAATATCCCACCTAATGTCACCAGAAAAGTAACAAGTCTAAATGACCATCCGAGATCTCCGCCAATTGTCCCTGAATCCAACGCTCTCATCAAGCTTTGCCAAATAGCCTCTAGTATTGACATTGGTTCATCTCCTGGAGAATGTAAACCCAAAATACTAATTAGAATTCCCGCCAAAATAATTATCACGAGAGAAATAAGAGCCAATAGACTTATCATCGCAATTGATCCGCGGCTCATCATCTCATCAATCCGATAATTTATTTTCTCTCTAAATGATATTTTTTTCATTGGTTTAATATTTAAATTTAGGATAATATCGACTGTCTCAAAAAGGCTTCAGCATTGCCTCTTTTATATGCAGCGAGATATTCATCGTAACATTCTAAAATTGGATAATTACCTTTAAGTTCTTCGCGCATACGATCCAACTCTTTTTTCTCAGTTCTATTTATTGAACCATCGATAATCATTCCCGTAACGAATAGCAACAATAAATCGTTAGTTAGGTCATCTGGGAATTGTTTCAATGCATCTATTAAATTCTTTTGAAGATCATACTTCTTTTTAAAGGGAACTTGAAATTGACCCAATAACTTGTATGAAAAAACGAAATGATTTGAATTTAATTCTCGCTTTTTAACAGCTACAGT
>JBMLTP010000066.1:0-3727 GCA_049239885.1 Crocinitomicaceae bacterium
CCTGAAGTTATTGCTAATCGTATTAATGTATACAATAACGAAACGGCTCCCGTAAAATCGTTTTATCAAAATCAAAATAAATTTGTCGCTATTGATGGAATTGGTTCCATTGATGACATTACCCAACGGATTTTTTCAGCGATCGATTCGCACCTTTAAAACATATGGCTTCGGATAATTTTGTTGACTACGTTAAAATTCATTGCACATCTGGAAACGGAGGAGGAGGTTCCACGCATTTTCGTCGTGAAAAGTACATTCCCAAAGGTGGCCCAGATGGTGGCGACGGCGGTCGTGGTGGACATGTAATTATCCGTGGTAATAAACAACTTTGGACCTTATTACATTTAAAATATCAAAAACACATCAAGGCTGGTCATGGTGCTCATGGTTCTGGTAATCTAAAAACGGGATCTCAAGGAGAGGATGTGTATATTGATGTTCCACTTGGAACAATTGCCAAGGACGCAGAAACTGGCGAAACCGAATTCGAAATAACCGAAGAAGGTGAGGAATTTATTATTCAACGTGGAGGAAAAGGTGGCTTTGGAAATAATCAGTTTAAATCTCCCACTAATCAAACACCTCGTTACGCTCAGCCAGGTGAATCGGGACATGAAGGATGGAAAGTTCTAGAATTGAAAGTGCTTGCTGATGTTGGTCTAGTTGGATTTCCAAATGCAGGGAAAAGCACCTTGCTTTCTGTTCTTTCGTCAGCAAAACCCGAAATTGGAGCTTATGCGTTTACGACTTTACGTCCAAATTTGGGTATCGTTTCCTATCGCGATTACCGTTCATTTATTATGGCTGATATTCCTGGAATAATTGAAGGAGCTCACGCTGGTAAAGGTCTTGGTTTGAGATTTCTCAGACATATCGAACGTAATTCTTTATTGCTTTTTATGATTCCTGCAGATTCAGATGATATAAAGAAAGAATACGAAATTCTATTGAATGAATTAAAACAATACAATCCTGAGTTACTGCATAAAGAACGCCTTTTAGCGATTACTAAGTCTGACATGTTGGATGATGAACTAATTGCCGATTTAAAAAAGGAATTACCCAAAATCCCATTCGTTTTCATTTCTTCAGTTGCTCAAAAAGGACTCGTAGAACTCAAAGATTTGATTTGGAAGCATCTAAATAATGATTAGTTGGTTTGAATCCATAGATCGATCCATTCTACTTTTTATCAATGGATTAAACACGCCTTTTCTTGATGAATTAATGTGGTTCTTTTCCGGAAAACTGAGTTTGATTCCATTTTATTTGATTTTACTTTACTTTCTTAAAAAGGAGAATAATTGGAAAAATTTCGGTTTAATATGCATAGGTGTTTTCTTGACAGTTTTAATTTCGGATCAAACTTCTGTTCATCTATTTAAAGAAATTTTCCAACGTTATAGACCTTCACATAATTTAGAAATTAGTCATTTGCTACATTATTATGAAATCAAACCTGGGGATTTTTATCGAGGTGGAACCTATGGATTTATCTCTTCGCACGCTGCGAATTATTTCGGAATGCTGGGATTTGTTTTGCCTTTATTTTCAGAAAAATATAGAATTTTAAAAGTTAGTGCAATTGTGATTGGAATCATTGTTTCCTTAAGTCGCGTATATTTGGGAGTTCATTATCCGTCAGATGTATTTTTAGGTTCCGCTCTCGGATTACTTATTGGGTGGAGCTTAAATCATTTTCTATATTCACGAATTAAATTCGACGAAAAATGAATTGGATAATTGTATTTGTAGGTGGTGGAATCGGAAGCGTATTGCGTTTTGGAATTGGAAAACTCATACCATTCAAAGGACTTTCATTTCCTTGGGCGACTTTTCTATCTAATTTGTTGGCTTGTATCATTTTTGCAATCGCATTGTTTGCAATCCAAAAAAGTCCTAAAAACGAATGGATTCAGCCTTTGGTTTTAGTCGGTATTTGCGGTGGATTCAGCACATTCAGCACATTTTCCTATGAGAATTATCAACTTTTTCAATCGGGAAGTTATGGGATCCTGGTTTTAAACGTATTTGTTTCGTTGTTTCTTGGATTTGCAAGTTTTTGGCTGGTGAAAACACTTTGAGAGAAAATGATAATTAAAGTAATTTTGCAATTGCAGAATACATTGAAGAGCATATAAACTATGGAAGATAAAAAATTACGCGATTTGGCAGAATTAGGAGAATTTGGACTAATAGACAAGTTAACTGAGGATTTTCAATTAAAAAACAAAAACTCAATTCTCGGAGTTGGTGACGATGCCGCCGAGATTAAAATCAATGAAGAAGAATCACTTTTGGTTTCAACAGATGCCTTGATTGAAGGAATTCATTTCAATTTAATGTACATGCCACTCAAGTTTTTGGGGTATAAAGCCGTTTCGGTTAATGTTTCGGATATCTGCGCGATGAATGGAAAAGCAGAGCAAATTACCGTTTCATTGGCTGTTTCAAGTCGTTTCCCAGTAGAGGCCTTGGAGGAATTGTATGAAGGAATTCATGCGGCGTGTGAGCATTTTCAAGTTGATTTAATAGGAGGTGACACAACCTCTTCGCTTTCAGGTTTAATGATTTCAATTACAGTAATCGGCCGCGCAAATAAAAAATCGATTGCATATAGAAGTGGCGCAAAAGAAAATGATTTAATAATTCTAAGCGGGGATCTTGGAGCTTCTTACCTAGGGCTTCAAGTTTTGGAGAGAGAAAAAGAAGTGTTCAAGGCGAATCCGGATATTCAACCAAAATTGGATGGTTATGACTATTTAGTTGGTCGACAATTAAAACCTGAGGCGCGTGTGGATATTATTAGAGATCTTGCAAAAAGTGATGTTGTACCAACTTCTATGATTGATGTTTCAGATGGTCTTGCTTCTGAATTACTTCATATTGCCAAGTCAAGCAAATGTTCGGTAAGTATTTATTCTGAGAAAATTCCGATGGATGAAAAGACCACGATGACGGCTTTGGACTTTAACTTGGATCCAATGACTTGCGCGCTAAATGGGGGAGAAGATTACGAACTATTATTCACCATTCGACAAGAGGACTTTAAAAAAATTGAAACCAATCCTAATTTATCTGTAATTGGTCATATTACTTCTAAAGATTCTGGTAATCTATTGATTGATAAAAATGGATCTGCCGTTTCACTCAAAGCACAAGGCTGGAAACATTTTTAATAAGTCAGTCCACTCGTGGCAAATTGATTTGTTCTTTGTGAACAATATTAATTGTGTATAACCCTTGTAGTTTCTCGGCAAAACTTTGAGCTTCTATTTGAGTTCTGAAATCACCTACTTTTAAATTAAAGTAAGGAGCTTCAAAACTCATGTAGGTATCAATTTTAGGATAAGAACTTATAAAACGATTTCTTACTTCCTCTACCTTTGATTTCTCTGGGTCAAAACATATTTGAACTCGATATCCTGGAATAAGTCTGAGTTTCTTTTGGGTCACATACTCCTCAATTCGATGATCTTGATGAAAGATAATTTGGTTATAAGCTGAATTAGAAATAAATAATCCCAATAGAAAAAGCCAATTCTTCATCATCATTTAATTGATTTGTCAAATTTAAAATCTTTAATGATAGTACATTTCTTTTCGGCTTATTTAGAATGATTTTAAATTAAAGTATTTTACTCGAATTTTGTCATCAAATTGTCATTAGATTAACTGATTCTTCTAATTTTGTTGCCGTTAAAATGCGTTAAATTCGCAAAAA
>JBMLTP010000067.1:0-5684 GCA_049239885.1 Crocinitomicaceae bacterium
GAAATGCCCGTCATGGATTGCTCTTCACAAGGAACGGAACAATCAATATTAAAAATGAAAAATGGGCTATGGATTATAGTCCTATTGATGAAACAAGCGATGTATGGGTAGATCGAGTTTACACAAAAGCATATCTTCGACATCTTATAAAAGTTGGTGAATATTTGGGCATTCAAATAGCGACAATACATAATTTGGCCTTTTATCTTTCGTTGGTTAAAGAAGCTCGAGAAAAAATCATTTCAGGAGAATTTGACGCTTGGAAAAATAGCATGGTAAAACAAATGAAACAAAGGTTGTAAATGCTCTCGATTTTAGATCGTTATATCATTCGGAAATTTCTATCCACTTTCTTTTTCATGCTGGGAATCATTATGCTTCTAGCGATGGTATTTGATATTTCGGAAAAATTGAGTGAATTCATTTCCAACAAAGCTCCGATATCTGCGATTTTCACCGAATACTATTTCAATTTTCTGCTCTTCTATGGAAACATGTTTTCGTCCATGATTATTTTCATTTCGGTGATTTGGTTTACAGCGAAATTAGCTCAGGATACTGAAATTATACCCATGTGGTTTAGTGGTAAACCAATAACACGATTTTTACGACCCTACATTATTGGCGCATCGATTTTAATGATCATTTCATTGATTTTGAATCACTTTATTATTCCTAGGGCAAATAAAGTAAGACTCGATTTTGAAGAAAAATACTATCGAGAAGTGATGCTTGTCGAGGATTATCACGCTGAATATCCTGGTAATCAATTGGTTTATTTCTCGAATTACTCAAATTCGGAGGATCAAGTTCACGATTTAACCATTCAAACTTGGAACGACAGCAATCAACCTGTTTCATTTCTTAAAGCGCGCTTAGCGAAAAATCACCCGGGAACAAATAAATGGCAACTTGTTGATTATTATGAAAAAAAACTAGATTTCCCAAAAGGAATAATTGAGCAAGGCGCAAAAAAAGATACAGTTTTTCAATTTAAAATTGAAGAAATGGCACAACGAGAAAATGTTGCAGAATCAATGACTTTTACTGAGCTTCGAGAAATGATTAAACGGGAGAAACAAAAAGGTTCTGCTAATATTCCGTTTTATGAAATAGAATTACATCAACGTACCTCCTACCCTTTTGCGGCATACATACTGACTATCATCGGTGTATCGGTTTCCTCACAAAAAAAACGTGGCGGAATTGGAATGAACATTGCTATCGGTCTAGGATTTGTTTTCGTTTATATTTTCGCAATGAAAATGATGACGGTTGCTTCTTTGAACGTGGGATTCCCAGCGCTAATAGCCGTTTGGATTCCAAACTTCATTTTTAGTATTGTCGCTTATTTCCTTTATCGATTTGCACAGAAATGAAACGAGCTGCATTCGGAGTTTTTTGTTTTATGCTTTTTTCAGTCAAAGCTCAAATTGTCAACATCGAAAACAAACGTATTTATGACGATTCAGCAGGAATAAGCGGTTCTATTGCCGCTAATTTCAGCGCTGTCAGAAACCAAGATTTATTGCTTTCGGCAGGGCTAAAACCCTTAATTCAATATAAAGCACCTATGCATTACTATTTGCTTTATGCTGATTGGAACTATTCAAAGGGAGCCAACAATACTTTTTCAAATGCAGGAATGATTCATTTTCGGTACGCTTATCGTTTGAATAAAATCGATAAACACCATCAGAAAAGCCCTTGGAAATTGGAAGCATATGCTCAAGTTCAATACAATCAACTATTGAGACAAAAACTAAGAGCTCTCAGTGGTTTTGGAATTCGTTGGAAAATAGTTGATACGAAAGGTAGTCGTTCTTTTCTCGGTTCCTCGGCTTTTTACGAATATGAAGAACTTTCAACTTTGGAAATAAATAAACAAATAAGATGGAGTAATTATTGGTCCTGGTTTGTCAATATAAACAACATCACTTTTACAGGTGTAAATTATTACCAGCCGAGCATCAACGATTTCAACGATACACGATTCATGGGACAATATACGTTTGGCTATCGTTTAAAAAGAAACATTTCTCTTCGTGCCGACTTTATGATTTTTTACGATTCAAAACCAGCTCAAAACGTGAAAAACACGGTATTTAATAGTTCGTTTGGACTTCAGATCGGATTGGTTGATTAGACAAACTCAGCCAATTCCATCCATCGCTCTGTTTTCTGTTCGATTTCCTCTACGATTTTACCAAGTTTGATTCCCAAATCATAGATTTCCTGATTGGATTTCGTTCCTTGTGAAAGTTCATCCGTAATTGTGCTTTTTTCAGATTCCAGCTTTTCAAGGTCTTTTTCAATTTGCTCGTATTCTTGCTTTTCTTTGAAAGATAGTTTTCTCTTTTCAGGTTCTTTTGCTACGATTTCAACTTTTGCTTCTTTGACTTCAACAGCAGCTAAATTCTTACTTTCTCTTTTTTGAGTAGTTTGATCTTTTCTAAAATCTGTATAATTACCAACGATATCACGAACTTTTCCTTCTCCTTCAAAAACGAACAAATGATCTACCATTTTATCCATAAAATAGCGGTCGTGTGAAACTACAATCAGGCAGCCCTGAAAGTTACGCAAGTATTCTTCCAAAACGGACATAGCAAAAATATCCAAGTCGTTTGTCGGCTCATCGAGAATTAAAAAATTTGGATTACTCATCAAAACACGCAACAATTTCAACCTACGTTTTTCACCCCCACTCAACTTGTGAACGAAATTGTAGTGCATGTCGCGCGGAAAAAGAAAACGCTCCAAAAGTTGCGCCGCAGAAAGTTGTCGTCCTTTCTCAAGTGGAATATATTCGGCGACTTCTTTAACCACATCAATCACTTTAAAATCATCAGGAACTTTGATTAAATCTTGGCTATAATAACCAAAAACAACCGTTTCACCAATTACGATCTTCCCGGTATCAACTGGTTCTTGTCCTAGCAACATTTTAAGAAAAGTAGTCTTTCCCGCTCCATTATTTCCAACAACGCCAAGACGTTCTTGACGCTGCACGTTATAAGTGAAATCCTTTAAAATTACTTTTTCTCCGAAAGCCTTTCCTACTTTGTGAAACTCAACGATTTTTGTTCCAAGACGCTCCATTTTTACAGGCAAGTCCAATTCATCTTCATCCAATCGCTGACTTGCTACTTTTTTTATGTCCTGAAAGGCATCTACCCGAGCTTTTTGTTTGGTTCCGCGAGCTTTTGGCTGTCTACGAATCCAATCCAGTTCTTTTCTGAAGGTGTTTTTAGCTTTTTCAACTGTGGCTTGTGTTTGCTCTTCGCGTTCCGCTTTCTTCTCCAAATAATAAGAGAAATTACCTTTGTATTTGTAAATCGTTTTATCAGCAAGTTCAAAGATGCAATCACAAACGACTTCGAGAAAATAACGATCGTGGGTAACCATTAATATGGTTGATTTGGAAGAAGCCAAATAGCCTTCTAGCCACTCAATCATATCTAAATCCAAATGATTCGTAGGCTCATCCAGTAATAAAAAATCGGCATCTGACAATAAAACTTTTGCAAGCGCCACGCGTTTTTTCTGTCCTCCTGATAAAGAACCAATCATTTGACCAGTATCTTCCAATTTCAAAACAGAAAGAATTTGCTGAACTTTTACTTCCGTATCCCAAGCATTCAACTCTGTGATTTCCTGATAGAGATTTTCGAGCGTTTTTTCGTCGTTGTTTTGAACAGCAATATTATATCGTTTTATGACATTGAGCTCTGGTAAATCGTGGTCAAAAATCGACTCCAAAATAGTCTGATCCTCACGCATCAATTCTGTTTGCTCCATAAATGCCACACGAATATCCTTTCTGAACACAATTCTTCCATTGTCAAACGATTCCAACCCCATCAAGCAACGTAACATGGTCGTTTTCCCTGAACCATTCTTTGCGACAATCGCCACTTTCTGTCCTTGATCAATCCCGAAGGTTAAATCTGTAAAAATGACGCGATCACCAAAAGACTTGGTTAGATTTTCAACGGAAAGATAGTTCATGTTTGTTATTTTAATCTAGGGAATTCTCGTAAGACTGATTTTCCAACGCACAAAAATAGGCATTAATTCATAAGATTAGGATTTGTAATCTTATCAACCTTTTGAGCATAAGAATAAATCCAGATTAATTGAAAAATTGTTTTTAACAAAAGTAGAATTCAATCCGAAGACCTTCTTTTAAAGGTGATTTTTTCCTATATTTAGTAAAAAGCATAAATCATGAATAAACCTCAAACCAACAAAAATAAGACTTTGCATTTCGAAAACTTAGTTAATAACATTGAACAAATTCATCACCATTTTCAGCAACAGGCAGTTAAAGCCGTAAATGTTTCACTTACCATCAGAAATTGGCTGATTGGCTTTTACATTGTAGAATTTGAACAGAATGGTGCTGATAGAGCGAAGTATGGGGAAAAATTAATGAAAAGTTTATCGGACAAAATATCTGGAAAGGGATTAAGTGAGACCAACTTAAAATTATCGCGTCAATTCTTTAAGGTATATCCTGAAATGATGGAATTGTTTAATTCTAGTTTCAAATCATTACTCCCAAAAACAATTGGTCAGTTGGTGACTGACGAAATTGAAAATTCTGATAATGAGAACACTATAATAAGTCAGTTGTCAACTGACGAATTCAAAAAGAAAGAAGATTTACCAAATAAATTGAATTATTATCGTCAGTTAATCGAAAAAGTTTCCTTCACTCATTTCGTAGAATTATTAAAAATAGAAGATAAGACCAAACGTTCATTTTATGAATTATTCATTCTAAAAGCAACCCCTTCAATTATTGAGTTCAAACGCCAAATTAATTCTTTAGCATATGAACGGGTTGGTTTATCAGCTAATACCGAAATAGCCTTTGAGCAACTACATAATAAAATAGAACCCGAACAAATTTCAGACGCTGTCAAATCGGTTTTTTTCTTTGATTTTCTTGGTTTGAAAAGTAATGATTTGGTTGAAGAACAAGAATTAGAAACAGCATTGATAAATCATTTGCAAGCGTTTATTCAAGAACTTGGTATTGGATTTTGTTTTGAAGCACGACAAAAACGCATTCTGATTGATGATGAGTATTATTTTACTGACTTGGTCTTTTATCACCGAATTTTAAAATGTCATATTTTGATAGAACTCAAAATAGATAGTTTCAAGCACGAACATTTGTCACAATTAAATACTTATGTGGCTTATTTCAATGCAGAAATTAGACGTTTTGATGATAATCCCGCAATTGGAATTTTACTTTGCACGGAGAAAGGTAAAAAGTTAGTTGAATATGCCACAGCGGGAATGGATAATCAACTTTTCGTTTCAAAATACTTGCTTGAATTACCGAAAAAAGAACAACTTGAAGAATTTATTGAAAAAGAATTGAAAAACTGGGAAAAACGGTAATTCTTTGTTTTTTTCTTTGCAAACTAAAAAACTTCTTTAAAATCACTGAAAAGTTCCATAAAATGCATAAAATTCAAAAAAGTTTAATTCGGCTTATCCGTATCTAGGGAAACTTAATCAATCCGATTTCTTTGTTTAGGATTTCGTAATTCTTCAAGTTGACTTTTGAAGTATCAATTTCTGTATATCTCTCCCAATGCCAGTAATTTCTTCGTTCAACGAATCTATTTCCATCAAAACCTAAAGCGCCATTATCGAACCATTGT
>JBMLTP010000068.1:0-2582 GCA_049239885.1 Crocinitomicaceae bacterium
AGTTTATTTGCTTCAGATTTACGATTCGAAATAAAATTCACATAAGGAATGAAGACTTTATTTTCCTCTGATTTTTTAACCTTCATGTTTGTCATGTAATCAGGCCCTGATGTTTCGAGCTGAATGTCTTCATTGTTGTAAATGAATTCAAAGTATTTCTGACCGGGAAGTAAAAGTCCAACTATACCGGGTTTTTGTTTTTTTCCGTCGAAAACAACCTCACTATTTTTCATTTCAGCTGTATCCGCATAATAAAGTTTACTTCCGTAATATTTGATTAAATTAACTGTCGTGTCTTTTTGACCGACAACTTTGATTCGGATTTTTTGGGCAGAAACATTAAATCCTATAAAAATCAGTAAAGCAAAAAATAACTTGTTCATCTTGTTCATTTTTTTAATCGATTTTATTGACTGTTAAATTAATTGTAAGTTGCTTCCTATTTGAAAATCCATCTCATTTTAACAAAACTTTAACCTTATTTATTGAATAAAGAAAAGACTTCCCTTTTGGCGGTTCGGTAACTTGCAAGCGCAAAAATAATGAAAGTCAGAAAAATGGAGGTGAATGCTAGGAATGAAATCTGCTCGTTCATGTATATTCCACCTGTTTTAAAAATTTCATCGACAAAATATTTTAAGAGTATGAAAAAACCAAATCCTGCCGTGAGAACAAATATAAAAACGATTAAAAAATAACGGAAAAATGTTTTTGTTATAGCGGTTGGATGCATTCCTAAACGCAAAAGCGTTCTAACTTCATATTTATTGTGACTGAGCACTAATTGCATGTACTGAATTAACACGAGTCCAGAGGCAAACACCGCAACGATTGAAATTACTAAAATAACAGCGAACAAAGTCCCAACAATACTTTTAAGTCTGCTAACAATAACCTGCGAATTCTTCGATTCCAAACCACGTTCATTCATGTATGTTTCTAATTTTCCAAATTCTCCTTCCTTACCAGCGACCATTATTTGTGTAATTTTTCCAGGGTCACCTTGCGCAAATTTTTTGGTAGCGTAATCCATAAAATTTTCAGGCACTAATATCGATGCGATTTCATTTGTAAACCCAATGATTTTTGTATCCACCCACTCTTCTTTTTGTCCATCCGAAATGCGTAACCGAAATTTTAACTTCATTGCCAAATCATCAGATACTTGAGGAATTCCGCTAGCATTCATAAACGTATTTAGCATAACTAAAAAATCTCTGGGCATGATCATTGGCACAAACTTCTCTCCTTCCTTCCAATGCCATTTATCTGATTTCACATCCAAGAACTCCTTGCTAACGGCTTGAATAAAAACATCGGATTTAAAAGTTGGGACATATGGATCATTTGTTTCAAACCATACCCGAAAATTATTGCTGATAACTGGTTTTACATCTTCAATAAATGGTTCCAATTTCATTTTTGAAATTTCTTTTTCAGAGAAATCCGTTTTGGTTAAACCCATCGTGCTGGCGCTTGTTACTTTCTTTTGAAGTATCAATGTGTTTTTGCCCAGAATCTCACTGTCCTCTCCATATTCATTAATTTTATCGAGGTAGTGAACAGAAGAAATCAAAAAGGTAATTCCTAAAAGTGCTCCTAACAAAGCGATTACCAATTGTCGTTTTTCCTGATATTTAAAAAGAAGGTTCTTTATCATAACTACAATTTTACTTCGTAATCAAATGACAAATTATCTTTCGCATCCAATGTTGTAAGAATATAACCCGCTTTCAACTCATCGCATCGATTTTGAATGAGTTGCATACACAAGTCCGCATTGTGATTATCCAAATGAGAAAATGGTTCATCCATCACAAGCCATTGAAAAGGCTGTATTAAAGCTCGAACAATAGCCACACGTTGCTGTTGTCCCATTGAAAGAAAACCACATTTTTGGTTCCATTTGTCCTTCAAACCTAAATATTCAAGTTTTGCAAATGCAACTTCTGAATTAAACGAACCCGTTAATTCGGCTTTCAATTTAAAATTCTCTTCAACCGTTAATTGCGGAAACAACTGTAAATCTTGATAAACAGCAGAAATTGTACTTTTTCTCAATTCTACCCATTTATCTGTATTGAAGGATTTCGAGTTTTTATCGCCAACCAAAATATCTCCTGAAAAATCGGTTCTTAATCCCATCAATGTATGTACAAATGTTGTTTTTCCTTTGCCACTGGAAGCGTTTAGTAAAATTCGCTTTCCTGATTCAAATATGATCTCGGAATTCCACAAACTTTCTTTTGAGTGAACTATTTCTGAAAGTGGTTTTGGAAGAACCTTATTGAATTCGATTTGCATAATTAGTTTGGTTTTGACTTGAGCACAATTTCAATTATCGTTCCAAAATTTAGAACTTTTCAATTGTATTAATTGCTTGATCGAAAATAGATAGATCTGAGTTAGGATTTAAATAATTCAAATCTGTATAACGACGAAGCCAAGTAAGTTGTCGTTTTGCGTAATTACGTGTATGTTGTTTGATTAATTCAATTGCTTGATTCTGATTTATTTCACCATCTAAAAACTGAAATAGTTCTTTGTAGCCAACCGTATTTAATGCATTTAAATGCCGAAAT
>JBMLTP010000069.1:0-7152 GCA_049239885.1 Crocinitomicaceae bacterium
GTTGAGAAATGAAGCATCAGGCAGGCTGGGTTTGACAAAAACATCTATTATTTGATCGATATTAAATTGAAAAGCCCGAATGATATCCTCTATTTGATACATGTATATCAAATATTCTGCAATATTCTCCTGTTTTTTTTGTTGGGAAACGAGCATTTTATTTCAATTCTTTTTCGATTTGATCCTGGTTTTCATTCAAAAAATTTATGAATTCGTTAGTTACATCCATTGAAGGAGTGATATAATTCAATTGTCCTCCTTGACCATGCATAAGCAGAATGTCAATACCATGTAATTCACAATATTTTTTACCCAACGCTTCTATTTTTTTGTTAATCGCTTCTAATTTCTTAACTGTTTCCTCCTCTATTTTCGCACCTTGCGTTTGCTGATATTGCATTATTGAAGCCTGCATTTGCTGAGCCTTTTGTTGTGCAAGCATAACTTCATTTTCGGAAAGTAAGCCATTTCGAGCTTCTTGATCTTTTCGCTGAACAAAATTGTCGTACTCTCTTGATCTTTTCTCAAGTTCAGATTGGAAAGCCTTTTGCTTTTTTGTTACCGCGGCATCCTCGCGTTTATAGTATTCAAATTTTTCTTTGATACTATCATTGCTGTAGAATGCAATTTTCAACCCTTTTGTATCGCGCGCTTCCACCTTTGGTTTTGTGTCTTTCTTTTCTTTTTTTGAATCAGATCCACAAGAAGATACTAAAATCGAAAAAGTCAGAAATGATATTACAGGCTTCCTAAGTATGTTTTTTAAATTCATATAATTTCAATTTACAATGAAGTTATCAAGTTTTCCCAATCCGATCGCATAGATAAAAATCGATCAAAACAATTTTTTAAGAATTCACTTGAAAGTTTGTTTTCCAACTTTTCGATATCGATATCCATTTCAGATACTTTAAATGACTGTTCGAAACCTCCAAGTTCAATTTTCAGAATATACTTACCGTTATATTGATGAAGTTGAATCAGAAAACGTTCATGTGGTATTTGCTTTACCAATCGCATAAACAAAAGTAATAAATATTTACCCGAATGATTACACGCACGGATTTTCAGAAAGAACCAAAAATTCAAAAGGCACTTTCACCATATGTTCATAATCTCGACCAACCTCCAACATATCGAAGTCACCATCATTATACTCCCATTGAACAGAAGCAAAAAATCCTCGATCCTTTAGTTCGTTCAATCGATAAAGCATATGCAAAATCTCTTTTGAGGAAGAAGTATTTAAATAATCAATTCTTAAACGGAAAATAGTATTTGCCGCAGGATTTTCTAAATAGCCATTAAACCAACTGCTAATAGGAGTCCAAAAATCAATATCTGAGTCTGGTATAACTTTTCCCGAAATCTCAAGAATTCCATTTTTTTGAAAGAAAACGAACGGCGTCGATTCGGTTTGTGTGAGTTTTAGTTCCGTCATTTTAAATTAAAGAGAAGCGAAATTTACAAATATTTCTAGAATTAATATAGAATTATTGAAAATTAAAACCATTTCCAGATCTGATTTAGAAGAAAAACAAGAAATATTTATGATTTTTTAATCTCAATATGTTGGAATCGAAAATTTTATCATAATTTCGGGGATATAAAGTATTTTCAACCATTTAAATTGTTGTTTTAATTTTTTATGACCAGTATTTTTGTTGCCAAACTAGACTTTGGAGTAACGAGTGAACAATTAAGAAAATTGTTTGAACAGCATGGTAAAGTTTTCAAAGCAAACGTTGCCACCGACAGAGAAACAGGTAAATCAAGGGGTTTCGGATTCGTTGAAATGCCAAATCGCGAGGAAGCCTTAAATGCCATAAAATCGTTGGATAACTTTGCAGTAAATGGTCGTCCCATGACTGTAAAGGAAGCTGAAGCGCGAGAAAATCGAAGTCCACGACCAACTGAAGCTAATTCTCGACCTCCAAGAACAGATAAACCCGCTTTCGAAAATAAGTCAACTAACTCTTTTGATCCTCCAGTTACAGATGCACCTTTAAAAACTGAACCTCGAAAAAAACTAGTTAAAGACAAAAAAACAAGCGATTCTGAAAGTGATAATCGTTCCAAAAAACCTAAAATGGACGCGTACAAGAAAAGCGGTAAAAACAACCGTTTCTTTGATGATGACGACGACGACGAACTTGATGACGACTTGTTTTCTTACAAGAAAAGGGATGAAGACGAGGATTTTTTCGATGATGAAGACGAAGACTAAGATTTCTATTTTTCATTCTTTTTAGCTACGAAATCTTACCTTTGTAGGAATGTCTTCGAATTACGCTAACTTCCTTAAGCACCCCGTATTTAAAGTTGTTTCCAATTTTATTAAGGAAAATAGTCTCGAGGCATATGTTGTTGGTGGATTTGTGAGGGATCTACTTCTTGAAAAACCCTCAAAGGACATTGATATTGTTGTGGTTGGTGATGGAACATTGGTCGCGCAAGAAGTAGCTAAAATTCTCAAAGTCAAAAACGTTAGCATATTCAAAAATTACGGGACAGCGCATTTTAAATACAAGGATCTTGATGTGGAATTCGTTGGTGCAAGAAAAGAATCCTATGAATTCAATTCTAGAAAACCTTTCACGGAAATAGGCACGCTTAGGGATGATCAATTCCGAAGAGACTTTACAATAAATGCTTTAGCTTTGGCTTTGAGTGAAGAAAACTATGGGGATTTAGTAGATCCCTTTAATGGGTTGGCAGATTTGCGAAACGGAATTATCAGAACACCTCTCGAACCGGATGTAACTTTTAGTGACGATCCGCTTAGAATGCTCAGAGCAATTCGTTTTGCAACTCGTTTAAATTTTAAAATTGAAACAAAAAGTTTGGAGGCGATAAAAAATCAATCCGAACGTTTAGAAATAATATCAAGAGAACGAATTGCAGACGAGCTTAATAAAATTATCTTAACGGAAACTCCTTCTCGTGGTTTTAAATTATTGAATGCAACACGTTTATTACATCAATTTTTTCCTGAAATGATTGCCTTGCAGGGAATTGAAACCATCAATGGAAAAAGTCATAAGGATAATTTTTTGCATACGCTTGAGGTACTTGATAACTTAGCTGAGAATTCTGAAAACCTTTGGTTGCGTTGGGCCGCCATTTTGCATGATATCGCAAAACCACCAACCAAACGATTTGATGAGATTGTAGGGTGGACTTTTCACGGACACGAGGAAATTGGAGCTCGTATGGTCCCAAAAATATTTCAGCGTTTAAAACTTCCGTTAGATCAGAAAATGAAGTATGTTCAGAAAATGGTACGACTTCACCTCCGCCCTATTGCATTGGTTAAAGGTTCTGTTAGCGATTCGGCGATTCGAAGATTACTCAACGAAGCCGGAGACGATATAGATGATTTGATGCTTCTTTGCAACGCTGACATTACTTCCAAAAACGAATTCAAGGTTAAAAAATATAAGCAAAACTTCGAATTAGTATCAACCAAACTTCGACTGGTAGAAGAAAAAGATCGAATTCGAAATTTTCAACCTCCAATTTCTGGCGACCTGATTATGAAAACTTTTGGAATCGGACCACAAGCAGAAATAGGAATCATCAAAAGCCAAATAAAAGAAGCTATCTTGGAGGGTGTAATTTCTAATAATTATTTGGAAGCGGTTAAGGAAATGATACGCATCGGTAAAAATCTTGGATTGGAAATAAAAATTACTCCCGAATTAAAGAATTGATTAATTTTATAATTGCACCTAAAAACTAAGTTTATGCCTGGTTTAAAATTTAGAGTTTTATTGGATTCAGATAAAAACGAAGAAATATTCCGAGATATTCTGATTGCGGACTCGGATAATTTTGAATCACTTTACCAAGCCATCATGAAGGCCTTTAACTTCAAGGGAGATCAAATGGCTAGTTTTTATGTATCGAACGACGATTGGGATAAAGGTCACGAAATTAGCCTAATGGATATGTCCTATGATGACGACTCGATTGATTCTCCAGCGGCCGTGATGAAAAGCGCAATTATTAAAGATTTCCTTGAAGAACCCGATCAGAAATTTATTTTGGTTTATGATTTCATGCGCATGTGGATTTTTCTAATTGAGTTAATAGGATTTGATCGAAACGACCCTAGCTCTCCTGAATTATTGCTATCGGTTGGAAATCCTCCCAAAGAAGAATCACGAGAAGAAATTGATGAAGAAATCTTTATTGGTGATGAGATAGATGAAGAAGAGGATGAATTAGGATTAAATGACTTTGACGATGATTACTCAGACGATGATTTAAATGACTACAACGAATACGACTATTAATTTGATGAATACAAACTCCAACGATCCCATTGGTCAAGCCATTTTGGATTACTCAAAAAATAAAAAACCATTCGACATAGTAGTTAGCTCAGATATTTGTGATGATGACATAATTCCAATCGAAGTGCTTTTTCGAAACTTCAAGGATATGCCTGACATTGAAAAAAGAGCACTAAAAATATGTAAAGGCAAAGTATTGGATGTTGGAGCCGGTGCAGGAATTCATTGTCATGAATTAATAAAAAACGGTTTTTCTGTTCACGCTATTGACAACTCTCAAGGAGCAATAGAGTATTTAAAAAAATCAGGCATACCATCTACTTTGAGCTCATTTGAATCATTCAATAGTCAAACAAAATTTGACACAATTCTAATGATGATGAATGGTATTGGAATCGCCGGAACTTTATCGAATTTGGAAAAAACATTATTAAAAGCTAAATCACTTTTAGAAAAAGGAGGGCAATTAATTTGTGATTCTTCGGATATCCGTTACTTATACGAGGATGAAGATGGTAGTTTGTGGATGGATTTAAATTCTGAATACTATGGGAATTTTAAATTCCAAATGCACTACAAACAAATTTCAGGCCCATGGTTCGATTGGCTTTATGTGGACTACGATAACTTACATCAAATAGCAACAAAGGTTGGATTCAAATCAGTAAAAGTTTTGGAACAAGACAACCATTACTTGGCTCAATTAACTTTGGTTTAAATGAAAATTTTCATTCTTCTATTTGCGCTTCTCTTTTTACATGCACGGATTTTCAGTCAACTTGAAAAGAAATCGTTGCTATGGGAAGTAAAAACTAAAGAAGGGAAAACGTGCTCCTATCTCTTTGGTACAATTCACGCAATTGACGAAACAAAATTCTACTTTCCTAAAAAACTAGAAAAAATTGCCTCCAAATGTGATGCTATTTGCCTTGAAATTGCTGGAATCTCATCAAATCCCCCTTCCATTGAAAAGCTGATGATGACCGATAAATCACTTCAAGATTTATTTACAAAGTCGCAAATGGACTCCATTCATTATTGGGCAGAGAGATTCCTATTAATGAAACCGAATCAGTTCGATGAGAATTTCGGACAGGCGAAACCGTTCCTTTTGCTTCAATTTATTTTGAAAACTTCGCTTCCTGAAGACATCAAATCTTATGAACTTGTTTTGGAAGAAACGGCTAAAAAGAACAATCAAGAGTTATTGGGATTTGAAACGGTTGATTTTCAATTAAGTCTGTTTGATCAAATGACACTAGATGAACAAGTAAGGATGGTAATGGAGAGTTTGAGGGATGAGAAAAACGCGAAAAATAAATTTGAAGAAATGCAGCAAGTTTACCTTGAACAAGATTTAGATCAACTTTACAAAATGACGAAGGATGAGTCAACTACGTTGAATCGCAGTTTTTTAGAAGACCGAAATATAGATTGGATTCCAAAAATTGAAGAAATAACCAAAAATAAAATCGTTTTTATCGCTGTCGGAGCAGCTCATTTAGCCGGACCAGAGGGCGTTATTGAACTTCTAATTAATAAAGGATTTCAAGTTTTACCTGTAAAAATATGAAGAACTTACTACATTTTTTACTGATTACTGTTGCTTTTAGCGCATGCAAAACATATACCGAAGATGATAAAATCGGATTTGAAAAAACGATTAAGAATTTTTTGAAAAAAAACGATTTGTCGTTGCAAAAAACCTCGTCCGGACTATACAAAAAAAGGATTTTAACAGGCGAAGGTCAACTAATCCATTATACTGATAGTGTTTCCATCACATACCAAGGTAAATTGTTAAATGGGCAGATATTTGACAACCAAAAATCACCGCAAACCATGGCAATACGGGACTTAATCGCAGGATGGAAAGAGGTTTTGATTGGCGCCCGAAAAGGTGATGAATGGATGATGATAATCCCTCCGCAATTAGGCTATGGTCAAAATAAATTAGTTGATATTCCTGTAAATTCAATTTTAGTCTTCAAAATGAAAATTGAAGATGTAAAATAATGAGGGAAAATGTTGTCATTCAAACATCATTTGCTATTTTTGGACTGCAAAATTATACACAAACATTATGAGCGTTTTAGTAAATAAAAATTCGAAAGTCATCGTTCAAGGTTTCACGGGAAGTGAAGGAACATTCCATGCTGGACAAATGATTGAATACGGAACAAATGTCGTTGGTGGGGTTACTCCCGGAAAAGGCGGATCAAGTCACTTAGATCGACCTGTATTTAATACAGTTGTGGATGCTGTTCAAAAAACAGGAGCAGATGTTTCTATTATTTTCGTGCCACCCGCTTTTGCTGCAGACGCCATAATGGAAGCCGCTGAAGGTGGAATCAAGGTAATTGTTTGCATAACGGAAGGCATTCCAGTTAATGATATGGTTAAGGCCAAAGAATATATCAACGGATTCAATTGTCGTTTAATCGGTCCAAATTGCCCAGGTGTAATTACAGCTGGAGAGGCGAAAGTTGGTATTATGCCCGGATTTGTCTTTAAAAAAGGAAAAGTTGGAATCGTTTCAAAATCTGGAACTTTAACTTATGAAGCGGCAGACCAGGTTGCCAAAGCTGGAATGGGAATAACTACAGCAATCGGAATTGGTGGTGACCCAATCATTGGAACAACTACGCGAGAAGCAGTTGAATTATTGATGAATGATCCAGAAACTGAAGGAATCGTTATGATTGGAGAAATCGGTGGAAATTTGGAAGCAATTGCAGCAAGATGGATTAAAGAAAACGGAACAAAACCTGTGGTGGGATTTATTGCGGGTGAAACAGCACCTAAAGGAAGAACTATGGGGCATGCGGGCGCAATCGTTGGTGGAGCTGATGAT
>JBMLTP010000070.1:0-4793 GCA_049239885.1 Crocinitomicaceae bacterium
TGCATTTGACTATGGATTCCATAACCGCAGCTAAATGAACTTGTTTTCGAAAATTGGTATTTCAATCCAATTCGTGGCTCAATGGAATAGGAATTATTGAGTGTAAGAAATTGTCCATGCAGGCCAGTATTTAGAATTAAATTATCTGAGAAATTATATTTCAAATGTGCAAAAGCTTGACCTAAAAATGTTATTTTGTCTGCATTCCAATAGTCAACCCAGTTAGCCGTATTTTCTCGACTTCGATAAAGCAATTTGATTTTGAATAGTTCCCCTAAAATTCCTGTTTTGAAAAACATTCGGGCGTTTATTTTTAGGTTATAAGAACTATTAATAGAGTAGGTGAGGCGATTTGTCAAATTTTCGATTGTACGAACCGAGGAACTATCAACCACGCTAATACTATCTTGTAAATAACTTGAACCTCCGAAATTTGCACCAAGAATCGTTAGGAAATATGATTTTTCATTCACTTTAATGGAGTGTTTGATTCCTCCTAATGCTATTTGACTGTTAAAAAATCCATCGCGATTGGGAATGGCAAAAAGATCCGTGCTATCAATTTTGTCATGTTCGAAATTGACACGACTAACGGCTCCAATTCCGAAGAATGAGAATCGCCCAAGTTTCGTTTGACCGGAATTGATTTTGAATGATAAATCTTGGTAATAAGGTGTTGCAAAAGTTCCGATTGGAAGTCCTAATTTCTTGGCCATACTTGGAAATCCATAGCGATATGCGAAAACGTAGGATGAACCATTTTCCTTTTTTATCGGGCCTTCCGTCATGAGCTCAATTCCTGTAATTAAGCCAAATTGAAAGGTGTTTTCTCGTTTTTCGGTGTTGCCATTCCGAAATCCGAGGTCAAAAACACCCGCATTTGCATTTCCATATTCTGCGGGAAAGGCAGAAGTCATAAAATCAGAGTTACGGAGTAAGTTTGTATTGATTGCTGAAACTGGTCCCCCCGTTGTTCCTATAGTTGAGAAATGGTTTGGATTAGGAATGTTGAGTCCCTCTACTCGCCATAAAACACCAACTGGAGAATTTCCGCGTATGACCAAATCGTTTCTTGAATCATCGGGAGAACTAACTCCTGCAAAATTTGCTGCCAAGCGAGCAGGATCAGATCGGCCTCCTGCATAGCGATTTACTTCCTCCATTGAAAATGATCTTCCGCTAACCGTTGTCATTTGATTGTTAAGGGTGTTTTTCTTATTTGTAATCTTGATTTCTCGCATGTTATTGACACTTTCCTCCATAGAAATATCCAAAATAGTTTCTTTTCCAGAGGAAACAATCACGTTTGGAATTGTTACTTCTTTGTAGCCCAAATAAGAAAATTTGATGTCGTATCTTCCTGGTTTTAATCGTTGAATTCTGTAGTTTCCTTTGGAGTCAGATTGAACACAATTCATCGGATTTGTTTCCAAAACGCATACTTTTACGCCAATTAATATTTGTTGCGACTGCTTATCCGTTATCGTTCCTCGAATAAGTTGTAATCCGTTTTGCCCATGCGCAAAACAACCAAGAATTGTTAGTGCAAAAATGAAAATTAAATG
Organism: Crocinitomicaceae bacterium; assembly: GCA_049239885.1. Classification (GTDB taxonomy): domain Bacteria; phylum Bacteroidota; class Bacteroidia; order Flavobacteriales_D; family Crocinitomicaceae; genus UBA952. Next base: position 1,566 of record JBMLTP010000070.1, read on the forward strand.
TTTGAATCTTAATTTATTTTCTTGGATAAACATCTTCTTTTTTTCTATCGTTTTTTGTTGATTTTGGGACTTTGATTTTTAGGATTTTAGGACTTTGAGATATTAAGATAATAGGACTTTAATTTGACAAACTAAATTCTACATTCTCAATTCTGTATTCTACATTCTACATTCTCAATTCTTAACTCTTAACTCCAAATCTTCCACCATCGTTCCTTGATTCATCAACTCTTCTATCAAAATATCTCGAAGTAATTTCCCAGTTGAATTTAAGTTGGTTTTCTTTTTGAAAAAGTCCATTTTATCTCCGCCGTTCATCAAATAATCAGAGGTCAGAACCCAAAAGTGAGTCGTGTTTTCGCGCATTCCATTGATTTCCAATTTCCCATTTATTAGTTTACAATTTGCAATTGGTTCACCACCTGATTGTTTTAGATAAGTTTCTATTTCAGGAATTACAGAAACAGGTACTTCAACCCATACCAGCGTATTTTCAAACGGCATGAGCTTGTACATATCACCAAGTGTTACATCTCCTTTTCCAATAGATGAGCGAATACCACCCGTGTTGAAAAGACAAATTATAGGTTGAGCCAAACGCACAGTGCGAGTTTGATTTACAAAAACGGCATCTGCCATCCAGTTCATTAGGTTTGAAGAAGGTCTTGCAACGATGAAATCGGTTTCAGATTTACCTAGAACTTCATTCATTTTTTTGTCCAACGAGTCTTTGTAAGGCTTTATTTCACTTAAAAGTTTGTCGTCTGCCTTGATTTCATTTGAAATTGGCTCCTTATTTTTTTTGGAATCTATGGTTAAATAAGAAGAGCAAGCCAAAAGACTTGCTCCAATTATAATTGTGAAAATGAATTTTAACATTATTCTATAATGAAAGAAGATTGAACGGTTCCGAACTCTGTGCCAACTTTCAAGATATATATTCCTGATTTGAATTGATCAGCTGTAAGCTCCAAAACAGGCAGATTTGATGAACTTTCTTGAATGACTGTTCTTCCCTGAGCGTCAGTAACGGAGTAAGAAATTATATTTAATCCATTAACTTGAGCGTATACTTTATTATTCGAAGGAACTGGGAACACAGAGAAATTAGATTCCAATTTTTCTTGCAATCCAATGGTACATTCAAGGTAGGACATAGCTGCAAAATTCACGTGGCAAACAAAATCTGTCGAATCAACATATGGATTTCTATTGTTTTGTAGCGAATAAATATACTCATTACGTGCAATTTCATAGTTATCTGGCAAATCTGCATAATGCCATTGTTTCAAAACATCTTGATTTTGGTTCGTTGGAATTTGCCAATTGTCCCCTAATTGTCCGTTATAACTTGTTGCCATGTAGAAAATTGATCTTGCTGCATTTCCACGTTGTTCCGCTCTTGGAGTAAAACATAATTGTCCATCTCCTCTGTACCCAACGGCGCAATTTAAATATGAAAATACTGTATTTCCAGTAATTATATCCAAAGGTAAATTACTTCGAGGTGTATTCGCATTTTGAAGATTCGTAGGATATAAATTATGTTGATCGTTGTATTCTTTTTGCTCTGGATTGTCAGCGGGAAACGTTGGCATCCAAGAATGAGAATACGTATGCTCACGTGAATAACCAGTTGCAGTCCAATCGAATGGATCATTAAATACTTTTCTTTCCCCAGAATAAGCACATAGAACATAAGATTGTCCAGCTGTTGTATCACGAATCTCGAATTGATTCATCATCGTTGTTTTGTAGTTGAAGTATGAAACGAAATTGTGAGGATTAATCAATGCCGATAAGTTCGTAACGAAAGTAGGAGAAGCAGAATTAATGCCGTTGTAGTAATTTCCAATTTGTTGTCCTTGACTCGTTACGTTTCCTGTTGCTGGAGAAGTCGTTTTGTAGTTCTCAAATCCATCTGGGCCGTTAAATGCATAGACTGCAAAAAAGTAATTCTGGTTTGCAATCACGTGACGAGGAGTGAAGCTCATTCCACTTCCTACGTAGGCTACTTTTGCATCTCCAACTACGTCACCCCGTTTGTAGGTTGTTCCGTCGGTAGGAGCACCAGTAATGGCAGAACCATTTTTCCATAACACGATGTATTTTTCCGCGTTAACGCCAGCAACATATTGACCTCCAACAGTATATGCTTTCACTAATGGGAATGTTAAATTAGTTGGGTTTGATGTAGGTTCAGTTGCCAAGTTATCTGTTCCAACAGCTGACAAAGTAATTACATATGGATTTTCATCACTATCATCGTTTGCAATACTCAATGTTGCTGTTCTTGTGCCAGTTCCTGTTGGAGCAAAGTTCAATGTAAAAGATTGGCTGCTTGTTGCAGAAACTGTTCCTGTGAATGTCCCACTAAAATCTGCGGCGTTTGAACCGCTTAATGTTGTTGCTGTTACTGTCAAGTTCTGAGATCCTGAATTTTCAATAGTAACATTTGTCGAAGCAACATTCCCAACCACGTATGTTCCGTTATTTAAAACGGTTAATCCACCCATTTTTACATTGATTTCTCGAGCTGGAGCTACGTAAGGGAAGATATCATTTAAATCCCTCGGTACAATTTGGTAATTCGTATTAAATTGACCTACGAGTGCCACGATAGAAACTGGACCTGTTGGAATAGCTGATCCATCAATGTTTGTTGTTCCGTTAATTCTAACATCCAAGGTAGTACTTCCATCAGTTATTTGCACTGTACTATTGCCTGTTGCAAAATTCCCAGTTTGAATAAAAGTAACATTATCTACACGGACTAGTTGAGCCTCAATAGATTCATTTATAATGGATAAAGGAACAAGTTGAGGCGTCGGCAAACCTCCTAAAGAAGGACCATGATCTATAAAATTTGAAACAGGTGAAATTTCAAGTAGCCCACTAAAATCTAACAATGGTCCAGTTGCAGTAACTGAATCTCCTCGTAAAAGACTATTTAATCCTGTTCCATAAATCGGTAAAGCTCCAGTCGCATCTTGAACATAACGAATACTTCCCAATTCAGATCCATTAGTTACTACCCCACGAATGGTTACAGTTTGACCAATTCCCATGTTTCGAGCATCGGCAATGGTTTGTGAATTCGCAATTATTGATGCGAAAGCAATAATTCCTGTTAAAATTGTTTTTTTCATAGTTTTATTGTTTATTTCGTTTTACTAAAATTGAATTCCTAATGATTACAAATTAATTTTTATAAAGTAGTTAAGTATT
>JBMLTP010000071.1:0-3280 GCA_049239885.1 Crocinitomicaceae bacterium
CGTAGCAGAAAAAAAGTAAGCACCACGGAGTAGCAGCGAAGCTAAAAAACTGCATTTCAACTTTCATAAGGCTTTTCCTTTGGAACACTCAGTCTTTTCGCTGCGTGCTTTTGTCCTTATATTCCCACCTCGGCGGGCAGGCCGGCTGCGCCTCCATGGACCGCATCTTCGCGATGACTTTCGTTAATGCTTCATGAAACAAATATAATATTTTATCCATTAGTAATAAAAGCTATTATCTATTAGCAATGAAAGATATTATCCATTAGTAATGAAAGCTAATGATGTTGACTTTAAAAAATTAGAAATTAAGAATATATAAGACTATTTCGCCTTCAAGGAAAAGCCATTCTTGGCGATCGACCAGGATTCTTTTCCGATACCGACAATGGAAACAATGTTCAATGGGAATTCAAGAAGTACATGCGTAAAGCTCAAGAAAAATAGTAAACTAAGACCCAACGAATAATCGTACGCATAAAAAGCACTTGCAAGAATCCATATGGAAACAATCGCAATTAATCTGATTTTAGGAATCTTATGCCAACGAATGACCTCCGTTTTACTAAACCAATTCAAATAGTGATACATGTAAGCGAAAGCAATAAAGCGCATTAACATAATTCCTACCGTTGAGAAAAATACGGAATCCCAAAAATAATTTTTTGTATCGACTGGAATGGCATACCTCACTGGAATTGGATTCCCATAAAACTCACTACCAGAATTTTCTACAATGTAAGCTTGACTGAGATTATTTTTTAGTGAATCAGTAATTCGTGATCGCACATCGGCAGGATATCCAGAACTAGCTTTATTTACCACAGAATCCAAAAATTGCTTATTTGTTAAGTTTGGTTCGTCCATTAACTTGAAGTGATCCATAATGGATATATTGGTCATGAAAAAGCCATCTCCTTCCGCATAATAAGCATTTTTACCATACTCAGTTAGATTTCCTTTCTTAGGGTTTACAGGTAAAAAGAAGACCAAAATAAGTGGAATGGCAACAAACCCAACAATCTGCCACAAACCCGATTTACTTCTAGACTTCAAAGCCCCAAACAGCATAAAAAGCCCCGTGAACAAATAGACATGAATCAAGGTTGGAACCAATGACGTAAGTGCAAATATCGCGGTGTTATCCGATTGATCTTGTGCATTTGCAGGACTCAACCATCCAGAAATAAAAACATACAGAAAAAGAATTGCTAAAATCTTAACAACAGGATTTTTGACCAAAGCAAAGAGAATGGAACTAAACAAAGCAAAAACTAAAAGTTTATCAAAAAGGTTCAATTCAACGAAGTACTCATAAATATCGATGCTTACCCCAAAATCCTTTGAAAAAGCAGCCAGGGACAAAAGAACACCAACTACAAGAAGTATGAGAAAATCATATTTCCCTTTCGAGAAATAGTTTCGATCATGCAACCAACTTATTTCGGTTAAATAGTGTAATGGGCCCAAATAAGCATAAGCCAAAAGAAATGTCTCAAACGGATAAAAATAGGCGCAAACTGCGGTGATTAACATCAACCCGATGTTCGAAAAATTGATTTTGTCGTCGCTAGATAATTGCATAAGATTCATTATTAAATTAGTTTTAAGCTAACTCTGATTAATTTCCAAGACAAATATAATTAACCTCAGCGAAAATTGTTTTTTAATCTTCATTTTACATGTCCTCCTTATCAATCCATAAAATAACTTCCTCCTTTGAAGGAGGATTGAGGAGGATGACCTAACTAATTCAAAAACAGCCTTGCTTATCAAGAAATTCCAATAACTTCCTCCTTTGAAGGAGGATTGAGGAGGATGACCTAAATAATTCGATTTACTTGCTTTTTAAGACCAATTTGATTAAATTCAATTAATGTATTCGAATAACCACTACAACAAAAACTTGAAAGAATTTGCACGGGAATTGAGAACAAAAACTGTTTCAAAAGCTGAAAAATATATTTGGAAAGCTGTTCTTTCAAGAAAACAGACTGGAGAACGCTTTTTGCGGCAGAGATGTATTGATTATTTCATCGTAGATTTTTTCGCACCAGAATTAAAATTGATTATCGAAATAGATGGCAGCTCACATTTAAATAAAGGTAACTATGATTTTTTCAGGCAAACAAAACTGGAGAAATTGGGATATATAATTTTACGATTCTCTGAAGGAGAGGTAATCCAAAATATTGATTCAGTGAAAAAGCGAATCGACTATGCTGTTATTTGTTTAAAACTTTCACCTACTTTAGCCCTCTCAATAAGGAAAGTAGATTTACTTTAAAAACAAAAAGCGCGAAGGATCACCCTTCTTAATCTTCCCTCAAGGGAAGAGACTGATTTTTGATTCGTTTAAATTCATTACCCGACAAATTTCAAAACAACTTCATTTGATCTTCGTCCTCATCATTTTTCTTGGTCAAATCCCACTCCATTGTTGGTGAATCGCCTTCCTCATCCGAATCAATCAAATCAGCTTCCTCGGAATCTGAAACAGCAATTTCTTCTTGTGGCCAAGGTTCTTTGCCTTCATCTATTAAATGGGTAAGCACAATTTCCTTCACTTTCAACTTTGTCATTTGATTGCCTTGCGCTTTCATTCCTTTGACATCAATCATATCCGCCAAATTGACAACATTATCCGGGAGATTCTTGGTTTCCTTTAAAAGTTTATTATAAACGATTTTCGCTTCCGGACGGTAAGCCGTTGAAACCAAATCCATGTATGATCCTTCACCCTCACTTATAAAGGAAACGCGCTTGTCCGTAGTTACTTCACATAAGAATCGTTTCACAAAATGCAAGTCCTTCTCCGCATCAAAATAAACGGTTGTGATTGGTCGATCCTGAATCCATTTTTCAATGTGAATCATGTCTTCATCGAAATGCGTCGCCAAATCAAATGAACTCAAACGATATTCTCCATTTTTGTAAAGGGTTAGTATTTTATCTTCTCCCTTGAATGAACCTAGGAATTTACCCCTACCCTCATCGTTGAGTCGACCGACAATGTTGTCGTACCAAATTTTACGAGCAGCTAACGTGGAACCACCCACCTCTTTTTGAACGATTTTCTGAATGATTTCCTTGGTTACACGATTTCCGGCTGAATTTCGTCCTTTAATCAATAATTCTCCCAAATCGACATCAAAACGCAAACGCTTCAAATGCGGTCTTGGACGCAAAAGCACCGTCACCACTTCCCTTTCCCCATTCGGGTGAACTGAGAAATATAACATCTTCGAACCTTTGCTACCACGTGTCAAATCATATTCAG
>JBMLTP010000072.1:0-9998 GCA_049239885.1 Crocinitomicaceae bacterium
AATCGCAGCTGCTAATTCTCGATGCGTCTGAGGACGATCATTTGAGAAAGAACATAATTCACCAACCAAAACACAAGGCTTATCGAGTTTAATTGATTGAATCGAAGGAATTTTGAGTTCTCTACCACTTTTATTAAACAATTTAATCCCCTTTGAATCGGAAACCAAAACCGTGTAAAAACCATCTAATTTTTCAGAAACTAAATAATATTCAGAATCCAATATCTTCTCCTTTAACTTCGATGGTTCAACTGAAATTAAGCGTGACAAAACGCGCTTTTTATATTGACTTATAAGATCCATGGATTAAAAATAATCTTTTTTGGATAATCATGTTTAAGATTTATGTTTCAATCCTAAAAAAAATGAAATGACGAATTGATGGCTTTAATTCTATTCCGTTAATTTGAATTCCGATCCGGTGATACGTGTTTCATTAGAATTTTAAGTCCGTTTTGTTTTGAGAAATAGGATTTCTTGATTTCGTACATATAATTTGATGCGTATTTTCGAGATTCTTCAATGTCAACAATTGGAAACGGATAATCAACTCCTATTCTGCAATTGTAAAACGTTTGTTCCATTTCGTTCATCTTCCAAGGCTCGTGAATCAAACTTGGTGGAACATCCTTTAATTCTGGAATCCACTTTTTAATGAATTCACCATCCGAATCATGTTCTTCTGAGTTTTTTATCGGATTATATATTCGCAGTGTATTGACTCCCGTTAATCCAGCCTGCATTTGAATTTGCGGATAATGAATCCCAGGTTCGTAATCCAAAAATTGTCGGGCTAAAAAATGCAAATCGCGCCAATCTTGCCATAAATTGTAAACGAAAAAGGAAACGACCATCGCTCGCATTCGAAAATTCAAATAACCTGTTTCAACAACACAACGTATGCAGGAATCAATCAATGGAATACCAGTTTTACCTTGTTGCCAAGCAATTATGTAATCCTCATTTTTTTGCTTTCCAAGATCTTCAAAAGCCGCATTTACAGCTCTAAATTCCATTTCGCATTCGGTTTCAAACTTTTGAATGAAATGACAATGCCAATGAAGCCGAGAAATGAAATTACTCAAAGCTCGTTTGTTCCCTCCCCTATTTTTTGTTTGCAAAGCCATTTGATAAACTTGGCGCAACGAAATGTTTCCGTATGCCAAATAAGGCGAAAGTCTGCTGCAACCAGTTCTTGCATGCAATGGTTTTGAAATGTGTCGACTGTAATTGTAATGACGTTCCTGAAAAAAACTCTTTGCATACTTAAGAGCCTTCAATTCTCCGCCAGGCTGAAAATTTGGATGCCCTTGTTTTATTTCATCAGAAATAGATTCAAAATTAAATTTATCGGAAATGGCTTTATCGCAAGGAACTGTTTTCAGTTCTTTCGGATTAATCTCAATTATTGACTGATGCATGAATTCCATCCATTTCCTATCCCAATCTTTTCTATTTTGTATACCCCGAAGAACGCCATTTGTTTGACTTTCAACCCAACTAATTCCATTTGTTTTGAAAAATGCTTTCAATGTCAAATCTCGATCAAAACTGATTCGATTTCCAGTTTCCTGATGTGAAAAAACGGATTGAATTTTGTAGAAATTGGTCAAGGATTCAAAAACTTCCAATGCTTCACCGTGAAGAATTGTTAAGTCTTGATCTTTTGATAGTTGGGATTTTAATTCAATCAAAGACTGCCAAACGAAACGCCAATGACGCACGTCAGAATCATCGTGATTCATGAGCGAAGGCTCAAAAACATAAAGTAAAATGGAAGGAATTTTCGATTCAATTGCGAATTTCAAAGGTTCGTGATCTTGAAAACGCAAATCACGCTTTAACCAAACAATATTTACTCTTTGGGATTCCACATGAAATTAACACTTGAATCCTATATTGGTTTGATAAAATCAACGAAATAAATATCCGAAATCACTCAATGTTGGCAATTGACTAAACGACACTTTAATTCTATGCGTTCCAGGTAACAAATTAATAAAGTTTCGATCGAATCGAATTCCTTGTTTCATGGAATAAACCCAAAAATAGGCGCAAAAAGCGGAATTGGTGATTTTCAGATCAAAGGTTTTAGTGATAAGATTTATATTTTCAAGTTGCAAATTAATTGTTGGTTTCGAAAACGATTTTTTTGAACTAATTAAAAAATCGCGAGAATAACTTGAATCGATTGTTACCCGGATCAAAACATCATTTGAAAACTTGGCTTTTGTTTGATTCCAGATTTCGATTTTATCTTGAAAATTAATCTCCATTGGCGTTTCCTTCGATTCAACTAATTTTCCATCCAAATTGTAGGTTTCAGTTTTGATATTGGCTTTCTGTTTTTCTTTCAAGTCAGATTTCAGCCAAATAATTTCACCATTTTCAGTTGCTTGTTTTAGCAGAGCCAAATCGCGGTAATCATCTCGAATCGCGTAATGCAAAGCCTTCCAATTTCCATAAAAATCTATACTCGACCAAGTTGGAGCAGGCCAACAATCATTCAATTGCCAAAAAATAGTACCTGCGCAACGCGGAGCATCTAATCGATGACCTGTAACTGCCGATGAAACAGCAAAGGCCTGCGTTAACTGGGAGAAATAGACAAAATGCTCAAAATCATTCGTTTTTCCATACAAAAGATCAGCGTGTTTCTTAATCATTTGATTACCGACATAACTTTTCTGATGGTGCTTCATCACTTTCGAATTCAAATCCCAATCTTTCTTTTTAGAAAAAGCTAACAACGTTGAAAACTCCGGAAAACTTTGAAAACCATATTCGGCATTGAATCGACCTATTTTTTTGGCAAAATCAGACATTGGATCCTTTCCATGCCAAACACCCCAATAATGTTGAGAACCGTGGTTATAAAACTCGTCCTTACCCCAATTGCTCATTGGCGATGTATGAACGTATGCTGTTTTTGAATAAGATGAAACAATATTCGGAATTAAAGTTTGAAATAAGCCAGCATACGCTTTTTCGATAACTTTTTGATTTGATTCATTCAAGTTATACTGACTTTGAAATCCCCAATTTTTCCAAGCCACATCTACCTCGTTATTCCCATTAAATAAAACAACACTAGTGTGAGACGCAATTCTTGGAACCTGATAAATCAACTCATTTTTCACAGAAGATAAAAATGCAGAATCGCCGGGATACATGGCGCAAGCGAACATAAAGTCTTGCCAAACCAGTATTCCTTTTTCATCACACGTTTGATAGAAAATATCATCAGGATAATAACCACCACCCCAAACGCGAACCATGTTAAAATTAGCTTCGACCATTTGATCAATTAATTCAACAATTTCATAGTCTTTAACAGCACCAGGAAACACAGATTGTGGAATATAATTCGCCCCTTTGCAGAAAACCGGAACCTCATTAATTATAAATTGATAGGAAGTTCCCCATTTATCGTTTTGTTGAACCAATTCCGCTTTTCGAATTCCAAAACGAACTATTTTCTCATCGATTAACTGCTTGTTTTTGTTATAAATTCGAAGTGTATCTTGATACAGTTTTTGTTCACCATAACCACGAGGCCACCAAAGTTCTGGATTATCTATTTTTAAATCGATTTGAAAACCTTCGTTTTTAATCGCAACATCTTCTTCTGTTATATTCCCAAGAAAATCGGAAACAAGAGAAAACCCATTTTTATAATCTAATAAATTGATTCGATAGGTTACCCATGCTGATTTACCTGTAATTTCTTTTGTGGAAACGACACAACTTAAAATTTCATTTTCTTTTCCGATTTGAACGCTAGCTGCCTTCGATAAACCAATCGTATTCATTCGTAAAGCCCAATCCCAACCGAATTGATATTGGGGCTTTCTAGTTAAAGGTGCCGCTTTAATTTTATTTGGATCGTTTGGTGCTGGATAATGGAAATTTTCTGATTCAAATCGTTGCCTGTGATACAGAATTGGCGGTGTAAAAACTAACTTAATCTCATTGTATCCACAAACAACTTTCTTCTTTATTTCAATCTGATGTGGGTGGAAGAAATTGTCGGCTGAATAAATCTTTTCACCATTCAAAAAGACTTCAGCATAGGTATCGATATTTGGGAAATTAAGCTTTAAACTTTTTGAATTGTATTCCTTTTCAGTCAAATAAAATATTGACTTCAATTGCCAAGATTCGCTTTCAATCCAACCAAATTGTTCTTCATTGCAATCAATAAACGGATTTGGAAGCTCGCTGCTTTCAATTAATTTCTCCTGGATACTTCCACTTTTCCCAAAAGATTTCCAAACTTGTTTTTTGGGGTGGTAAAATTCCCAGGAAAGTTCGTGTTGAGCTAATAACTGATTTGACACAAATAAGATAAAAATGAGATACTTATAAAGGCTATTAATATAAAGACGAAAGTCAAACATATAAAATTCAAGTTAGTCTTTAACGCACCGAACATAATGTCCCATTATCCAAGAGGTTGAATCGAAAATAAACAATTCCTCCTGGCGATTTCTTAGATACTCCATTTCCGTAGATTTCGTTTCTTTTGCGGTAATGTGCACTCGGGGAGTTTCATCATTTTCACCAAAGTTCTGATTCCAATAATAGGCGTCTTCATCTATTCCTCCAAAACCGACGTCGCGCCAACCTCCAAAACCTATTTTTAAACATTTTTTACCGAATTCACCTCTATCAATGGACCGCGAATTTTTGCTATAAAAAATATCCTCATAATAATAATCGGTTCTTAATAGATATGCTTCAAGCTCTCTCCATTCGTTCTCCGTAGAAATATGCCATCCTTCAGGTGATAAACCTCTTGGATCATTAACTGCAAACAGATTATATAGTTTTCCATAACTTTTTTCAATTCCATCTTCATCAGTGAGATAATAGCACCATGCCGGTTGTTTATTAAACCCAGCCATTTCCCAATCCTGATCAGTTTGAGCTTGAGGAATAGTATCTCCATTTCGGAAAGTAACAACATCTAAGTTGTATTTCATCCATGTTTGCTCGCCCGCTAGAACCTGTTCTGTCGACTTTATTTTTTTCTCTAGGTTTTCAACTTCGTTTCGTAAATCTGAAATGATATTAGTCATTGAATCAAGCGTTGCAGAACAAGCTTGGTCTAATAATTTCATTTCAATTCGAAGACTATCTCGTTCTTTTGTAAGCATTTTCATATTATCTTTTTTCGATTGTGAAAATGAATTTAAAGAAAGAAAAAGTAACAAAGAAAAACCTAAATTTCGCATAATAAATCAATATTTCTTTAAGTAAAAAAAGCGGGGTTATAATAACCCCACTTTCATGTAATTCTGTTTTTTTCGAACTATATCACTCAATAAAAGTAATTACTTTTTGGAAAAGCTAGTATTTAAATTCAAATTATTACATTTTAATAATAATGAACTCAGTTCTTCTGTTCTTTTGATGTTCTTCCTCAGAGCAATTTGATTTAACGGCTCCTTCACAAGGACAATTGACTTTAAGTTTGCTTTCACCGAAACCTTTACCATAAATTCGCTGCGGATTTGAAATGCGCTTTTTGATATATTCAGCTGAAGCCTTTGCACGATTGTCAGACAATTTTAGATTCGAGGCAATACTTGAACGACAGTCTGTATGAGAACCCAATTCAATTTCCATTGTAGGATATTCATTCATTACCTTAACAATTTTATCTAATTCGACAGCCGCATCCTTGCGTATTTCATATTTCCCTAGATCAAAATAAATTGGTTTAATGTTTATCAAAGTAGATAGATCAACTCCTATTTCAACTTTACCCAGCGATACATCCAATTTCTCGTTCATATTGATCAATCCTGGCTTATCGATTTTGTGTGTATATTCAATTGTCTTTGTCAAATATCCTTGTTTTGATAGCGTTACATCATAGTTTAGAACGTCATTGACCTTATTTTTTGTCAATTCTTTTATGAAATCACCTTTTTGAGTTGTTGTTCCTTCAAAAACTATTTCTCCCGTTTTTTTATCTTTTATTCTAATAGTTACACCATCAAGTAATTGACCACTCTTGTTATCCTTGATAGTCCCAATTAATCCAATTTGAGGTGTTTTGGCTAATTCAACATCCGCTTTAATAGTATTTCCTGTTTGTGGAGATGTTTTTACGGTTGTTTTATTCTCAGTGTAATCTTTATTTTGTGCAACAATGACAAATTCCTTATTTGGATCTACATCAAAGCTATAATTCCCCTTATCATCGGCAACTACTGAAGTAATTACATTTCCGCTTGCGTCCTTTAAATAAACTGTTGAACCAGCTAGAGTTTGCTTGGTGCTTTGATCGAGCACAGTACCAACCAATCTCATTTTGAAAACGAATGACCGAGTCAATTGAAAAGAATATATATCATCATCTCCTTTACCTCCGATTCTGTTGGAAGAAAAATAACCAGACTTTCCATCCTTGTTAAATGTAAGGGCAAAGTCATCTTTTTGGCTATTAACTGGCTTACCTACGTTTGTTAAATTACCAAATGATTTTCCATCCTTTTCGATAGACATAACAAAAACATCAAGTCCACCAAGACCAATGTGACCATTTGAGGAGAAAAACAAAAGTCCATCAGGACTAATCCAAGGAAACATTTCTTGACCTTCTGTATTTACCTCCTTACCAAGATTGATTGGCTTACCTATGGAACCATCAGCATTTAATGACGCCATGTATAAATCAGCACCACCAAATCCACCAGGCATATCTGAAGCAAAATAAATTGTTTTTCCGTTATTTGAAATGGTAGGGTGACCAATGGAATAATCTTTTGAATTTAACGATGTTTCTATTTCATCGATCCATTTTCCTTTTTCATCTACTTTAGCAGTGTATAATTTAAGATTTTGAATACCTTTTTGATCGCGTCGATTTTTTCCTTTTGAAATATTATTTCTAGTGAAATAAACCATCGATTCATCCGCATTAAAACACAATGGGCCTTCATGAAAAGTAGTGGATACTTTTGAAATTAATTTTGGTAAACTAGCCTTTTCATTTTTCACCATGAATAAATCCAGAAACTTTCCTCCATTCCACATCCAGTTGTATTTAACCAATGTATTTCGGCGCGAAGAAATGAAATAAACCTCATTCGATTTACTATACTGATATCCTCCAAAGTCAGACTCAGCAGAATTGAAATCAGCATTCGAAATGGTAAAATGAATTCCCTCTTTCTCAATCTTATCAAGATACGATCGATTATTAGCAAAAGAGACCGCTCGTTTGTCCGAATTGGATTTCTCATAGAACAAATTCATGACCTTATCACTTTCAGCATATTTACCATTTTGTTTCAATGTCTGAGCGTAATAGAAATAATGTTCATTTGAAAGTTTACCATTGCTTATGGCTTCGGAGTAATATTTTTCAGCATTTACAAGATCGTTTACATTGTAATAGCTAAATGCCAATTTCGATTTCAATTCCGCATCTGCAAGATCAGTGCTTAATAAATCAGTGTAATTTTCAATAGCTAATTTATAAGCAAGCTTTTCATAATACGTATTCGCTTTTTTTAATTTTCCAGATTGAGAAAACGTTGAAAAACAAACAATCGTCAAAAACGTAAATGACAAAATAATTCTTTTCATAAGGCTGTAATATCTTTAATTAGAAATATCTAGGAGATCTAATTCCTTGTTTGTTAAAACTAAAATCATATGAAAGAAGAAATTCATATGTTCCATAATTATACTTGCGTATTTGGGTAGTCGAAAAATCTGAAGCTAAACCGATTCTGAAAGATGGACTGATTTGATATTGAGCAAAAACACCGAAAGCAGCATTCAAGCGATACATTGATCCAAACCAAATCTTATCTTGGTAAATCCCAGCAACTGAAAGATCAATACTGATAGGAGCACCAATTGTTGCTTTAACCTGTGAAGTTGGTCTAATTTTCCAACTCGAACTAACCGGAATAACAGCTCCTACGATACCAAAATAGTGTCTTTTTTCTTTATTCTTTTCAGTTCCATCTAAACTCTGCTCAATTAATTTTGGTGTGCTCAAACCTGCAAAAAACTTAGGAGTGTGATAATAAATTCCAAAACCAAAATTTGGATTAATTCGACTTCTAAAATTGGTCATTAAATTGATGTCGTTAGACTGAGTCGTTTGCAATAAGGAAGTTTGAGAAGAAATCACATTTAAACCCGCCTTCAATCCGAACGATAATTTTGATTTATCAGTCAACTTTAAACTGTAGGAAAAATCTCCATAAAACATTGTTTGACTCAATGGGCCAATAACATCTCTAACAGCTGTAATTCCCAAACCAACCGACTCATAAGTCAATGGAGAATGTAAGCTGATAGTCGTAGATGAAGGTCTACCTTCAAAACCAACCCATTGTTCACGATGAATTGTTGTAGCTGTCAACATATTTGTGCTACCAGCATATGCAGGATTAACAAACAACGCATTATCAAAATACTGAGTAAATTGAGGATCTTGCTGCGCATTTAATTGAAATGAGAGAATCATTCCAAATGTAACTGCCAATTTTATTTTTATTGCTTTCATTTTATTTTCAAAATCTAATTAACGTTTCAAATAAACATATCCTTTGTAAACAGTCGCGCCATCGCCATTCAAGTCAAGAATGTAGTAATAAGTTGATGTCGGAAGTTTGTCATTTCCTAAAATAATTCCTCTATTAGGCGTTCCATCCCACGTATTATTATAACCTTCTTCGTAGAAAACCTCATTACCCCATCTATTGAAGAATGTCAATTTATTCTTCGGATAGTTTTCAATTCCAGTAATAACAAATGTTTCGTTTGTATTGTCTCCATCTGGTGTAAACGCTTGAGGAATCGTAATATCTGTATCACATGAATTAGGATCACAAGGATCTAGCGGATTGCTTCCACCTGAAACCTCTTCTCCATTGGTTAATCCATCGCCATCACAATCTGCATCCAACCATGCTTGACTTGGAGCTACGCTTTGGTCTGCTACATTTAATGAACACGGATCATTTGGATTCGTTCCATTAGGACCAGGAGTTCCGTCACCGTCTGGGTCAATTTCATCACCATTTGTAACACCATCACCATCACAATCTGCATCTAACCATGCTTGGCTTGGTGCAACTGATTGATCAGCTAAATTCAATGAACATGGATCATTTGGATTAGTTCCATTTGGTCCAGGAGCTCCGTCGCCGTCTGGATCAATTTCATCACCGTTTGTAACACCGTCTCCATCACAATCAGCGTCCAACCATGCTTGACTTGGTACAATGCTTTGATCTGCTAAGTTTAATGAACATGGGTCATTTGGATTCGTTCCATTTGGTCCAGGAGTTCCGTCGCCATCTGGATCGATTTCATCTCCATTAGTAACACCATCACCATCACAATCTGCGTCCAACCATGCTTGACTTGGTACAACGCTTTGATCTGCTAAGTTTAACGAACATGGGTCACTTGGATTCGTTCCGTTAGGACCAGCTGTTCCGTCTCCGTCTGGATCGATTTCATC
Organism: Crocinitomicaceae bacterium; assembly: GCA_049239885.1. Taxonomy (GTDB): domain Bacteria; phylum Bacteroidota; class Bacteroidia; order Flavobacteriales_D; family Crocinitomicaceae; genus UBA952. The sequence continues at coordinate 9,500 of JBMLTP010000072.1, forward strand.
ACCATTCGTTACACCATCACCATCACAATCTGCATCCAACCATGCTTGACTTGGTGCTATTGTTTGATTAGCTAAAGTCAATGAACATGGATCATTCGGATTTGTTCCGTTTGGACCAGGTGTTCCATCTCCATCTGGGTCAATTTCAACACCATTCGTTACACCGTCTCCATCACAATCAGCGTCTAACCATGCTTGACTTGGTGTAACTGATTGATCAGCAAGAATTAATGAACATGGATTACTTGGATTTGTTCCGTTTGGTCCAGGAGTTCCATTTCCATCCGGATCGATTTCCTCTCCATTTGTTACACCGTCACCATCGCAATCTAAAGTCAACCAGGTTAAACTAACTATTGCAAAATTTTGATCGTCAATATTAAATGAACATGGATCGCTAGGATTTGTTCCGTTTGGACCAGGAGTTCCATCACCATCAGGATCAATTTCTTCACCGTTAGTTACACCATCACCATCACAATCCACAGTTAAATCTGTT
>JBMLTP010000073.1:0-6336 GCA_049239885.1 Crocinitomicaceae bacterium
CTTGAAACTTGAAATTGCTTTATATCAAATAAAAGTCCGGGAACTAAAACAAGTTTCAAGGTATCAAAATCACTTTTCGGACGAACTGTTTTCGACAAACCTTCATAAATTGGGTGGCTAAATACAAATGAAAGAGTCTTTCCAAGTTTAAATTCAGGAAGCGAAAAAATTACATTTCCTTTCCAATTTGAAGTAGCGTTTAATGAAGTATCCAAATTATCTCCAATAAATACATTCAATGAGGAATTGACATTTGGAATCAAATCACCCGTTTTTTGATCTACGCATTTAATAGAAATTACTTGCGCCTGAAACGATAAAATTCCAATGATAAAGGAGAAAAAAAGAAATAGTTTTGACTGCATCCTGACTATGAGATGCAAAAAACGAAAAATTTCACAATTAAACTTTAAAATTCCAACCGAATTCGTCGTCGATACGTCCAGCTTTCATATCATCCATGTAGGCTTTGATTTTATTCGAAAGTGTTCGACCTTCCAATGGGGGTAATTCCAAACGTTCGTCTTTGTATCCGATGATGGCAATTTGCGCAATCGTGGCAGCTGTTCCAGCACCAAAAGCATCTTCAAGTGTTCCATTCTTCGCAGCGGTAACAATTTCTTCAACCAATACCTTTCGCTCTTCAACTTCAACACCCCATTTTTTCGCAACCTCCAAAACGGATCGCTTTGTAATTCCTCGAAGAATTGTGTCCGCATCCTCCGATGGTGTAATTAACTTCCCTCCTATTTGAAACACAATGTTCATCGTGCCAGATTCCTCGATGTATTTATGCTCTTTCGCATCAGTCCAAACTAACTGATGAAATCCTTGCAATTGACATTGTTTTGCGGGATATAAAGAAGCACCGTAATTTCCTGCAGCCTTTGCCCTACCTACACCACCGATTGCCGCACGTGTATAATGTTCTTCAATTTTCACGCGAACTGGCTCCGAATAATACATTCCCACAGGAGAAGTAATGATCATAAATTTGTAGGTGTCAGAAGGTTTAATTCCAACTAATTCATCTGTTGCGAACAAATAGGGACGAATGTAGAGTGAATAACCAGGTCTGTTTGTTACCCAATTCGTATCTAATTCAACCAATTTGCGAATTGCTTCCAAGAAAATTTCTTCAGGAACTTCAGGCATACACATCCGTTTAGCCGATTCAGCAAAACGCTTCGCATTCATATCAGGACGAAAAATATTGACTTCGTCATTAATCGTTCTGTAAGCCTTTAAACCTTCAAAGATTGACTGTCCGTAGTGAATTGCAGACATTGCAGGGTGCATAGAAATATTTTGAAAAGGCATAATTGCACCTTGCTTCCATTCTCCGTCCGCATACTCCATCAAAAACATGTGATCGGAAAATACTTTTCCAAAAGGCAGGTTGTCCCAATCAACAGCATTTATGTTCGAATTTTCAGCTTTTTGAATGGAAAAATTAATTGTTGACACAGACATTCTTTTCAGTTTGATGTGCGAATATAAGGTTTATCAAGTAGGATAACAACATAATTTTTTCACAATTTCAATTCTATTACCTTTGTGAAAGTTGACAAAATAGTGAAAATCAGTCGCGACATATTGCAAAAATTTTGGGGCTTCGATAATTTTCGTCCGATGCAGGAGGAAATTGTCGATGACGCTATCAATGGTTTTGATCTGTTAGCTTTACTTCCTACAGGTGGAGGAAAATCCATTTGTTTTCAAGTTCCGGGATTAGCTCGAGAGGGCATAACACTTGTGATTTCTCCTTTAATCGCTTTGATGCAAGATCAAGTTCAAAACTTAGAAAAAATTGGAATTCGAGCCAAGGCAATTACGAGCGGAATGAGTTTTCGGGAAATTGATATTATTCTCGACAATGCAAGATTTGGTGGCCTTGATTTTTTGTATACATCCCCAGAACGCATTCAATCCAAGTTATTTATCGAACGATTTAAATTGATGAATGTCGGCTTGATAGTTGTTGATGAAGCGCATTGTATTTCTGAATGGGGACACGATTTCCGTCCTTCATTTCAACAAATTCATAAACTGAGGGAATTTCATCCGTTAACTCCAATTCTTGCGCTAACAGCAACAGCAACGGAAAAAGTTAGAGAAGACATAATCAATCAACTCAAACTAAAGAAAACGCGCATTCACGAAGCATCATTTAAACGGGGAAATTTAGCTTACCGGGTATTAAAAACTTCCAACAAATTGGAAAGAATCCTCAGCTACTGTCGTGAAAACAATGATGTTGGAATAATCTATTGTCAAACAAGAAAAAGTGTCAAAGCACTCGCCAAAGTTTTAATTGCAAACCGAATTAATTGTGGCATTTATCATGGTGGATTAAATAGCTCGGAACGAAGTATGATGTTGCAGAGTTGGTTAAAAGAGGACATAAAAATTATGGTCGCAACCAACGCTTTCGGAATGGGAATCGATAAACCCAACGTTCGATTTGTATTGCATTACGAAATTCCGCCTTCACTCGAAGCTTATTTCCAAGAAGCCGGTCGTGGAGGACGTGACGGCAAAGAATCGGTTGCAATCGCTTACGTAGAGAAAAATGACATTCAAAACTTAAAGGATTCGAATTCGGGAAAATACCCCGAAAAAGACAGAATTAAAGACACGTATCGCGCCATTTGCAATTATCTAAAAATCGCCATTGGTTCAGGAAAAGATGAAACCTACCCCATTGATTTAAAAGCTTTTTGCAAACAATATCAGCTCGATTATACCGAGACATATCATTCACTTAAAATATTGGAATTGAATGAGAATTTGGTGTTTTCTGAATCCGTTTTTCAACCAACAAAAGTGCTCTTTTTAGTCGATAATGTTCAACTTTACAATTTTCAAATTCAACACGAAAAATATTATCAATTAACCTCACTTTTAACGCGCTCTTATTCTGGTATTTTTGACACGTTTCAAAATATTCACGAAAATGAAGTTGCCAAACGCCTATCTATTTCACTTTCGGAATTGGAAGAACATTTAAAAGCACTCGAAAAATATGGAATAATCGAAGTCACCTGGAGAAATTCATTACCAACGGTGACTTTTGTTCAAGAACGATTACCAGACGACTATTTTTCATTGAATCCGACTATTTATATTGAAAGACGACAAAACGCTCAAGATAAATTGGATAAAATCATTGATTTCGTAGAATTGGAACAATGTCGCGCTCAACAAGTTATCGCCTATTTTGGGCAGCAATCCGAGGCATGTGGTAAATGTGACGTTTGTTTGAAGCAAAATCAGGAATTTGAGTTAAATGAATCCAACCTTTTGGATTATCTGAATGATTGGAAAACGATTTTCGAATTGTGTGATGCCTTTCAGGTTGATGAAAATCTGTTAAAGCCAAAACTTCGAAAAATTTATTTGGAGGAAAAAATTACGTTTGAAAATGGGAAATTCATTCGGAAATAATTTGCGATTTCTTGAATTTACCCCTGTTTTTCAAAAACAGCCCTTTTTGTATTTGTTCATTTTTCAAGCTTTTGGAGTCGTTGTGGGAAATTCAATACTATCCTTTGAAATTCTTTTTAGCTCTTTCGGTATTTCAATTCTTGCTTTTCTCGTTTATCTAAATTTCAATAATCTATTGAAAAAATGGAGTTTTCTAATCGGATTAGCCTCACTCTTTTTCTTTTTGGGTTACCTCACCATCTATCTGTTTTGCTCGCATTCCTTTCAATTGGAAGAATTTGAAAAATCAGCCAATTTCAAAATGAAAGTGATTGAATTTCAACCTAAAAAAGATGGTTGGTCAAAGGGAATTGGGGAAGTAACCTTACTTGATAGCAAGAAGAAAAAGAACGAACGAATTGTTTTCTATTGCCAATCGAATTCTGTTTTTGATGTGAATGATTACTTATTGGTTCAATCCGATTTGATACCAATTGAGAACAAAGGAAATCCAGGTGAATTCAATATGGAACTCTTTTGGAAAACCAAAGGAATTCGAACGATGAGCTTCATCGACGAAAATAGCTTCAAATTACTCGACCGATTCGAACGAAATTTCTTCCAAGAGTTCATTTATTCGCTTCAGACTTCATTCAATGAAATGCTTGAAAGTCATTTGGAAGGCGAAAATCTTGCTGTTGCTAAAGCAATCATTTTGGGAGATAAATCAATGCTCGACAGTGAAACAAAAAATTCGTTTTCTGCAACTGGCGCAATGCACGTTTTAGCAGTTTCAGGTTTACACATCGGATTGATTCTACAAATTTTGATGGAAGTAGCCAAATTCTTTTCAAGATTTATTTCAAGAAAAAAAGCCATTTTATCAATACTCGTTTTGTTGTGGATTTACTCAATTCTTACCGGTTTTTCACCGAGCGTAATCCGTTCCATTTTTATGTTTACAATTTTGGTTTTGGCGCAATTTTTCGGGAAGGAACAAAACAACATCAATAGTTTATTTTTTTCGGCTTTTGTACTTTTACTTTTTCAACCGATGTTTTTGTTCGACATTGGATTTCAGCTTTCTTACCTTGCAATGGTTGGAATTTATACCTTGTATCGTCCGATTGAAAGTTTGTATCAACCAAAAAATAAAATCATCAGGTATTTTTGGCAAGGAACAGCTGTCGGTTTCGCCGCGCAATGCATGACAGTTCCACTGACACTTTACTATTTCCATCAATTCCCGAATTACTTTGCAATCGCCAATTTAGGTCTGATGGTCGTTTCCGGATTAGTTTTAGGTCTTGGTATTGCTTTGTTTGCCTTACATTATATTCCACTAATTGGGAAATTAACTGGTTTTCTACTAATGATTTCCATTGCGGGAATGCTTTGGTTTATTCAATGGGTTGAGCATTTACCAGGAGCAGTGGCTTATGGATTTAACTTACCATTCATCCTCGTTCCGATTATTTCTTTTCTCACGTTCTTTCTGGTTAAAATTACATCGAATCGATTGATTTGGAAGTTAACTGCTGTTGCTTTTTCAATCTCTCTTATTTTAACCATCTATTTTCGCTGGAATTCGCTGAACGATAGTCACATTTGTATTTTGAATCAGAATAAATTATCACTCATAGTAAAAAATAAAAACCAACTAATTTGCCTCTACAATGATGATTATCAAAACCTTGAAAAAATAAAATTCACCGCAGAAAGTTACTTGAAATGTTTTCCCGGGAAAATCCAATATTATTCGTTTAAAGATAAGAATGTAGATCTCGAAATTTCAAAGCACAAACTAAATTTAAAGAAAGTAAATTCGGATTTCGTTCTTAAAATTGATAATCAGAGAATACGGTTCATTCATTCTGAGAAATCGACGAGCAAAAAACCAGACAAAACTTATTTTATGCCCTGGATCGAAAATTCAAAATCACTCAACAAGGGTGCGATCATTTTACCTTTGAACTCCTGAAAAAATAGTTACTAAATTCAAAATCTTATATTTGTCAAAGATTATGCGTTTTATCTCACCAAAAGATTGTAAAAAAAGGTTAGACAACAATGAAGTCGAAGTAATCGATATTCGTGAACCTTATGAATTTGAAGCTTGTAATGCCGGGTTTAAAAATATTCCGATGGCAGAATTAACCGTAAAAACAGAAAATCTTGCCTCAGAAAAGGACAATGTAATTATGTGTAGATCGGGAAAACGAGCGGAAGCTATCGTTAATTTCTTAGAAACAGAGCATAAAATCAAAAATTTATTCGTGCTTGAAGGAGGAATAACTGAATGGGCAAATCAAATTGACAAAACCTTACAACTAGACTAATGGAATTAATCGAAATTTTCAAACACATCTTACACTTGGATTTTCAGTGGTTTTTTCAAAATTATGGAACAGCGATCTATGTAATTTTATTTTTGGTGATTTTCATTGAAACCGGATTGGTAGCAATGCCTTTTCTACCTGGGGATTCTTTACTCTTTACTGCAGGACTTTTCGCTGCCTCGGGTGACTTAAATTTAACCGCACTTTTAATTTTGCTCTTCATTGCCGCTGTGCTTGGTGATAATTGCAACTATTGGATTGGAAGAAAAGTCGGACTTCGCGTGTTTACAGTAAAATTTAAAGGCCGACAACTAGTCAATGAAAAATATTTGGTTCAAACAGAAGCTTTTTTTGAAAAAAATGGAGTAAAAGCGATCATAATGGCTCGTTTTGTTCCTTTTGTAAGAACGTTTGCTCCTTTTGCAGCAGGAATAGGAAAAATGGACTATAGAAAATTTCTATTATTTGATTTGCTTGGAGGTTTTCTTTGGATTTTCAGTTTAACGATTGCGGGATATCTTTTGGGTGAAGTAGAATGGATTCGCGAACACATTGACATTGTTTGCTTGGG
>JBMLTP010000074.1:0-4618 GCA_049239885.1 Crocinitomicaceae bacterium
ATTCCTGATGTTTTGTTCGTTTTCGAAAATTACCCATACAGTCACATTGAAGGAAATAACCTTAGTGGAAAGTTAATTTTTAATCAAGAATTAACAGGTTATCCATTTACCTTGTTGATTATGCCTGATGATGAAAAAATTCAACTCAAGGCCATTTATGATAAAGGGATATTTACTTCTGATTTTGCTGATTTTATTGTTGAACGTATTTCATTTTGCGTTGAAAGAATAATCCTTAATTCTGATTGTTTGCTTGAAAACCTATTTCAACAAGATGAAGAAACGATTTCCATAAATGCAATTCCCAAATGGACTGAAATCATAAAGCATCAGCTAAAAAACAACAGCAGTCAAAGGATTATTAATGGTTTCAATAACAACTTTATCTGTTATGAACAGATTATTGACCTTACTGAAAAACTTGGTTCCAAGTTAAAGTATTTGGATAAAAATTCACGTGTTGCGCTTTATGGCATCAAAAACGAATATACACCTGCACTAATCTATTCGATAATGAGGTGCGGTTTCACGTATGTTCCGATTAATCCTGCATGGCCTTTGGATAGAATTCATCAAGTCCTACAAATCTCGAAATGTCAAGCAATTATTTTTCCTGATGAATTAAATGAAATTCCGGATTCTTCAATTCAACAAATTCATTTGAACCAAATTTTATCAGCTGATGGGAAGAAAGAAATAAATTCTATAAATCAGGATTCAGAAGCATATATTTTATTTACTTCTGGCTCAACAGGGGAACCGAAAGGCGTGGTTTTAACTCATTCAAATCTTTCTTCTTTCCTAGATGCTTGCTCAAAAGAGTTAGACTTGAATTCATTTGATTACCTTTTCAGCATAACAAATCTTGGATTCGACCTTTCATTGTTTGAAAATTTATTTGGGATTTATTCAAATAAAACAACTGTTATAATACCTGAAATTGAGAATCTCGAAACTTGTTTAATTAATTATCCAGGCGGATTACTGAATACTGTTCCATCAGTCTTAAATAATTTGCAACAATCTGAAATTGAATCATTGAAAGTTGTTCATACAGCCGGCGAACCATTTACAGAGCAACTTTGGTCAAGACTAAAAAAACACAATCCCTCTTTGAAAATCGTCAATTGGTATGGACCAACAGAAACAACTACCTACTCAACGATTATTGATCTTACGCAAAATTATACTACCTCAGTTGGCAGAGCTCTTCAACACGAGCAAATTAGTGTTAGAGATTACCTTTTTTATGCGCTGCCTGATGGAATTGAAGGAGAGATAACGATTGGTGGATATGGAGTTGCAAACGGATATGTAAATAGCGATTGGGGTGGTTTTGTTTCAAAAAACGGTTTCAAGTATTACAAAACTGGTGATCGCGGAACAATTCTAAATGGAAATTTATATTTAAAAGGGCGTAATGATAAACAAGTAAAACGTCTAGGTCAGCGATTTGAATTAGGGGAAGTTGAACAAGAGGTATTGCGTTCATTTCCAGAAACGAAAAGAGTCATCTACATTCATCACGAAGGGAAATTTGTATTATTCACTGAAGGAAAGAAAATAGAAGATTCATCAATCGAAGAACATCTGACGAGAAAGTTTCCCGCATACATGCGACCAGATCGAATTATCAATTTGGGAGTTTTTCCCGAAAATGCGAATGGAAAAATAAACAGCAATATATTGATTGAAGAACATTTTTACATTTTCAAAAATGACTTAACAGAAGAAAATGACTCAGCGATATTAAATAAATTACGGCAAATTGAAATGTTTTCATCCCTGAACGGAAACTATGGTTTTATTGAGCAAGGAGGAGATTCTATCATTGGTTTGCGTTTAATTGGAAAGTTGAAAACATGGGGCTATCAAGCTGAAATAAACAAACTTTTGAATTCGCCCACCTTAAATGATTTTATACACGAATTAAATCGTTCAGAAAGTAGAAATTCAGTCATTCATAAAGCGCAATTAACCCCAATTCAGCAATGGTTTTTAACTGATTTCGACGGAAATAAAAATCATTTCAACCAATCCGTACTTTTGGAAGTTCTTTTACCAATTGAAACAGCTGTTTTGGTAAATGCCATTCGCCAAACATTATTAAACTTTAAGCTCTTATCAAAAACCTATTCTGATTCTTGGAATGATGGGATAGCCCCTTCCACTGAATTTTTTAGATGCGAAAATGAGGAGGAAATAACTGAAAAATGTTCCATCATTCAACAATCGTTCGATCTGAAAACAGGTCCTGTTGCGGGCTCAGCGGTTTTTGAATTACCAGATAAAAAGTTATTTTTCATCTCTATTCATCATTTTTACTGTGATGGATATTCATGGAGATTGATTCTTGATGAACTTCAACAGGTATTGCAATCTCGTGGAAATGAACATACTTCAAATCAGGTATTTGGGAAAGTTTATCAGCGCTTTTTAGATTTGGGTAATGAGAATAATTCAGCTGATAAAAAACTTTACGGAGAATCTATTTTAAATCCTTTTTCAAATTGGCAAGCAGTCGACTACAAAACTTCTTCATACGCAGAATGGGATTGGGATGAGCGGGAAACGAGATGGTTCCAATTTAACGATCAAATTGGTAAATCCACAAATGAAAAGTTTCTTTATCTATTTGTAAAGACTTGGCAATCGTTGAATCTTCCTGCATCTTCATTCTTTTTTGAAACCCACGGCCGATCATACGATGGAATCCCGGAAATTACTGAAGCGATTGGATGGTTTACTCAATTTTATCCGGTTTTCACTTCTAAATTCCCAAATCAAGAAAACTTAATTACTGACATTGCAGATGAACTGAAAAACCTGCCAAATAATGGATTGACCTATATGGCAATGGAAAACTGGAATAAACCTCCATTTCCTGTACTGCTAAATTTCCTTGGAAACTTCGACGAAGAAAGCAGTTCAATCGTTCGTTCCTCAAAAATTAGTCAGGGAAACATGACAGACGAAACCAATCCAATGCTCAGTTTTGTCGAACTCAACGCAATGATATTTGAAGGAAAACTCAAATGGATGTTAAGAACTCACCCAGATTTTGATTGTTCCTCTTTGAAGGAAACTTTCAATTCGATAGCAAAACAAGCTATTGATGGAGGAAATTCAATCAGCATTGTTTCGGATCAGATTGATCAGGATGATTTGGATGCCATAAACGATTTATTAGCAGGATTGTAAAGTACAATGAAAAACATTAAATCCATTGTTCCCCTCCTACCCGCTCAGCAACTGATGTTGACCGCAACGCTGAAAAACAGTTCAGACTTATATGTTCAACAGTTGCTATTTGAAGTCAATGGATATTCAGAAATTGACGTGTCAAAGGCGCTAAATAAACTAATCGATTGTTATGAATGTTTCAGATCATTAATTCTTTTTGAAGGATTGAAACAACCTGTTTTGGTTTGCAAAGATGACATTCGACCAGCATTTGTGAGTCATTTAATTGCTGAATCTGAAATACAACAGCGTATCGATCAAATCCGAGAAATAGGATTTGATTTTCAAAAAGAGCCTTGTTTGCGATTCGATTGGATTAAAACAAGTGAGAAACAGTATCTGTGTATTTCAAACCATCACATTTTATTCGATGGTTGGGGAAAACAAGTCATTTTAAGTGATTTCATTCGAATTTTGAAATTCCCCAATATTTTTATTACTGAAAAACAAAACAAATCCTGGTATGATGCCTGGTCAAAATTGGACCACAAGAAGGCTATCGAATCTTATAAGAACTACCTGACCCATTTCGACGATTTTGCAGTGATTTCTCAGATTTCAGCCTTGAAGCACGAGAATTTGGAGTACAAAACAATCGCTTCATCTGAAACTATCGAACGTACAAGAAAAAGTTTAGGATTAACAGGTGCTGAATTGATTAATTTTTGCTGGTCCATTTTTGCATCAATTTGGACACAAAATGAACGTATTCAATTTGGAGTTGTTAAGCAAAATGGCTTGGTAGATCAGGTTAAAAACGGATTCGGAATGGGAATTCAAACCCTGCCTTTCCAATTTCAAGTTGATTTTGAAGCAACAATTCGCGAGCAATTAGACCGATTTAAATCCAGGGAACGAGAAGTTGCAGGTGCCACTTTTGCAAATAGCATCGATCCGCTTTTTAGTCAATACAACTACGAATTTCTAATTGCTTTTGAAAATTATCCTTTAGACAGTTCGTTGGGCTCAGTAGAAAATGAATTTAAACTTTTATTTTCATACGACCGATCGGAGTTTCCTTTAAGTCTTGCCATTACACCCTATACGGATCGATTTGAGTTCGATTGGCATTACAATACAAAATTTCATTGCACGGAACAAATAACGTTTTTAGCAGATCAGTTTCATACTTTTTTAGAGCTTTTTGAATCAAATCTAGAAGTTTCTCCATTGAATTTGTGTGAAAATTGGTTTCAACCGTTTAATCAAATTCCACAGTTCAAAACAGATTTTGAAAGAGAAGAATTTCTGAAAAAATTGGAGGGAAATTTGACGTTGGATCAATTATCATACTTCAATCAATTTTCAGAAACTTTCAAATCATCCATTAATCGGATTTGGATTTATGGCGACAAACATGAATTAATGATTCCTT
>JBMLTP010000075.1:0-16358 GCA_049239885.1 Crocinitomicaceae bacterium
AGGCAATTTGGCATAACGAATGGACTGCCGCCGGTGCAAAAATCCAATGGAACATGGTTCACTATGATGTTCAGTTGATGGGAGGTGCTGTGCTTCACAAAGGAAATATCGCCGAAATGCAAACGGGTGAAGGTAAAACCTTAGTTGCGACTCTTCCTGTTTATTTGAATTCACTTGCAGGAAAAGGTGTGCATATCGTAACTGTTAACGACTATTTGGCTAAACGTGACTCAGAATGGATGGGACCTTTGTATCAATTCCACGGATTGAGTGTGGATTGCATCGATAAACATCGTCCGAATTCACTAGAAAGAAGAACCGCATATTTGGCGGATATAACTTTTGGAACTAACAACGAATTTGGTTTCGACTACTTGCGTGATAATATGGCTGGTCATGTGGATGATTTGGTTCAACGGAAACATCATTTCGCGATTGTCGATGAGGTCGATTCTGTTTTAATTGACGACGCTCGAACGCCATTGATAATTTCCGGACCAACACCAAAAGGTGATGAGCACGAGTTTCACGAGTTGAAGCCACGAATTGAAAAAGTTGTAAATGCACAAAAACAATACGTTCAGCAATGTTTGAATGATGCGAAGAAAATGCTCAATGCTGCGATCAACAATCCTCCAGAAGATAAAAATGAAGCAAAGCGTTTGTTGGAAGAAGGAGGAATTGCCTTGTTGCGTGCTCATCGTGGTTTACCTAAGAATCGTGCGTTAATCAAATTCCTTTCTGAGCCTGGAATTAAAGTTCATTTGCAAAAAACAGAGAACTTTTACATGCAAGAGCAAGGCAAACACATGAAAAAAATTGATGTGGAATTGTTCTTTGTAATTGATGAGAAAAATAACACCATCGAACTTACGGATCAAGGGATTGATTTAGTTTCTGGAAAAGACGATCGTGGATTTTTTATCATGCCTGACATCGGTGCGGAAATTGCTAAGTTGCAGAAAGAAAATCTTTCACCAGATGTTTATTTGGAGCGAAAAGATGCATTAGTTCGTGAATATTCAATCAAATCTGAACGAATTCATACCATCAATCAATTGTTAAAAGCGTACACACTTTTCGAGAAAGAAGTGGAGTATGTAATCATGGATGGAAAAGTGAAAATCGTTGATGAGTCTACTGGTCGTATTTTAGAAGGAAGAAGATATTCCGATGGATTGCATCAAGCGATCGAAGCGAAAGAAAATGTAGAGGTAGAGGCTGCAACACAAACGTATGCAACAGTTACCCTTCAAAATTACTTCCGAATGTATCACAAGCTTGCCGGTATGACGGGAACTGCCGAAACGGAAGCTAATGAGTTCTGGGATATTTACAAATTGGATGTTGTTGTTGTCCCTACAAACAGGACAGTAGTTCGTAAAGATTTAGATGATTTCGTATTCAAAACGGCTCGTGAAAAATACAATGCGGTAATTCAAGAAATTGAAGATTTAGTTGCAGCTGGACGGCCAGTTTTAGTTGGTACCACAACGGTTGAAATTTCTGAATTATTGAGCCGAATGCTTCAAATGAAGAAAATACAGCATCAAGTTTTGAACGCGAAATACCACCAAAAAGAAGCTGAAATTGTTGCGAATGCAGGTCTTGCAGGTGCCGTGACGATTGCTACCAACATGGCAGGTCGTGGAACGGATATCAAACTTGGACCGAATGTAAAGGATGCGGGAGGTTTAGCGATTATCGGAACGGAACGTCATGATTCGCGTCGTGTAGACCGTCAGTTGCGAGGCCGTTCTGGTCGTCAAGGAGATCCGGGTTCTTCACGATTCTTCGTTTCATTGGAAGATGACTTAATGCGTAAGTTTGGTTCCGAGCGTATCGCAAAACTAATGGACCGAATGGGATTGAAAGAAGGCGAAGTTATCACGGCGGGAATGGTTTCCAAATCAATTGAACGCGCGCAGAAAAAAGTGGAAGAAAATAACTTTGGAATGCGTAAACGCTTATTGGAATACGATGATGTGATGAATGCGCAACGTCGGGCAATCTACAAGAAAAGAAGAAATGCATTGTTTGGAGATCGTTTGGCAATCGATATCGACAACATGTTTTATGAACTATGTGAAACGACTGTTCAGACCTATGCCAATAGCGAATTCCAAGAATTTGAAATTGAGCTCATTCGTTTAATTGGAATTGAATCTCCGATTGATGAAAATGAATTCAAATCGATTTCAAAAGCTGATTTGACTGAAAAAATTTATCATGCAATGCGCGATCAATATGAGCGTAAATGTGATAAAATTGCTGCGAAAGGTCTGCCTCAAATCAAGCATGTTTTTGAAACAATGTCACATCAATACAAGAACATCGTTTTCCCATTGACTGATGGAAGAAAAGAAATGCAGTTGATTGTTAATTTGGAAGACGCCTACAAATCAGCGGGGAAAATCATTTCCAAGTCGTTTGAGAAAAATGTCATTCTTGCTAAAATTGATGACGAATGGAAGGAGCATTTGCGTGAAATGGACGATTTGCGTTCTGCCGTAAATAATGCGACTTATGAGCAAAAAGATCCTTTGGTAGTATACAAATTGGAATCATACGAACTTTTCAAATCGATGATGAATCGCTTGAACGAGGAAGCCGTTGAATTATTGATGAAACTGGATATTCCAATCGAACAAGAATTTAAGCAAACCAATAAGGACGATCGCCAGAATAATTACGAGCGTAGTTCATCCAATTCGAACACATCGTCAACTCAACCACCGCGTTTTGAAGGTCGACAAGGGTACCAACAAGCTATTGATAATTCATTCCCACAAGAGGAAAAAAAGCAGCCGGTTATTGCTGACCCAAAAGTTGGTCGAAACGATGTTTGTCCTTGCGGTAGTGGAAAGAAATTCAAGCAGTGTCACGGTAAATGATTTCGGGGTCCGAAATTTCATCCGTCGCGTTCATCGGTTCCGGGAAGGTTGCGGCTGTTTTTTCAGCTATTTTTTATGAAAACGGAATTCGAATCCCTGGAATTTCAAGTAGAAATGAGTTAACTGGAAAAGTAATCGTTGATAAATTTCAAAGTGAATTCGTTGAAGACTTTACTTCGTTGAAAGCGGATTTAATCGTAGTTTCAGTCAATGATGATTCTGTCAAAACAATTGTTGAGCAAATTAAACCTTCACAGAAAGTTGTTTTTACTGCCGGCGCAGTTAACCTAAAAGAGATCAATCATCCAAACTGTGGGGTGTTCTATCCACTTCAATCATTTACAGACGGGAAGAATTTAAGAAGCAGCGAAATTCCCATTCTTTTGGAAACTAAAGAGTTAGATTTTAGAAAGCTATTAGAATCTTTTTGTTCTAAACTTGGCTTCAATTTTCAATATTGTGATTCAGAACAGCGAAAGCAGTATCATTTATCAGCCGTTTTTCTGAATAATTTCATGAATCACCTGGCATACGTTTCAAAAACTGAATTGGAAGAAAATGGATTGAATTGGGAACTTTTATTGCCTTTACTGAAAGAAACGTGTGACAAACTCCTGCATTCAGATTTATATGAAGGTCAAACCGGACCGGCACGAAGAGGAGATTTGAATGTAATTCAAGAACATCAAAAGATGCTTTCAGGAAAACACTTGGAGCTATATAATGTTATTACATCGAGTATTCTTGACACCTATAAAAAATGATTATTTACAAACAGAAATTGAATCAAATTAGCACCTTCATCTTTGATGTGGATGGTGTATTTACCGATGGAAAAGTGTATTTGATGAAGGATGATAATTTCCGAGCACTCAATTCAAAAGATGGTTATGCGGTTCAGTATGCATCGAAAATGGGATACAAGATCTTCATCATAACGGGCGGACATTCCATCGAAGTTCACGACAGACTTTTGGGACTTGGTGTTACAGAAGTTCATTTGAGAACGCATAACAAATTGATGTGTTACGATGATATTTTGTTGCGACATTCCATTACAGACGAGCAAGTTTTGTATATGGGCGATGACATTCCCGATATTCCAGTATTGAAACGTGTAGGTGTTTCTAGCTGCCCACAAGATGCAGTAATCGATATTAAATCCTTCGTGGATTATCAATCTCCATTTAGTGGTGGTCAAACCTGCGTTCGTGATGTGATTGAACAAACCCTTCGTGTTCAAGGAAAGTGGATGAGTGATTTGGCTTTTGAGTGGTAATTTTTAAATGGATTAGCTTGTAACGATTCGTTCCTTTCAATCGCGATGGCCTATTCCATTTACATTAAACCTAAGCTATAAAGCTTCAAAGTACTTTAAACTCCACTCTTCTATTTATCGCTTTATTTTCATTTGATGTGTTTGGGACAGCAGGTTTAGTTTCCCCAAATCCCTTTGAGTTCAAACGATCATTTTTCACACCTTTTGAAACTAAATAAGCAACCACTGATTTGGCTCGCTCTTCTGATAGTTTAAGGTTTAATTCATCCGAACCATCCGAATCGGTATGGCCATTGATTTCAATTTTTAACTCTGGTTGATTACTAAGTAGTCGAATTAAATTATCAAGTTCAGCATAGGATTCAGGCATTAAAACACTTTTGTTTACCTCAAAGAAGAGATTATTTAAACGAATAGCTTGTCCTTTTTCGACTGGATTAAGAAACAAATCGCGATTAATTTCTTTGTATTCCTTTAAGTCTTTCAAATCTATGTTTTCAGACACCGCATAAAAGCCATTTTTCTCAGCTAAAAAGCTATATTTTTTTCCTTTCTGTAAAACGATTTTAAATTCTCCAGTATTTTCATCAGATACGGCGATTCCTAATTCTTTATTTTCAGTCAAATCGTAATATTTGATTTGAGCTCCCATGGGTTTTTTAGTCACATTATTGAGAACCTTTCCAGACAATAAGATTACGGGGTCAACGGCCGCTAGGTTTTTAATCCGTTGAATATCACCGCCAGAGGACAAATAGGCATAATCGCCTTTTGCGGACATGAAATATCCTAATTGAGAAGCCCAAGTGTTAATATTTGGCCCGAGATTTTCAGGTATACTCCAGTTTACCCAACTGTCATCCAATCTTCTGCTTACAAAAACATCAAAACTCCCATAGCCCTTGTGTCCTGATGAACTAAAAAATAGTGTCTTTCCATCAGCCGCTAAAAATGGTGTACAATCTGCTCCCGCTGAGTTAATTACATTACCCATGTTTAAGGGCTCTGACCACGTATTATCAGCATTTAAGAAACTCACATGCAAATCTTGATCTCCCAATCCTTTATCTGTTTCAACGCCTAAAAGCAAGGTTTTATTATCAGTTGGGATAAAGTAAGATACGTGTTTTGCTTTGTTCTTATAATTTTTGATGATTTGATTAACAGGTACGGAAAAATTACCTTCACTATTCCTATATGAAATTGACATTCCCCCTCCGTTGGATTCACCTTTTTCATCGTATTTATTTGCAAGAACCAACATATTATTATCCGGTGAACAAACAATAACAAAATTGCTGCCCTTATTATTTATTGGTCTACCTATATTATTCAATGGACCCCACTTTCCATCGCTGCCAAGGGTTGAATATACTACATCATTGGCATCTTCTTTCCCTCCAATATTGGTAGGGTCATTCCAATTGATGCAATACAACGTTTTTCCATCAGGAGAAATTACTGGCTGGGTTTTATCGTAAATTCCATTCCAATCCTTACCAATATTTTCAAGTTTTAATGTCGTATCTAAATCTTTAACAAGATTGATTGGCTTTGATTTGTATTTAATAACTTTTAAACGGTTGACTTGAACCTTCATGCTGTCTTGTACTGAAATTGCAAAGTCATTTCCAAAATTAAGATTGAAACCATTTTGATAAATCATCTTGTCGTTTATCAAAATTTGAAAATGATGCCCAATTTTTATAACTTTAATTTTATTCATTGAATTGCTTGGCTTAACTAAATCTTTATCAATAGTCCATTTTACATAATCATACCATTTCGCATTTTCTAAATAGGCTACTTTATAGTTTTGATTTGCAGTAACTACAACGAAGTTTTTTCTTTTATCATTACCAGACCATTTCAACCCATAACCAAATTTATCGTTTCCCGACAAATGAGTTAACCAAACTTCCATTTCAAAATCGTCATTATCAACATCCAAACCCTTTATTTCGAAAGGAGAAAGTTTGAATGCTTCAGTATAATTGTCAATCTCGAAACCATTACTTGTGTTCTTTTTGTTTATTTCCTTGGAAACTTCAGGTTTTAATATTGAGCTATTCCCTTTAAATTGTTCGTCTACAAGGACTTGTTGTGCTGTTAACAAACATTGAAATAAAAAGAAGTAAAGTAAAGTCAAATAGAATTTCATCGAATCAAGTTTAAAGAAAACAAATTTATTGAAAATTAGTTAAGTTTTTCAATACGCAGTTCTTCGTATTGTTAAATCAAAATTAGGTTTAAAAAAACCCTTCGCGTTCAAATAAAGTGGATGAGTGATTTGGCTTTTGAGTGTTAATTTTTAAACGGATAGCTCATAGTTACGAATTGCTAAACTTTAGTTCGAGAAAAACAATTCGAAATTATCACGTTTGCAATTAGCAATTAAAAAGTTGAACATTCAAATAAAATCTTCACAAATCAGATTCAATCGAATGTAACATTGGAAGGTGATCTGAAAGCTAATTTCACTTTTTAAAACTTTATAACATGAACCACCTATTAAAAGAACTTAAAGATGTTGTCTCCGATTGCTGTGTAACTATTCTTTTAAACACGCATCGCAATAAGCAACAATACGATTTGGATCGATTGCAACTCAGAAAATTAGTTGCGGAGGCAGAAAATCGATTGTTTCAATACGAATCAGATGAAAAAGCACGATTTATGAGCAAGCGCGTTAAAGATTTAGCCGCACAAATCCATTTCGATAAAAACCTCGATTGTTTGATTTTATTCGTTAGCGAAAATGTTTCGAAATTTATGCATCTGCCTATTCAGGTTGAAAATCGCGTGGTGATTGATAGCTCTTTCGCTACAAGGGATTTAGTTCGAACATTACATATGAAAACTAATTACTACGTGTTAATTTTTAGTGAATACAAAGCCCGATTACTTGAAGCGTTTGATGAAACACTTATCAAAGAATATCGAAGCCCATTTCCTATTGAAAATAGTGACCTTTTTTCTTCGAATACAAACGAATTAAAGAACGCCAATCGACAACAACATTTGTTATTGGAATTTTACAACCGAATTGACAAAGCTGTAAATGAGATTCGAAACAATAATCCCAAACCTATTCTACTTTGCAGTCAAGCTACGAATTGCGCAGAGTACTTGAAAGTCGCGGATCTAAAGGACACCATTTTCCCTGATTTTATGAAGGGGAATAAATTATATATGGAAGCCAACGATATCATCCGTGATGCATGGCAAATTGTCAGAATTCAACAATTTGAAAAAAATAGACTTCGGAAGTACGAGTTGGATGAAGCTTTATCGAGAGGACAATACATTTCAGACGCAAACGAGATTTGGCAGGCTACTTCCGAAGGGAGAATTAGAACCGTATTCATTGAAGAAACACTTTTTCGTCCAGCCAGAATTGACAACAATACGATCACTTTTGTAACTGAAGAAGAACGTAATAAACCGGGTGTAGTTGATGACATTTATGATGAAATTATTGAGGCTTCAATGAATTCAGGAGCAGAGGTTGTTTTTTTACCCAAAGGAGAATTGACTGAATTTAATGGAATTGGAGCTGTAACACGATTTTAATTTGATGATTTGATGCAAATTAGTATGGGAAAGACAAGGGAGTTTTACAAAAATTTCTACTTTTGTTGCTCATAAATTTTATTTATATGTCAAAAATTAAAGTTGCAAACCCCGTAGTTGAATTGGATGGCGATGAAATGACGCGCATTATTTGGAAATTCATCAAAGATAAATTGATTTTACCTTACCTTGATTTGGACATCAAATATTACGATTTAGGTATTGAAAAGCGCGATGAAACCAATGATCAAATTACGGTTGATGCAGCTGAAGCCATAAAGCAATATAAAGTCGGAATCAAGTGTGCAACGATAACTCCTGATGAGGCTCGTGTTAAGGAATTCAACTTGAAGTCCATGTGGAAATCACCAAACGGCACAATTCGTAATATTTTGGACGGAACCGTTTTCCGTGAGCCGATTGTAATGAAAAACGTTCCGCGTTTGGTTTCAAACTGGACTGCGCCAATAATCGTTGGTCGTCATGCTTTTGGGGATCAATACCGCGCGACTGATGCTGTTTTCAAAGGAAAAGGAAAATTGACCATGACATTCACCCCAGAAGATGGTGGCGAGTCCCAAACATTTGAAATATACAATTTCAAAGGAGATGGCGTTGGAATGGCCATGTACAATACGGATGAGTCCATTCGTGGTTTTGCATACAGTTGTTTCAATATGGCGCTTTCTAAAAAATGGCCATTATATCTATCAACTAAGAATACTATTTTGAAAAAATACGATGGTCGTTTCAAAGATATTTTTGAGGAGATCTATCAGAATGAGTTCAAAGCAAAATATGAAGCTGCTGGAATAGTATATGAACACCGTTTAATAGATGACATGGTTGCTTCAGCATTGAAATGGAACGGAAACTTTGTTTGGGCTTGTAAAAATTACGATGGTGATGTTCAATCTGACAGCGTTGCCCAGGGATTTGGATCTTTGGGATTGATGACATCAGTATTAATTACCCCTGATGGAGAAATTATGGAATCAGAGGCAGCACATGGAACAGTAACGCGTCACTACCGAGATCATATGGCTGGAAAGAAAACGTCAACTAATCCAATCGCATCGATTTTTGCTTGGACAAGAGGATTAGCATTTCGAGGTAAATTAGATGGAAATCAAGAACTAATCAAGTTTTGTCAAACATTAGAGCAAGTTTGCATAGAAACTGTGGAATCTGGTATTATGACCAAGGATTTGGCAGTTTGTGTTCACGGAAACAAAGTCAATCACGGAGAACATTACGTTTATACGGAAGAATTTTTAGATGCGCTCGATCGCGGATTAATCGCAAAAATGAATTAATTTTAGGGCTCTTCGGAGCCTTTTTTATTTTATGAATATGCGATTTTTAACTTTTGTTCTGATTCTATTACTTTTTCAAAGTTGTAAAACAATTGAGCCTGTTGCACCCACGGAGAGTCTTAAGCAAATTCCTGCAATAGGTGATGTTTACTCCACTATTGGAATTCCCATTGAAATAAGTTTGAAAAGTCAATTAAATGATGTGGAAAAGTCCTTGCCGAAATCTTTTGAAGGAAGTCAACAGCAATGCGAAGGAGTGAGTTTTGATTATAAATTTAACCGAGAACCCATTGACTTTGTTTTCAAAAACTCTTCAATTTATTACGAGGTTGATGGCAAATTTCAGATGAAATTAAACTATTGCCCTTCGTGTGTAGGGCTTTTTGGTAAGGAATCTTGCACTGTTCCTCGCATTTATGCAAGTTGCGGAATGAATGGAGAACCGATGAGAAAAGTAACAGTTGCTTATAATTCTGAAATATCCTTGGCTTCCGATTACAAATTCCAATCCAAAACAGAACTCAAGAAATTTCAATTACATGACCCATGTGAAGTCACGGTTTTCAAGTATGACGTAACTGACAATCTAAAAAAAGAAGTTAAAAAGGAATTGCAGAAATTGGAGAAAGATATTGATAAACAAATCGAATCAATCAATGTAAAAACGATGTTGAATGATACCTGGAAAGAATTGAATAAACCAATTTCCATCGATAAGTATGGTTTTTTATATCTGAATCCAAAATCGATTTCGATGAGTCAGTTAGACTTTGAAAACAAGAAAGTGAAATTGGATTTGAATCTAAAAATATCACCATTTGTTTCAACAAATCCCACAGACATTTCCAAGACTTCGCTACCTAATTTGGAAGATTACCACAAAGAGAAAGGCTTGGATATGATTTTGGATATTCGAACCTCATATGATTCATTGAGCTCATATGTAAATAAGGCATTTAAGGGTTATGAATTTGATTTGAAGAATAAGAAAATTACGGTTCGACAATTGGATGTTTTTGGAACACAGGATTCAAAAATGGTTTTAAAAATGACATTCGACGGAGCTAAAAATGGCGTTTTATATTTGATTGGAACTCCCAAACTTGACGCTGAAAATCAACGAATATTTTTAGAGGAGGTTGAATTTGACGTAAAAACGAAGAGTCTGCTGTTGAAGTCAGCGAAATGGCTTTTTAATGATCGAATTATTGAAGAAATTAAAAAGAATGCCATTTTTGATCTTGCTCCTATGATTTTTGACGCTAAGAAAACCATCAATAAGGAGCTTAATTCGACAATTACAAAAGGAGTTAAAATGAATGGAGAAGTAGAAGATATTTTCATCAAAGATCTCTTTCTTGACTCCAGAAATCTAATTGTTCGTACAAATTTTAAGGGTGAATTGAAACTAAAAATTGAATAATTCGTTTTCTTCGATTGTGAAACGTATTGTTTTTATAGCATTTTTATCACTTACTTTTAACGTAATTGCTCAAAAAGCAAGCTACTCATCATGCTCTGGTCAGGTATTGGTAAGTGTCAATGCCAATTACAAGCTAAATTTCCCCGGTTCCAAAGGTATAGACAAATCAAAACTTTTTGGTTATTTACAGAACGAAGTGGTTTCAAAAAATGCCATTTGGATTTGTTATGAACCTGAAAATAATGGTGATCTTAAAGTAAACTGCAAGACACTGATTGATAGTATACATTTTGTAATTTTTAAAACCGATGTTTCCGATGCTTGTCAGGACATTCAAAATAAGAAAGCTCAGGTAATTTTCATCAAGACAAATACGAATTGTTCCGAATTTGAAAACGCTAAATTGGAATTAAAGTCAGGATTTAAATACACATTTGTTTTCATCGCAAAGGAGAAAATCAAGGATAATATTGATATCCAATTGGATTATTTAGAAAAAAGCGAAAATGGGGGAGAATTATTAGATACATTAAGTTTGAATTTAGTATATGCGAAAGATAAACCCATTTATTCCATTCACGTTTTGGATGAATTCACAAAAAAACCAGTCAAATCAAGAATCGTAATATCAAACACGGTAGATTTAGATGGTACTTACACAGCAAGTGATTTATTCTTGAATCAAAAGAAACAAATCAAGGAATCGATAATTAAAGTAGATGCTGAAGGTTATCTTTCAAAAGATTTGCTTAATCACAAAATCGCTTTATCGAAACATACGATTGATACAATTTTGTTGACACCTGTCAAACGAGGAACTATTGCCAAACTGGATGAAATTTACTTTGCCGCTGGCCTGGCTGTTATTTTGGAGGAATCGGATCCAAAACTGAAACGGTTACGGGATTTTATGATACTCAATCCAACTGTTAATATTGAAATTCAGGGTCATGTTAACGATGACAGCAAACGAGGACTATTTTCAAAGCGATTGTCAAAACGAAGAGCAAAACGTATTTTGAATTACCTAGTTGAAAATGGTATTTCCGAATCACGCTTGTCATCCGTTGGTTTCGGTAATTCAAAACCCGTTTTCAAAAATCCAAAAAACGACGAAGAGAAGGAGGCAAATCGTCGTGTAGAGATTTTGATAAAGTAAAATTAGACTACGTCAGCGCTTTCCCACAACTTTTCGAACTCAATCAAAAATTTTCCCGAGATAGAAATGTCATTCAAAACAACTATATTCTCGGCGTTTTGAAGTTCAGCTGTCCGTGTCCAATTGTATGATCCAGTGAGAACTCGTTTTGAGTCAACCACCATAAATTTGTGGTGCATGTGATATTCTGAAACGTCTACCTTCACCTCAATTCCTTCCTCAGCCAATTCAGAAATATCTGAGCCTTCGTCGTACATTTTGAAATTATCTGAAATCACCCGAACTTGAATTCCTCTGTGATGCGCCGAAATAATGGCGTCCTTAATTTGATTATCACTAATGGTGAAAACACAAATGTCGATTGTTTCCTCTGAGTTGAAAATTTCAGATAGAATCATTTTTCGGCATTCGGGACCAGGGCTAAAAGCTAATTGGATGTTCATAAGTATAATTTCAAAGTCAAGCGAAGGTATGTAATAAAAATGTAAATTAGGGTCTAAAAATTATAAATGATAAACCAAAATCGTATAATAATTATTGGAGATATTCATGGTTGTATCTTGGAGTTCGATGAACTTTTGGATCAACTAAGAATAACTGATGCTGATCAAGTTTTTTGTATTGGAGACCTCATTGACCGGGGACCCGATTCGGTTTCTGTTGTTAAACGATGTGTTGAATTAAGTAAGTTTTGTAACTTCAAATTGATTTTAGGAAATCATGAGGAGAAGTTTTTAAGATACCTCAATCACATAGAGAAAAAAACAGGTCTCGAAAATCAGATGAAGGGAACCGAGGAGTTTCCCCTTTTACTTGAAAAACTTGATTCAACTGACATCGAATTAATAAAGAACGCTTATTATTCTTTCTCGTTAAATCAGGAAAATATAACACTTTTACATGGTGGGATTTCAACGAATGTCAAATTCCCTTTCCCTGAGACATATCAATATGAAGTGCATAGTCCAAAAATGTTCAAAGGATTGGATTTGGTAACGAAAGTTCGGTTTTTGAACTCTGAAGGAAAATTTGTTTCACTCAATGAGGAAACCGAAAAAGATTCCTATTGGGCTGATGTATATGACGGTTCTTTCGGACATATTTATTTTGGTCATCAGCCTTTTATGCAGGAAACCCCAAAAGAATTTAGCCATGCTACTGGTTTGGATACGGGATGTGTGTTTGGTGGTTGGCTGAGTGCAGTTGTGCTGGAAAATGGAGAATCCAAATACATCAGTGTAAAAGCAAAAAAAACATATTCAGAAAAACATTAAATGAATAATGGAAAAAGAAATTAAGAAAACTCAAAAAGTTCAATCTTCCTCAAATCAAAATGAGCAGAACAAACACCTGTCGATAATGGTATTGCCTTTCTCATTGAAAAAAAAGTCAATCGAATCTGATGCCTTTAAATTTGATTCTGAAATCGATTCGTGTAACGAACAAGAATTACAAGAGTTCAGAAAATTGCTTGAAAAGATTGAACCCAATGAAAGTAAATTCATAGACACAACTAAACACCATAGTTTTGCAGCCAATCATATCAGTTTAATTAATCAAAAAAGCCCTTCTTTTCTTAAAGTAGTTACGATTAATCAAAATCATTATCATAGATTAAATGAAACTTTTAATTTCAATGCAGATGTTTCTGAAATAAGTTTTTGTAATAATGATAATACTGTTTCTGATTATAAAATAGAATTCAATAACTCCACGCGAATTATTTTAAACGATTTTGCAAAAGTTGGTTATTTTGTATTTGAACTTAAAATAACAAGCCCAATTGAAAAATCGTTAAGTGATCTTTCCAAAATTGAATTCTTCAGATACTTCACTGATGATAATTGTAAGCAAAATAAGTCCAAATTAAGTGTTAAAAGGAAAAGATCTGAAAATGAACATTTTTTTTTATCAATACAAAATTTATTGGAGATATATTTTAAAGAGTTACTTCCCTTCATGAAATTTCAATATAAGAAGCCTGTTTGTCTGCATGTTTTTGGTAAAGAATTCAAGTATAAAGAAGATTCAACCGCGTTGAACACATCCATGTATAAACTACTTAGAATTCCCCCAAGTGCTGAATCGAATGAAATAGATACTCCTCAATTTCTTGAAACATCCAATGAAATTATCTTTTATGGAGCGCTTCTCGAGGGAGCGGTCGTTATAGATAAGCTGGAGCAGCAAAGTAATTTGTTTAACAAATATTTCCCATCCTTTATTTTTTCTTTAAATCAAAGGGAAGTAATGATACAGTTAAATAAACATATATCAAACATTAATTCCAAGGATATTATACTTGAATTAAATAAAGATAGTTCATCGACTAAAAATAATTATGTATTTGACGAACTAAAGGAGTTAAGGAATAAAGCAACAATTTTCCAATTGAAGCAAATGTTTTATTCCATTTCATTTTATGATGAAATTAATCAATTCTATCAGAAGCTACTTGGTACTTTTAATGTAGAATTATTAGTTAAAGATAACAAAGATTGTATTTCAGAAATTCACTCATTAATAGAGAGCAAACGAGAAAAAGATAAAGATGAAGAAGAAAAAGTAAAAAATAATAAGCTGGAGACGATATTATTCATTTTAACGATAGCTCAGGTTTGGCTTGGTGTGTTTAGTTCACCAGAAAATTTGTTTTGGAAATTTGTATATTATTTAGGAGTGGTTATCCTATTGCTAATGATAGTATTTAACTATTTTAAC
Organism: Crocinitomicaceae bacterium; assembly: GCA_049239885.1. Taxonomy (GTDB): domain Bacteria; phylum Bacteroidota; class Bacteroidia; order Flavobacteriales_D; family Crocinitomicaceae; genus UBA952. Next base: position 14,366 of record JBMLTP010000075.1, read on the forward strand.
AAAAAATCAAAAAAATAGAATTTATGACCATCCACGATCTCCCAAAACTTCCCAAAAACGAAATGGAGGAGTTATTTCAGCAATCTAAAAAGCGTTCACCTTATTTTCTAATTTTCTCAGAAATCAGTTTCTAAATAATAACTTTTCTAAATAAATTTAACTTATGAATGCACAAGAACTTTTGCAAATGATAAACAATAGTTGCTTTATGCAACTTGGGGACATTAACTTCAAGCTTACCGAAAGAATTAAAAAAGAGCTAACTAAGGAGGTAGGTGATTTTGAAATTGTTTCTGAAAAATACTACAAAGGAAAGGAGGAGGTGGAAATTAAAACGCCACATTTTATTTACAAAGGAAAGGGAGAATGGAAATCCATCATCATACACCTTAAGAAGCACAATATATACTTAGACGAACGAAGACTTTACATCCCGAAGATTCCGAAAGGCAGTTGCGTTGATTACCAAGGCAGCGAGTTTTGGGAAGTGAAACCAAAAGGAAAATCGTTTGTGGATGTGGAGGAGTTATAACCCAATTGCTTCATGGCAGTTTTAACAATGAATAGTACACAAATGAATTTTACTTTGGCGAACAAAAATCAAGCAATAGAGGTACTTTTGGCTGACCCTCAATTGTCGGCACATGATCGGCTGTTGCTTCAACAAGCACCTCCGCCTGTATTTGACTTTTTATCCTCACTTTTTAAAAAGTATTATGTGCTTAATTTATTTTCATTTACCGATCAAATTGGGAGCAATCCTCCTGAAAATTATGTATCCCTGGAAGTCCTACCAGGTTACAAATTAATAGAGGATCGATTATTTTCAAATGAATATAAACTAAATAATGAAATTTCAGCCAGGCACTTTCAAGGAGAAATGAGAGCTACTCAAATTGGGTCTAAAAGTTGGATGACTGAAAATTTAAACGTAGATAGGTTACAAGACGGTAGTCCTATTTTTCACGCCAAAAGTAATAGGCAATGGAGTGAAGCTCTGAAAAATTGTCAGCCTGCTTATTGTTACCCATCTAATGATATAATTCACGGTCCCGTTTTTGGAAAATTGTATAATGTGTTTGCCATAAAAGACTCTGAAAACTTGCTTCCGACAGGTTGGATATTGCCAACTGACAAAGATTGGACGAATGTTTTCAAGAGTATGGGGGGGAAATATGAGGCTTCAAGCCGCTTAAAAGAAACGATGCATCTATGTTATTCAGGTTATCGAAGTAATTCAACTAGGAACGCAAAGAATGAATCTCTTTTTTCATTCTCGGGTATATCAGTAAATCATAATCAAGATACTAATGATCCAATTAATGGATATGCAGGATTTTGGAGTTCCACCCCTGATAAAGGAACAGACTTTAATTGGGCCCGTTACTTATCAATCGATGGTATAGAGAGAAAAAGTACAAAGGTAGACGGCTTATCAGTTAGAGCTATCAAAATGTGATTTAAATAATTCAAAATGAGTAAAAAAGTAAAAGAAATTAATGAAGCATTTCAACTGCTTTCCGAAAACTTCCCTAACGAGAGACTTCGAATAAAAATGCTCGATGTATGTAATGAACATCCTCAATATGCAGCAGATGAACTCCTACTGCTAAGTGAAGAAATTCTTTCTCAAGTTTCGGCTTATGGCGTTTGCTTGTATCTAAAATATGGCGGAGAATTACAAACTGAAAAAAACAATGACTACATTCTTCATGATTTGTTTCTACATGAAGGTCATCAAAATGCTGGACCTATTTTTTATCGTGTTCGTAACATAGTTCAGGAACTGAGTCTTGTACTTTCTGATAAGCAAAATGAATTATTTAATATCGAATCAGAAATCAATAAAAAACTTCAGGAGTTAGCCGCTTTCAGAAATGCCCTCATGCATGGTTTTTTTAAATTACCAGCTAAACGGAATGAAGAGCTTGTTGAAGAAATTCAAGAAATACTTGAAAAGTTGCTCAATCATTATAAACTATTTGAGCATCAA
>JBMLTP010000076.1:0-16203 GCA_049239885.1 Crocinitomicaceae bacterium
TTATTCAAAACCATTTCATACGTTGGAGGAAGGAGTCGCAGATTATGTGAAAAATTACTTGGTTCCGAAATTTAAATGAAACCAAAGGCCATTCGGATCATAACAGCTGTATTAGCTTTTCTTCTTATATTGAGCACACTATTTTTTTGGTCTCAGTTCAGTTTGGAGCAGAAATATGGGGATATAATAACGTTATATATGCTTCAGGATTTTTCAGCAATATCATCGCTCGTTTTATCCTCACTGATAATCATTCTTCAATTTATAAAACCTAAGAAAGATGAAAATCAAACTGAGATTTTGGATTAAATCATAATAGAATTGGGTTTATTTTAATTCAAACGAAACCGTAAATCGAGTTATTTCGTCATCAGAATAAACATCTATCGATGCATTGTGATCAGTTAGGATATTTCTAACGATGCTGAGTCCCAGTCCTGATCCACTTTTCTTTTCTTTCGTTGTATAGAACTTATTAAACATATTTTTTTGAACTTCTTCTGGTATTTTCGCACCATTGTTTTCGAATGTAATAAAAAGTTTGTTGTCTATTGTTTCAGAAAAAATTCCAACGTATTTATTCTCTTGATCATCAAGAGCCTCAATTGCATTTTTGAGTAAGTTTGACCAAAGTTGAAATAGCTTTACATCAAACCCAACCAATTCAATCGATGGGTCAACTTCAAATTTAACATCGATACCTTGAGCGATTTCATATCGAAATACTCCGATTACAGTTGCAATGTTTTCTTTAAGATTAAAATGACGTTTTTCATTTTGACTTCCTTCACCTTTGATAAAGGAACGAACATCTTGGACAACCTTTACCGCTTTATCACTTGAGTTTTTGATTGTTTCTAACTGATTGCAGGCTTGGTAAATTTGATAAAATACATCCGCGAATAAAAAAGGATTTGCTGAAGAAAATATCCTTGAAATAATTTCATCGTCATTGATATTAATTCTGGATTTAACCATTAACTCAGCTATTGAATAAAGAGTAGTTTCATCAATTTCCTTGTATTTGGATTTCAGAAATTCAATGATTTCAGTTTTCTCTTTTCTGAGCTGCAATCCGCCGATGAAATTTTCAACATTTCTTGTAGGAGCATGCTTAAGAATAAATTGGAGGTCTTCAGCACTCAAAGTAGTTAGATCCTTGGATAATAAATGATCTATCATAAACCGAACATTGTCAGCCCCTACGCGAATGGTTCCTAGTGGTGTGTTTAGGTCATGAGCAATGCCTGCAGAGATTTCTCCAATCGTGGCTAGTTTATCCTGTTCAACAAGCGTTTTTGATAAGTCAATATTCTTTTTGGTATTTTCTAATACTTTTTGTTCCAAGGTTTCATTCATTTTCTGAATCATAACCTCACGATTTTTCTTTTCCGTTATATCAATTTCAACTGCTATGAAACCTTGTAATTTTTTTTCATCATTAAAAATCGGAACAATATTGAGTGACAGCCAATATTCTCGACCGTCTTTTGATCGATTAAGAATCTCTTCATTGACTGTTTCTCTTTCATCTAATTGCTTGTTGATTTTTGCAATCGTATTGGGATCGGTTTTCTCAAATTGAAATAGCTTTGGAGTCTTTCCCTTGATTTCATTCAGATTATAACCAGTTAATTTTTCAAAACTGTCATTTACCCAAATAATTTTCCGATTTTCATCCGTTATTATTACTCCGTTCGTAGTATGTTTGGCAACAAGAGAGAGTTGGTTTAATTCATAAGTTTGTTCTTCTACTTGAAACTTTAGTTCTTTTAAAAGATTGTCTTTATATTCTTCACGCGACTTTAATGAATCTTTCAAAGAAACAAGACTTTTGTGTAGAATTTGAATTTCTTCTGTATTCGGTAGATCGATTTCACTTTCTAGATAATCTTGAGATTCAATTCCGTTGGCCAGGGAAACTAAATCTTTAAATGGTCTTGATATTTTCAAGGTAAACCATAAAAAGATGGATGTTGAAAATAAAAAAACTAAAAGAAATATATAAATGGTTGAGCGATTGTTTTTGGAAATAATATCATTAATTTGCTTGGTAGAGGTGATGAAACAGAGTTCGGCATTACCCAGAACTGTATTAAATTTGAAGTCTTCATCGATAACTTCATCTTTTTTGAATTTGAGGTTTTTAGTGTTTTCAGGGTAATTAATCGAAATTTCTGCAAGTTCCAATTTGACCATTTCAAATCCAAATGATGACCTAGCAATTTCTAACGATTTTTTAATACTTTCAAAATCTTCTTCCTCAATACCAATTTTTATCTGTTTAACTAAGGTCTTTGCAAGTTTATCGATTTCTGATTTCCGATTGCTCAGATATATTTCCTCTTGTTTATACGAGTTGTATACAATTAAAATTGTAAACACCGAAAATAATACCAGTGAAAAAGGAAGCCATATTCTAAAACCGAGTGATTTAAACATTACGGTTGAATTGAAATTTTTATAATATCTGGAGTAATGGCGGATTTTTTCACTATACCGATTGCCCCCTTTCTAGATTTCACAAAATCAATCATTTCTTCATCAGAATCGCAGAATTTAGGGGAGGCGACACGTCCTTGGAAAACAAGTGATAACCAATATTTTCTTACCGAAGTGTGAGATTTGGAATAAACCAGTTTTGAAATTTCTTCTGCATCAGGGTGATTTGAAGATGGGAGCACAATTAGAACTTGATTATCATTGTCCCAAAAATTGTACTTACCTTTCATACATGATTTGAAATTCGATTCGCTCATTGACTTAAGTCCGGTATTATTGCCAATAATTTGGTAGCTTGAAAAACTTTGCGCTATCAAACCGTTTCCAACGAGTGCAATTGCCAAAATAAATAGCAGTCTAAAAACCATATGCGAACTGAACTTTAAATTCTACATTCTTAATATCACTGTGGCTGCTTCGAAACATATTACTAGCATAACCAACTTGCGCCTTAACATTAATAAGTTCATTAAATTCATACCTATAACCTAAACAAAATTTCATTAAGTCATAATGATAGGTATATAAATCATTTTCTGCTATTTTCAATAAATCAACGACAATAAACGGAACATGTTTCTCCTTGATTCGATAACCATAATACGTGAAATTTGAAAAATTACTCGCAACACCTAAAGAGTCTGTTTGCGTTGGGTTGAAAGCAAACTCATTTAAAAATTCGTGTCGATCACCAAAATAGGCAATAGAAGTCGATGCTAAATGATAATTCAATGCACCTTTATACATCGTTCCATGGAAGTGACCTGGGGCCGTTGTGTGCCCAGTGTGAATACCTTTAACAGAGGCGTCACTCACGAAATCATAAAAGTATGAGGCTCCAATTCGAAGATTGTCAATTGGCTTGATATGAAATGCAATTGTTGTTGCTGGGGTTAAATTTTCATCGAACGCATCCGTTGAACTAATCCCGTTTCCAATTGCGATATCGTAACCAAAGTTCCATTTTCCCAGATTCTGACCTTGAAATTGAACTCCTAGATTATGCAAAGGCACAATATGACTAAAGGAAATTGGACGATCAATTGTTGGAAAGAATACCCTTCCGTGGTGGTATACATCATTCCAGTAATTTACAGGTGTATGAATTTTCCCAAGTAAAATGGAGTGGTTTTTATAATAATCTAGCTTAAGTCGCGCTCTTTCAATGCTTGCAGAAAAATTAGTAGGAGTTCCTTTGGTGTAACGCACAACGAATTCACCTAAAAAACTGATTCGGTTATTGAAATATGAGTTTACGAAAAGATCATGCTCGCCTAATTCAAAATAGGATTTTGTTGGGTCATTGGATGAATTTAAATCACTTAATAAGTTGTAATTCATATGGCCGTAGCCATTTACAACGCTTCTCAATTTTTGAGCGTGTGAATAAGTAAAACAGGAGAAAAGAAAGAGTAGTAGCTTTATTTTTCGCATAAGATAGAGTGATCAGATAAAATTGGTTTTAAAATATTGAACAGATTGTCTTCGTTCCAAGGTTTGTTTATAAATGAATGAAGGAGTTTATCGTTTTGTAATTCAGATACTTGAACAGAGTTTGCTTGCCCTGATAACATAATACAAGTCAGATTTTTATTTTTCTTCTTGAGTTCACGGATTAGTTGCGCTCCATTCATTTGAGGCATTTGAAAATCGACGATTAACAAAAAAACGTCAATATCCAAACTTACTAACTCATCAAAGTGAGGAATAGATTCCAAGGGGTTGGTAAAAAATTCGATAAGTGCCTTTTTTGAATCAATTATTTTATCCAATTGGAAACTCAGCATATGCAGAATATTCGGATCGTCATCGACGCAGAATATAGCATATTTTATTTCCTCCATTTATCAAATTTAATTGGTAAAAGTAACGAAATTAAATCTAAAAAAAAATGGAAAAATTCATTTTGAAATGCAACGAATCACGAAACAATTGTAACATTTCTAAATGATAGCTTGTTTTACAGTCAAATGAATTTTAATGAGGTATGTTGTCTTGATTTTATTTTCTGTTCCTTTTTTTTCTCTTTCACAGCGTTTTTATAACACAGATGATTATTTCTCCATTTCAAATCCATCGGCGTTTGCGGACAAAAAAATCTATGTGACAGGTGTTTTTAATTTTAATAATTTAAATTCTGTTAGTAGCAATTATTCCTATGCTACCTTCAAACATAACATAAAAAAGACACGAATTTCAGTTGGATTTAATGGTGATTTTCAGAATTTTGGAGTCTTTAAATCAACTCGTGGAGCTCTGCAAGTGGCTCATTCGTGGATTTTATCTAGAAAGCTGATCTTAAATTCAGGCCTAGGTCTAAATGCGACAAAAGATAATTTTAAATATTTTGAAAGTGATTACCCGATTAAATTCAGAAATTGGAATCCCGCATACATAGGAATTGATGCGGGTGTAAACTTATTATCTAGAAAATGGAATGTAGGATTTTCTGTGACAAATTTGAATCAGGGAAAACGATTTATTGATACAATTCAATCAAAAATGGAATCTTACCTGACTTTTTTTGGTTCTTATGATTTTAAATTAGATTCTGTTGGGAAATTTCATTTGGTACCTTCCTTATTTGTTGAATATAGCTCAAATGGGTTCTTTTCTTCCTATATTAATTTGAAATTCAATTTCTGTAGGTCTCCAATATACCATCAACCGCAAACAATAGGAATAGGGTATGGTCGCAGTAATCCAGCTTTGTTTTATCAATACAAATTTCACAATGGAATAACTGTTGGGGCTTCCATTGGAAAATATATAAGTAAATTGCAGACTAAAAATAATTCTTGGAATTGCATTTTTAGTTTAAATTATATAGTAAATGGAAGAGGGCGAAGCATGCCAAAACCGCCTCCGTCCCCTTATTTTTAGTTATATTTAAGTTCTTATTGATTCAATGTTCAAGAATATAATTTTATACGATGGTGAATGTGGTTTGTGCAATCGCTCGGTGCAATTCATTTTGAAGCATGAGCGAAATCAAAATTTGCTATTTACTTCGCTTCAAAGTTCTTTTTCTAAAAAAGTATTTTCGGATTTCAACTTGAAAAATGATTTTGAGGAATCAATTTTGTACTATCGAGATGGTAAATTGTTTTCGAAATCAAAAGCAGTTTTAAGAATTATTCCTTTTCTGAAATGGTATTTTTATCCACTCTTGATTATTTGGCTAATCCCAAATTTTATTCGTGATAAGTTTTATGACTTAATTGCCGGAAATAGAAAACGATTTTCGATTATTTGTAAAATACCCGACCCTAAATATTCAAATCGATTTTTGGATTAAGAATTTTTAATCGACAAGAGTTTGATTTTAATCGCCTCTAAACGCCGAATCAAATCTTCATTGGAATGAATTTCAAAGGAGGTTTCTTGCTTGCCATCTTTAAGTTTTAACGCTTTTTTTGCTCCGTCTAACGTATAGCCTTCAACTTTCACAAAGTGGTAAATCTTGTTAATTTTTTCTATTTCTTTGACAGTGAATAAACGATTTCCTTTTTTGTTTTTCTTTGAAACCTCTAGTTGAAATTCTTTCTCCCAAAATCTTAATAGAGAGGGGTTTACATCTAATAATTTACTGACTTCACCGATTGAATAGTAAAGCTTGCTAAGTTGTTGAATATCAATTAAAGGCACGAGGTTAATTCAATTTAAATTCGAAAATAGTTATATTTTTGCAACGGCTATGATAATTCGGGATCTAAAAACCATTTTTTTATCAACGATTTTCACAGTAGTGTCAATAAGTGTGTTTTCTCAGGTTCAAACTGTTGAAATAGATACGAGTGCATTTTCCTTTTCTGACACGACAAATAAGACAAAAAAATCAAATCCGAAGGCAGATGCAATGATTTCCTTTGCCAAGTCGTTCTTGGGTGTTCCCTATCGCTACGGAGGTACAACTCCATCTGGTTTTGATTGTTCAGGATTCATAAACTACATTTTCGGCAATTTCGGTTTTTCTTTGGTTCGAACAAGTTATGGACTTGCTGAGTTAGGGGAAACAGTTAGTATTTCCAATATTCAACCAGGTGATTTGATGTTTTTTAAGGGAAGTAATGTTAGATCTTCTTCCGTTGGTCACGTAGCAATGGTCATTGAGGTCCTTCCGGGTGATGTGAAATTCATTCATGCTGCAAATGGTGGTGTTCGAATAGACAACTTAAAAACTAAGTATTATGTCCAGCGTTACGTAAAATCAAAACGATTGGATTATGGAGTGGTCAATAAATCAAATTAATATTATTAAGTATTTGTTATTCAATATTTAAATTAATCTTATTTAAAGTATGGAAGTAGATAAAATAAATGAACGAAGACAATGGCTTTTTGTATTTTTAGTGGGTTTGTTTGTTACGAATGCTGTTACCGCCGAGTTGATTAGTAATAAGCTTATTCAGATTCCTTTGTCTTTCAATTTATTCGGATTAAAACTTGGTCCTTTCACAACAATAATCGGAATTTTACCTTGGCCTATTGTTTTTCTTTTAACAGACTTAATGAATGAATTTTATGGTCAAAAAGCTGTGCGTCGTGTTTCTTGGATAACTGCCGTTCTGATTGCTTATTGTTTTATAATTGTTGGTCTCTCGATGAACATTCCAGCGTATGAAATTCCAGGATCGAAACTGGCTGACAACGAATCTTACAACAAGGTTTTCGGGCAAGCGCAAATGGTCATAGTTGGAAGCATTGCAGCCTTTCTTGTTTCTCAGTTGCTTGACGCATATGTTTTTGATTGGATTAAACACAAAACAGGAAATCGCTTTATTTGGTTGAGAAGTACCGGAAGCACCTTGCTTTCTCAGTTGATAGATTCATATATCGTGCTGTATATTGGATTTGTATTAGGCGGTTCGCTTTCGTTTTCCGAATACATGAAAATTGCACCGACCAATTACGTTTTGAAAATGCTGATTGCCTTGCTTCTTACACCTTTAATATATTTAGGACATTACTTGGTTCGTAAGTATCTTAAACACACTGATTAGTATTTCGATTCACGCATGCGCAAATGCCAAATGAGATAAGTAGAAGCAAGTAAAGCGAAGATTGCACCAACAGCAAAGGATAAATAAACGGTAGCTTTCGTATTATGGTAAGTAACTAAGGTCGATAATGATCCAGTCATAATTCCCAATTCCAAGGCAATAAACATAGTTCCGGCACCAACTCCGCGTCGAGTTTCGGGCGATAGATCTGCTGTCCAGGCAAATAACGTAGGACTTGAAACACCTGTCGCAAATCCAAAAATAATAGCGGCTATAATGTACGAATTCACAGTTTCCGCAGAAGCAATTAGCATCATACTAGCAATTAACAAGAGGCAACCTGCCAAAAGCATTTGTCTTCTTCCAATTCGATCGGACATTGAGCTCGTAAATAGGCGTATTAAGATCGTTGAAATCACATAAACACCGAAGAAAAATCCTTTATTCTCAATACCTAAGAACGCTGAAATATCGGGCGTAACGACAAATATGATTCCCGAACAGGTGGCTGTCAAAAACATAACCATGGCCGCTGGGCGAACTGTAGGTTCAAAAATATCATTCCAAGAGATTTTTAAGTGAGAAAACTTGAATTTGTTGGTTTCTTCCAATGATTCTCGAACTTCGAAAAAGAGTAAAATGGACAAAATGGAACAAATGGCAGCCGACATAAATAGGATATTGAATCCATATTTCAAGCAAATCCAAGACCCGATCGATTGTCCGACGCCTATTCCAAGTGAAATGAAAGTTCCCCAAACTCCCATTGCACTGCCTCTTCGATCACTTGGAACGATGTCTGTAAGTAAGGCTGTAGCTCCTGTTGGCGCGAATCCTGCACTAAACCCATGCAGAAATCGAAGTAAAAGAAAGAAAAAAACGGTTGTTGAAAGTGGGTAGAGGACGGAAACAATTATGGAGCATATTGTTCCGATGTAAATGACTTTTTTCCTTCCAATTGTATCCGCCAACTTTCCAGAGAAAGGACGTGAAAGTCCTGCTGAAATAGTGAAAAGTGTAATGACTAATCCTTTTTGTCCCTCACCACCGAGATTGGTGATGAATTGATTTAGTTCGGGCATAATCAAATTGAATCCTGTCATGAAAAAAAACATGGAAATACACAACAACCAAAAGTTCTTCCCATAATTTAATTTCATGTGACAAAAGTAAGATTAATCTTTCCGATAAATTGGCAATAAAACAATTTATCAGTTTAAGAATTGTAAGTATATTTGGAGTGAATTGAATTAATTTGATTTATAAACAATATAATTTCAACTAATGAAAATTGCCCAGTTCATATTTCGTTTTTTATGCTTGGCTCTTGCGGTCTTTCAATTCGGAATATTAGTAAACGAGGCTTTTCTTGAGGTTGATTCTTTTGAAACAAACGATATTGATGTTTCAGATTCTGATTTTGGAGAATCCGATTCGGAGAATCTTGAAGAGGATGTTCCAGTTTTAAGTTTTTTTAATGATAATTTGTATCTATATCAAGATTTGAATTTTTCGTTTTTTTCAAAGAAAATTAAAATTCATTCTCTGAGTCAAAAATTAGTTACTCAAACACAATCTGTACCTTATTCTCCCCCTGAAATAGAAGTTTAAAATCGAGTTCTCAATTTCAATTTTAAACATTTAATTATGAAGGATTTTTTTAAAAACTGGCAAAGTGATTTGTCAGCAGGTTTAGTTGTTTTTTTAGTCGCTTTACCCTTGTGTCTAGGTATTGGTTTGGCTTCAACAAATATTGAAGGTATTAATGGTCTACCAAATATTTTCGCTGGATTAATCGCAGGTTTAATTGGCGGAATTATTGTGGGATTTTTCAGCGGTTCTAAACTCGGTGTTTCTGGCCCCGCAGCGGGTTTGATTACTATTGTTATAGCTTCAATTACAACCTTAGGAAGTTATCAAGGTTTCTTATTGGCAGTAATGATTTCAGGTGTAATTCAGTTAATTGCTGGCTACTTCAAGGCAGGAGTTATTGCTGGCTATGTACCTTCATCTGTCATTAAAGGAATGTTGGCTGCTATTGGAATAACGCTTATTTTAAAAGAAATCCCTCATTTAGTTGGATATGATGCAGATTTTATTGGTGACGAAGCGTTTATTCAGACTGATGGTCACAATACCTTGACTGAATTGCTCTATGCTATAAACGGAATTCGTCCAGGTTCTTTTATTGTAGGAATTTTTTCATTGTTATTTTTGATTTTTTGGGAAAGTAAATTTTTGAAAAAGTATGCCATTGTCGGAAAAGTCCCTGGTGCGCTAATTGCGGTGGTTTTGGCCATCTTGATTAATCTTTTACTTAGTTCATTTGTTCCAAGTTTTGAAATTTCATATGAACATTTGGTTCAGATTCCAGTAATTAAATCATTTGGCGAGTTTTCAACTTTATTCGTTTTTCCAGATTTCAATTTTCTTTCTAATCCCAACGTTTATGTTATCGCTCTTACGTTGGCAATAGTTGGAAGTCTAGAAACTTTATTAAGTGTAGAGGCAACGGACAAGCTCGATCCAGATAAAAATATTACTCCCAAAAACAAGGAGTTGAAAGCGCAAGGTATCGGTAACATTATTACAGGTTTAATAGGTGGATTACCAATCACACAGGTTATCGTTAGGAGCTCGGCAAATATCAATTCAGGAGGTAAATCAAAATTATCGACGATTACCCATGGATTTTTATTATTGTCTGCGATTCTTTTTATTCCTTTTATTTTGAATCTAATACCATTAGCTGTTCTTGGCGCTGTCTTAATTTTAGTTGGTTATAAATTGACTAAAATCTCTTTGTTCAAAGAGATGTTTAAATTAGGTCAAGAGCAATTCGTTCCTTTTATTCTCACGATAGCAGGAGTTCTATTCACGGATTTGCTCAAGGGAATAGGAATAGGAATGGTAGTTGCTGTTTTCTATATATTAAAATCTAATTACAAAAATCATTTTTCAAAGGAAGAAAAATCAAATGAAACGATTATTGTTTTATCCGAAGAAGTGACATTTTTAAACAAGAGTGGAATTCAAGAAATGTTGGAAAATATTCAACCAAACACTAAGTTAATTATTGACGCATCCAAGTGTAAATCGATACACTATGATGTTATTGAACTGCTTGATCAATTTCAAAGCCATGGAGCAAAAAATAAACAAATTGATTTTCATTTGATCAATTTTAATTTTAAATAGTCTTTATTAAAAACGAATAAAAAAAGTATGGAAACATTTTATAAAAAGCTTTTAGATAACAATAAAAAATGGGTTAAATCTAAATTAAATCAAGATCCTGATTTTTTCAATAATTTGGCTGCTGGTCAAAAACCTCCTGTTTTATGGATCGGATGTGCGGATAGCCGCGTTCCTGCGAACGAAATTATTGGTGCAGGTCCAGGAGAAGTTTTTGTTCATCGAAATATCGCAAATCTAGTTGTACATTCTGACATGAATATGCTTTCAGTTTTGGATTATGCTGTTAATGTTCTTGAAGTAAAACATGTTATTGTTTGCGGACATTATGGTTGTGGTGGTGTTCAAACAGCAATGACAAACAAACACGTCGGATTGATTGACAATTGGATTCGTCACATAAAAGATGTTTACCGTTTTCATCAGGACGAATTGAATGCAATTGAAGATGAGAAAAAAAGATTTGACAGTTTTGTTGATTTTAATGTAGTTGAGCAAGTGTTAAATCTTGCTAAGACTTCTATTGTTCAATCTGCATGGGAAAGAGGTCAAAACTTACACGTACATGGTTGGGTTTACGATATAAAGGATGGATTAATTAAGGATTTAGATATTACGCTTCGTGATAATAAGTCATTATCGAAAGTATATCAACTTGATTTATAGAATTAAAGAAATAAATGTAAACCCCTGAGATTTTAGTTTCGGGGTTTCACTTCTTTGACGAAATTGAAATTGTAAATTGTTGAAAAAAGAAACGTATGATTTCGTTCCGCTTTAATCCCATCGGTTTTCACGATAAATTGATTTAAATAACCTAACTGAATATTGAAATCTTTGCTAAATCTCCAACCTAATGAAGCATTGAAGCGATTTTGATCTAGAATGTTTTTCCCAATTCCTTTTCCAAATCCAATGAATGGTTCGTTGTTTATATTTAAAAATAGTGTATTATCCGTCAATTCCTTTTTTGTTAGAGGAACTTGAATCATGAACCGATAACGTATTCGTTGCCTGAAAAGATTATCTGATTTTGTGTAAATTCCTTCAGCTCCTTTTATCCAATTTTCAAGAAAACGTTGCTCCAACCGATATCGATGTTGAATTTCAAATCGCCCATATTTCGATTTAAGATTAACTTGTTCCCAAATGCGATGCTCCTGAAATTCATGTCCAACAGGTTGTTCACCATAAGGAAATGTAACAATCCAAGCATATCCTGCTGTTGCGCTCAAATTGGAACTAGCAAAATAATCAAAACCCAACCGCAATAATGATTGCTGCCAATTTTGAAAACCGTCGGCTCTACGCCATTGATATTCAGTATGGACTCCCCATTTAGTGGTTATTTTATGATTTCCCAAGTAAGAAATCCAAGCATGATTTTGGTTGCTTATCATTTTCTGCGAAAAACTTTCCTTAACAATAACGAGTATCATTAAACATAAAAATAGATTTCTCATTTTAGTTTTTTTACGTTTTGAGGCTAAATGATGTTTTGCGTTTTAAGCAAATAAATTCATTTCTGAATGCGTTTATAGTTAGAATATTATGGTTTCATATCTAGAAGTAGTTTGAGGTTTTTTCCCCGCCAATCCTCAAAAACGTTCATTTTATTGAGTTCCGAATTCATAATTCCATAGCTGCCCTCGTTGAACAATTCTTCTTCTAATGTCCACCAGAAAAATCCCATTTTCTTTTCCGAAACAAATTCGGTTAAATCCTTCAGCCAAGGTTCTGTATCATTTCCCAGTGAGCTGCATCCAAATTCACCAAGAATTACCGGTGCACAGTTTTTAAAATTTGGATTAAGAACAAATCCCCAGTTTTTTTCAAATTCGTCTCTTCGTTTTTTAGAATCAACATTTCCATATTTAACTTGTCTTTTCTCAAAAAGGATATTCGCTTTTATCCAACTGAATGAATAATTGTGTACTTCATATACAAGTTTATTAGGATTCTTAAGCTTGATTGGTTTTTTAACGACAGGTTTGAGATGTGGGAACGATAACTGACTCAAAAAATGAACACGGGCATTAATTCCCTCAACCACAATTAACCAATTTGGATTTACCAAATGAATTGTATTACCAGCTTGTGTTGCTGCTAAATGCCAATCGCGCTTATTTTTTCTTCCCCAATTCGGATTTATAGGCAGGGGTAATCCGTTTCGTCTAAGCGGCCGAACTTCATTTCTTAAATCTGCACCAATCACTAAAGGATTGTTTTGAAATCGTTTCGCAAGCATTTTCCAGTCCGAAATCCAATCCTCAGTGGTTTGAGAATAAAAGGCATTTTTCCCAAACCACAATCCATTAAAATCATAGTTACAACACCAATGAGTCGTGGTAGAATGGTTATTAAGTAGGACGAAAAGTCCTTGATCTGTCAGTTTTTGAACAACCACATCCATTACTTCGACGGGTGTCAGACCAACTAAGTTAATATTTGGCCCAACCCATTCCGAGCGCGTTTTTGTCGTGTCATGTAGCATTTGGTTGGAGAAGGGCAGACGAATTGTGTTGAAACCAGCTTGCTTGATCGCGAAAACGATGGTATCTAGCTGTTGAACATGCAATCCAAATGGCATCGCATGGGTATCGGTACCTTTGCTGTGATCATTTGAGTAGGGGATATGCGATCCATTTATTCCCCACCAATTTATTCCTTTAAGTATGAACTCATTTCCAACATTGTCTATTATTTTCGGTCCCTTAGTAGAAAGAGGTAAAATAATTTGGCCGTGTAAGAAAGAAAATGCCTGGAATAATAAAAAAAGGATGGTATTTTTAATCATTTCTATCAGCAATATTAATTTAAAATTTATTCTAATTCCTAACTTTATAAAAACAAAAATTATGGGTTTAGAATTCGACAGCAAAAAATTTGATCAAAAACAAAATTCGAATCATAAGAAACTTCAATTTATTTTTGGATTCGCATTTTGGATTTTTATGGCTTCTGTGGTGCTTATGTTTTGGTTCGGTAAATTCATTTATTTACTTGGTGGTTTTGCTATTTACTTAATACTTCGGATTAATACGGCTCGTTGTGTCAATTGCATGTCTTTCAGGAGTTATGATGAAAAGGCGTCAAGATCTGTAAATTTCAGTGACTACAATTTGAAAAGAAGTCCTTTAATGATTTTAGAAGCCAAAACACTTCAATGTAGAAAATGCAATTTTACGTGGGATAAACTTGAGGAGCGGACGGGAAGTGTTGAAGGCATTGCAGCTATGGGCAGAGAGCGAAAAAGAAGAAAGTTTATCGAATTCCTGACTAATTCGAAAAAGAGAGGATTCTAGAACCCTCTCAAGATAAACATACTTTTAAAACTAGTTTCCTATGTAACGATTATAATCGTCAATGGAAATATCCATTGCTTCTCTGATTCGGTGAGCGGGTTCCCATCTATCATCCCTTTGAGCGCTAAAATCATTGATAATGACACAAATTGTTCGATACGCCTCCAAACGATCAGTTAAAGAACATTCATTAAGGCTGCTAATTACATCCCAATAAAAATCCTCTGAACCTCTTGACCATCTATGTGAAATCGTCTCCATTGTTTCTTGTGAAAGATAATGCCTTTCGACAAAACGAGATTTGACTCCTCTCTTTTCTTCAACACTAATCGTGCTATCATCATCTCCATAAATGTAACACAAAGCGCCATAAATTGCCTCGTTATAATCGTAAACTGCCATAGGATCGTTTTTTTTTAAGTTTTGCTTTTTGAAATCTCAATCAGAATTGAGCGAAAAGTAATAATTATAATTTTATTTCAAGTAAAGTTGAATGAAAAAGTACTCCTTATATTTTCAGACAATTAAATTAGTTTAACTTGATGAATTTAAGCGTAATCCCTTTTTCAGGAAAAATCAAAAAGTAAAGTCCATTTTCAAATCCTGATATATCTAACGTCTCTGAAGCTGAATTACAATCGAATTCTGTCATCTTTTGTCCAATTTGATTATAGATTTGGACTTTTTCTAATTGTCCTTGGTTCACTGAAATTGTAATTTGCTCATTCGCTGGGTTGGGATAAAGTTGAATTTCCTCAGAATTGAAATTTTCTTCAATCGCAGTTGCAGAGCATACTAGATCATTCACGTATTGCCAAATATCATCATTGAGAAGGAAAGGAACATTGGAATTACTTGGTTCATCGCCCATGCGCAACCAAACCAAATTTTGACTGGGTACAACATTTAAAAATTGTCCGCCCGAACCAATGGCAGAGATCATGTCCCCCGGCGCATTTGGACACATAAAAGCTGGAAATACGGTTTGTAGTGAAGGCACCATGAATGATTGCTTTCCGTTCAACCACCACAAATACCCATACGATTTGTTCAAGTTTTGAGAAGTATTTACCATGTCGTTAAAATACGCTGTATCCGTCATGATTTGGTTTCCATTCCAGTTTCCTTTGTTCAAAATTAAGGATCCAAAGCGCGCCATACTTCGGGCCGTACTAAAGAATACATTGTTGTATCCCACCGAAAAAAATGCACCTGTCATTCCAGTGGGATTCTTCAATTTTTGCGTCGTGTAGTTATTCAAAGTTAGCCCGGTAGCATTTTCAATAACGCCATCCAAAAGTGTGTACGGTCCGTTGTGATATGCCCAGCGCGTTCCTGGGTCAGCCATATAATTCAAACATGTATCCAGCGTACAGTAATGATCTGGAACACCATCATCCAAGCCCGAAGTCATCGTAAGTTGATTCCAAATAGTGATTCGTTCCTCTTGCTGAGGTGTGCAATTGGTCCAACCTTGTCCGAGGTAGCTTGATGTTGTATCCGTTATTGATAAATGTCCTTCTTGTTGAGCAATTCCCGTCATAAACGAGGTTATCGTTTTCCCTGCTGAGGCCCATTGCCATGGGGTAGTTGCCGTGTGTGTACCAAAATACTTTTCTAGAACTATTTTCCCGTCCTTTAATAAAAGGAATGCTTTTGAATTATTTTGTTCCAAGAAATTGTACAAGCTGTCAATTTTTGGTTGACAGTAGCCTAAATCTTGAGGTGCAATTGTATCCCATGAACTTCCCGTTAAAGGAGGAAAATAGATGGATTGTGCCTTAAAATCAATTAGTGAACAAACTACAAAAATCAAGGTGAAGAATTGTTTCATATCTGTTATTTAATTTAGAATTACTTTAAAAACTTTGTTTTTTGGACTACTTTTCAAGGTGATAAAATAAGTTCCTTGAGCAAGGTTCGAAAATGAAATCTCATTGCCCTCTTTCGATAAGATTCCTTCAAAAAGTTTCGCCCCAGTTTTTGAACGCACTTCAAATGGAAGGGGATCTGCATTTTTCATATCTATTTGTACCTTTTCGGTGGTAGGGTTGGGATAAATCTCTAAAATTTCAGTGGTGTTTTCTTCAATGCTTACGGAATTATTCACTAAATCAGTTAAGAGTTGAATGGCTACTTGAAATGCTTGTGCGGGTAATTGATTGATGAGCACACAAATCACAGAGCCTGATTGCACG